>NZ_SLYB01000008.1 GCF_004340985.1 Cricetibacter osteomyelitidis
CGATAACCGGGAATCAGGCGTAAATCATCCCCGGTGGCAAGTGCCACTTCCGCTTCGCGCCGTTCGTATTCCAATCGGTAGCGGCTGAACGGTTCTCCCTGTGCGTCTCGTTTATAACGCCCCGGGTAATCGTATTTTTCGTAAATATTGACCGCACTTTCGCCGAGTACGCTAGTTTGCTGCAGGGCATGCCGGTGTTCTTGAGAGTAAGTCGGGTGGGTGAAGGTGTAATCGCGTAGGGTTTGGCGGTTGGTGCCAAGTTTGGCCTGATATGCCCAGTGCCATAAAGCGGCTTCGGGGCGTTCACCGGCAGGGGTGGGGTTATAAAGCAATGTGCCTTTTTCTGGGGCCAATGCGCTATGGTTGCTGAAATGGAGGGTGTGGCCGTCTTCAGTATGCGAAAAATAGTAGTAAGTCCCTTCTTCCGCCGCCAGTCGTTCGATAAAGGCTAAATCCGTTTCCCGGTATTGTACGCAGTATTCCCGTTGCCAATAGCTGTCACTTAAATGAAATTCGACTTGGTTGATATGATTCTTTGAAAGGAGCTGACGCAGGATTTTTTCGCTGTCTTGTTGTTGGAAGATTTTGTTGTCCGATTGATAGGAGGCCCGCACCAAATCCGGCTCGATGACCATGTTATAGCGGGTGCGGGAAAAACCGCTTTCGCCCTGTACCAACTGCGTCACAACCCCGTTAACATAACGCACCGGCTCAATACCTTGCCAGAAAGTCAGTGTGGCCCTGTTGTCCAAAATCTCAGAGAACGACGGTGACGAGTCAAAACTGGCTAATTCCAATTCCAGACGAAAAAGTTGAGAAAGTCCTTCTTTTAATACAAAACTGACGACATCGAATTCGGTAGCGCCGTTCACTTTTAAACTATAGCGGTAGTCGGATTGTTGGGACATTGTATTTTCTTATTTAAGTTCAGTTATTCATAAATTTTTCCAAGTATACATACTCTTTTCGGTGAAAATCCGGACCTCTGCGGACATTTAATTTTTATATTAAAACAGTCAGAAAGTCTAGGTTTTCACGCTTATTGAGCATTCATGATCGCCTCAATATCTGCAATTTCTTTCGGGCAGCCGCTGGTCAGGTTTTTATTGCCATATTCGGTGATCAATAAGTTATCCTCAATTCGTACACCAATGCCTTTGTATTGTTCAGGTACATCCGCATCACTTGCAATATATAGCCCCGGTTCTAATGTGAGCACCATACCAATTTCAAGGGGGCGATCTCGTTCCGTACCGTAATTGCCGACATCATGCACGTCCAGCCCCAGCCAATGTCCTAAACCATGCATATAAAATTGGCGATAAGCTTTTTCAGCAATCAATTGCTCCACATCGCCATTTAAAATGCCCAATCGAACCAAGCCTTCCGTTAATACCTGCACTGCCTTTTCGTTAGCGACTTTGATTGAACTTTGCGGAACCAACCATTTAGTCGCCTCTTTCATTGCATCCAGCACGAGCTGGTAAATTTCGCGTTGCGGCTCGGAAAATTTACCGTTAATCGGAAAAGTACGAGTAATATCACCCGCATAGTGAGCAAACTCCGCCCCTGCGTCAATCAGTAATAAATCGCCGTCTTTTAGGACCTGATCATTTTCGTTATAGTGCAAAATACATGCATTGTCACCGCTAGCCACAATTGAATTATAGGCAGGGAATCTCGCCCCAAAACGGGTAAACTCATGCTGAATTTCACCTTCAATTTCCAGTTCATAACGGTTTGGGCGAGTTTGCTTCATTGCACGAATATGCGCTAAGCCCGAAATATGGCAGGCTTGCTGAATCAAGGCGATTTCGGCAGTCGATTTAATCAAACGCATTTCCGATAACATCGGCTGCCAGTCAATCACTTCTGCAAACTGCTCCGCTACCACGTTATCACCCCATGTTTGCAAACCTTTTGCATAATAACAAGCGGTTAAATTTTGTGTTTTTTCTGCAAAAATACGAGCAATATCCTCAATATCGAACGCCAAATCAACATTCAAGGTTTCGGGCGCTTTTTCCGTTCCCAAGCGGCGGCCGTTCCACGTCTCCATCAGCGGATCTTTTTCGCGCATAAAGATCATACTTTCATTTTTACCCTCTTTTTTAATCAGCAATAATGCTGATTTGGGCTCGGCAAAACCGGTTAAATACCAGAAATAGCTATCCGGACGGAATAAATAATCGCAGTCACTATTACGGCGTTTCTCCGTTTCGGTAAATACCACCAACGCAGAGTTATCCTGCATTTGCTCAAACACGCGATTTCTACGTTCAATAAATTCTTCTCTCGGCAATTTGGCTAGATAGGTAAGATCCATAGTATTCTCCTCTTCAAATGTCCGATTATTCTAACACAAGCAAGCGGTCTGGTTTATTTCAAATTTTATGAAGAAGCTAAAAAAAGTCAGTTTAATTTAAAATACTATCGTAAATTAAACTGACTTTTGGGTGCTTTCTTAATATTTATAAGAAGAGTAAATCTCGCGACTGACCATAAAGTTCTGCCACTTGATAATACCGAGCCATAACGTAATTTCCATTAAAAAAACTTAGGGGTTTAATACTTGTAAAAAATAATTCAGTAAGTAAACTATATACTCTCTTTTTAACATTACTATTTTATTAAGGATTTTTATGCAAGATATTGAAATGATTTTTGGTCTCTTTCAGAAATACTCAAATATAGTTTATTATTTTTTCACTCCATTTATAATATTATTAGTTATTTTTTATTATAAACATCGTGCTAAATCAGCATTTTCTATTATACATAGGATACTTATATTTATAATAGGAAAAGATAGAGTTAATAACGATAAAGAATCTTTGATCAATGATATAATAGAAATTGAAAAATTTAATTTTTATTATAAAACTAATGCGTTAAGCTTAAGGCATAAGCAGGAATTTGAAAGTTGGGTAAGAAAATACGAATTAGATTACAGATTACTATCTAAACTTAAAGAAAATTTTGATATTGAACAACTGAATATTCTTAATATACCAAGCAAAATAAAATTGTTAATTACAATAATAGGATTTAGTATTACTTTTATATGTTTCCTATCTTTTCTACCTATATTAATCAATTTATCCATTGGAAATTTTGCTTTGTTAGAGTTTAAAGACAGCGGAGAAATCTATTGGGTAAGCCATGATGAGGCAAGAAAGTTTAGTTACTCTGACATATTCTATATTTCTAATAATCACAAAAATGAAATAACACCTTATAATTGTGAAGAAAATAAAATAGAAATTAGCATACATTCAAATAATCTAAAAACGCTCTGTGGTTTATTTTTTAATAAAGAAGATAAAGAATTTTTAGATAAGATATTAAGAGAGCAACATATATTCTTTCGTTATTTTATGTTTATATTAACAATTGCTTTATATCTTTTTATTAATTATATATTTAGATTAGCTAATACTAGAGATGCTTACAATATGATAAAAAGAAAAGTTAAATAAAATGTAGAAGATCAAATCTAATCTGACAGTCTGCCATTTAAAACCAAGGTACTGTCAGACTAATTTGAGCTTAACTTATTTCCGACCAAAGGCAAACTTTATAACAGCTTGCTAGATGTTTTCACCCACTCGTTCTTTTATATTCGGTATGTGGCAATTTTAATTAAGTAAGGCTTCGACACCTTCATTTTCAACGGCCTGTTGATAGCGATAGAAGGTATGCGGCTCATTTCCATTACTTTAGCTTGTGAAATATTGTCAAGTTCTTCCGGTAAATTTAATAAACTGATCTCGTGTTTAATCAAAGATTGTTAGAATAAAACATGAGGGTTTCCTTTTTTGTTTAGATTGAATTTCAACACTCATATTCTAAACGGGAAAACTCTCATTTTTTATCATGTAATGGTTTAATCCCCTACAATATTTCAAATACTGTTTTTGATAAACTTTCCCAGAAGACACGCGGCAGATACCCAGTGCGAACGGACGTTGGTCTATCAATCACCGATGCAGTTTGAATTGGAGTAGCCAGTCTTTAATTTGTTGCAGGAACTTGAAGTATTATACCTATTCAACTTTTGGGGGCAGATCACTTTTCTCTCTCCTCTAACCTTGTTCTCCAATTGATAATCAATAGCTATTTTATGTAACATTTTCATCTAAAAATAATCTGCAACTCATATTGAAATTTGCCGATTTATAGTAGAAAATCACCACTAATTATAGGCTTATTTTATTGTTGTAAATTTAGAAGGCATTATGTGTCAGTTATTAGGAATGAATTGTAATACCCCGACGGATATTGTGTTTTCTTTTGAAGGATTCCGCCGCCGTGCGGGGCTGACCGATACCCACACCGACGGGTTCGGAATTGCATTTTTTGAAGGCAAAGGCGTGCGAGTGTTCCGCGACGATAAACCGGGGCATTCGTCAATCATTGCCGATGCGGTAAAACAATATCACATCAAATCATTAAATGTGATAGCCCATATCCGCAAAGCCACCCAAGGCGATGTGAATATCGAGAATACCCATCCGTTTATTCGCGAAATCTGGGGCGAAAACTGGGTGTTTGCTCACAATGGCAACCTAAAAACCCTGCCCGATATGAGCGAATGTTTTTGTCAGCCTATTGGTTCGACAGATTCCGAAGCAGCGTTTTGTTATATTGCAGAACAACTTAAAAATCGTTTCCGTAAAAAACCGACGGAAGAACAACTCTTTGAAACCATTCGTGAAATCACTACGGACTTAGCCAATCGTGGTACCTTTAACTTTATTTTATCCAACGGTGAATGGATGATTGCACACTGCTCAACCAATTTGCATTATCTCACCCGCCAAGCTCCTTTTGGTAAAGCTCAACGCATTGATGACGACGGAGTGATCGATTTCAGCAACTATGCGAAAGACGGCGATAAAGTCACCATTATTTCCACCTTTCCGCTCACAAAAAACGAGCAATGGACCAAAATGGAACACGGCGGTTTCGTATTCTTTAAAGACGGCGTGAAGGTGCGTGAAATCGTGGGCGTGGCAAAAGCAGTGGAAAATGACGGCACATTAGGCGAGGCTGCTTATACTAATTGTAGTCAGGCATTAGCGGCATAATATTTTATTTTCATTAATTTCCTCTATATAATAGCGGCTTATCTGTTTAAGCCGCTATTTTTATGATGAACAAAAACCTAAAACTCGCACTCGGCACAGTGTTGCTGATTTTTATTTTGATAGCATTAAGTTTTCTTATGCTGCAAGGCTCGGGGCTTTACCCTATTCCCGGTCCGCGTGATATTTTACTGCTTGCGATTTTAATCGCCATTTTGTCATCATCTAAAAAAGCCTTCTATTGGCTGTTATTACCCGTAGCGTTACTCAATGCTTTATACACACCGGTAGGATTAAATTTCGGCAAACCAAGCTATTCTTATATTATGTCGCTATTCGCCACCGATGCGATGGAAAGCAAAGAATTTCTGCAACAAATTCCTTTCACTAGCTATTTATCTGCCGTTGCGATTCCGATTTTATTGATTTTATTTAGAAAAATCAGCGAAAAGTGCGGTGTGTTTTTATATAAAAATAAGCTGTTTCTCTGCCTTGCCATTGTGTTCGCAATGTGGGATCTTGCCCCGATGAAATTTATTCAAACCGGGTATAAAGCCAGCGTGGAAGTGGGCACCGAGCTTGATCGGCTCAACAGCTTTAAAATTAATTCGGAATGGGGGCTTTCCGCACTCTCTCACAGCAAATACGATGATTACGTGCTGATTATCGGCGAAAGCGCCCGCAAAGATTATCATCATGCTTATGGTTATCCGGTGAAAAACACACCGTTTATGGACAATGCTAAAGGCGAATTGGTGGACGGTTTCACATCGGCAGGTACAAATACGGTCAGTTCTCTGCATTTAATGCTCACAAAACCGGATACGCAAAACTGGCAGCCGAACTACAACTTAAACGTGGTGGATTTGGTGAAATCCGCCGGAATCCAAACCTATTGGCTGTCAAATCAAGGCGCTTTCGGCGAATATGACACACCGGTTTCGGTGATTGCCAACCAAAGTCAATACCGTGTATTTTTGAAAATCGGTGGCTACGCGTCTAACAATAAAAGCGATATGGAATTATTGCCGGAATTGCAAAAAGTATTGCATAACAATGAATTGGAAAAACGCTTTATTGTGTTGCATTTATACGGTTCGCATCCGATGGCTTGTGATCGATTGAAATCCGACAATTACCCGACTATTTTTGATGAAAATCAATTAGATATCAAACATCATTATATCAACTGCTATATTTCATCCATTAAGAAAACCGATGATTTACTGGCTACGGTTTATGCCATGTTGAAAGAAAATCAAGAAAAAACCGGCAGAACCTTCTCAATGCTGTATTTTTCCGATCACGGAATGGCACATAATTACGAAGGCAAAAGCATTATCATTAATAACAGCTATTTCAGTAAGTTGCATTTTGATGTGCCGTTATTTAAGATTTCATCGGATGATAATCGGCAAAAAATCCACCGCACTTTAAATCCGGTTTGAATTTCACTGACGACATTGCCCGTTGGATCGGCATTGAAAACCCGAAACTGAATCACCAAGCGGATTTATTTAACGGCAAAAATGATCCCGATGATTATGGTTTAAAAGAAAAAATCGAAGGCTTTACCCACCCGATCGATCCTGCGATAGATATTACGCCGACACCTTAAAAATAATAAAAGTACAAAAAAGTGCGGTCTGAAATTAAAAAATTTTCAGACCGCACTTATTTTTTCGTCAGCTTAAATTATTTCGCTAAGCCTTTTGCCAAACGTTCTGCGGCAAAATCCCAGTTTACTACGTTCCAGAATTCTTTGATGTAGTCCGGACGGCGGTTTTGAAATTTCAAGTAGTACGCATGTTCCCAAACGTCTAAACCGATAATCGGGAAACCTTCGCAGCCGGCAATCGCTTTCCCCATTAACGGGGAATCTTGGTTAGCGGTAGAAACAACGACTAATTTACCTTCTTCGGTTAAAATTAACCATGCCCAACCGGAACCGAAACGGGTTGTTGCCGCTTTTTCAAATTCTGCTTTAAAAGCCTCTACCGAACCGAAATCACGTTCAATTAAGGCTTTTAATTCGCCTTGTAATTCAGTGCCTTTTTTCAAACCTTTCCAGAATAAAGTATGATTTGCATGACCGCCTACATTGTTGCGTAATACGGTTAATTTATCTGCAGGCACTTTATCTAATTGTTTCAATAACTTACCTGGGCAACCTGTCGCTAATTCAGCTAACTCAGGTAATGTTTCTAATGCGGCATTTGCATTATTCACATAAGCTTGGTGGTGTTTGCTGTGGTGGATTTCCATGGTTTGTGCATCGAAATGCGGTTCTAACGCATCATAAGCGTAGCCTAATTCAGGTAATTGATACGCCATTTTTATGTCCTCTCGTTATTTAAAAAATTAACATTATCTTAACAAATTCTTGATTAAGATCAAGGAATAATTAGGATATACCAATCGGTATTCCCTATTATTCCTATATGATTTTACCTTGAATTAGGCTTTCACTGCCGCTACTGCAATCATGTTAATGATACGACGCACAGACGCCACCGGAGTCAACACGTGAGCCGGTTTATCCACACCCATTAAGATCGGACCGATCGTAATCGGCGTTTCAACACCTTGCAACAAGTTCAAGCTGATACGGGCCACTTCCATATTCGGCATAATCAACAAGTTTGCCGCACCTTTTAACGGGCTATCCGGCATCATTTGTTTACGGTTTTCTTCCGATAACGCCACATCTGCGTGCATTTCGCCGTCGATAATCAAATCCGGCGCTTTGGCTTTCACAAGCGCTAAAACTTTACGCATTTTCACCGCACTTTCATCTTCCCAAGTGCCGTAATTGGAATGAGAAATCAACGCCACTTGCGCTTCGATACCGAAACGACGCACTTCTTCTGCCGCGGATAAAGTAATATCTGCCAATTCTTCCGCTGTCGGATTCAAGTTCACAAAGGTATCGGCAATAAACAAGTTGCCTTGTTTTAATACTAGGCCGTTTACCGTTGCTAAAGTGGAATGACCGGCTTTTGCACCAATTACTTTGCGGATCACTTTTAAATGCGAACCGTAAGTGCCCATTAAACCGCACAACATCGCATCCACTTTTCCTAAACGCAGTAATGTTGCTCCGATAACTGTCGGATTAGTACGCATATCACGTTGAGCAGACACCGGGGTTACGCCGTTGCGTTTGCCGAGCTTGTAATATTCTTCCCAACATTCCTGATGAAACTCATTGTGTTCTACATCAATAATTTCATAATCCGTGCCGGCTTTAATTTGCAAGCCGAGTGATTTTGCCCGTTGCTCGATAACCGCCGGACGGCCGATCAATACCGGTTTGGCAATACCTAAAGACACCACTTCTTGTACCGCGTGCAATACGCGTGGCTCTTCACCGTCGGTTAATAACACACGTTTTGGATTTTCTTTCGCCTGTTCAAAGACAGGTTTCATAAACAAACTGGTTTTGTACACAAATTGAGAAAGCTGTTCGATATAAGCATTAAAATCCAAAATCGGACGTTGTGCCACACCAGAGTCCATTGCCGCTTTCGCCACTGCCGGTGCAATACGTACGATCAGACGCGGGTCGAACGGTTTTGGAATCACATAATCCGGACCAAAAGTCACTTCTGTATCGCCATAAGCAGAGGACACCACATCACTTTGTTCCGCAAGAGCCAGATCCGCAATAGCACGCACAGCCGCCATTTTCATTTCTTCATTAATCGTGGTTGCCCCCACATCTAAAGCACCGCGGAAAATGAACGGAAAGCAAAGCACGTTGTTTACTTGATTCGGATAATCGGAACGACCTGTACACACGATGGCATCCGGACGTACGGCTTTCGCTTCCGGTGGGGTGATTTCAGGATTTGGATTGGCTAAGGCTAAAATCAACGGACTTGGCCCCATGGTACGCACCATATCTTGCGTTAAGGCACCCGCCGCAGAACAGCCTAAGAAAATATCTGCTCCCTCGATAGCATCGGCTAATTTACGTTGACCGTTGTCATCGATGGCATATAATTTTTTGGTTTCGTCCATACGATTATCACGATTTTTATAAATCACACCTTTCGAGTCACAAACGGTGATATTTTCCCGTTTCATTCCCAAGCTAACCAATAAATTCAAGCAAGCAATCGCCGCAGCTCCCGCACCGGAGGCGACTAAACGTACGTTTTCAATCTGTTTGCCCACAATGCGTAAACCATTTAACACCGCCGCCGCACTAATAATCGCCGTGCCGTGTTGGTCATCGTGGAACACAGGAATATTCATGCGTTCGCGTAGTTTTTGTTCAATATAGAAACATTCCGGTGCTTTAATATCTTCAAGGTTGATACCGCCGAAAGTCGGTTCAAGTGCGGCGACAATTTCCACAAACTTTTCAGGATCCAATTCGTTTACTTCAATATCAAAAACGTCAACACCTGCGAATTTTTTGAATAACACCCCTTTTCCTTCCATTACCGGTTTACCCGCTAATGCACCGATGTTACCCAGACCCAATACCGCAGTGCCGTTTGAGATCACGGCAACCAAGTTTCCGCGTGCGGTATATTTATAAGAATCTTGCGGATTGGTTTGAATGGCTAAACAAGGCTCGGCTACGCCGGGAGAGTAAGCTAGAGCAAGATCACGTTGAGTGGCTAATGATTTGGTTGGTGTTACTTCGATTTTACCCGGTTTTGGAAATTCATGAAAATCCAAAGCGGCTTGATGCAATTTATCGTCCATAAAGAAATCCTCTTTATTTTTGTTAGTGAATGAGCTTTAAATTGAATTACAATATTGCGAATTTACGATAAAATCAACAATCAATTAGAATTATTTTTCAGAACATTTAAAAATTGATTATGCGATTAGACAAATTTTTAGCGGAAAGCACCGGTTTAACCCGCTCGCAAGCAACAAAATTATTACGCCAAAGTGCGGTAACAATTAACGGAAAAATTGAAAAATCCGGTGCAGTGAAAATTACCCCCAATGATGAAATTTATTGCGACAATGAGCGGTTAAGCTGGTTGAGCGAAGGGCAGTATATCATGCTGAACAAACCGCAAGGCTATGTTTGTTCTAATGATGACAGCGATTATCCGACGATTTATCAATTCTTTGATTATCCGTTGTCCGGCAGATTGCACAGTGCGGGAAGATTGGATGTGGACACTACAGGACTCGTATTATTAACCGATGACGGACAGTGGTCGCATCGTGTCACTTCGCCAAAGCATCATTGCGAGAAAACCTATTTGGTAACCTTAGCCGATCCGGTGGAAGCAAATTACCAAAGTGCGGTGGAAAACGGCATTTTATTGCGGGGTGAAAAACTCCCGACTAAGCCCGCTACAATGGAAATATTGGACGATTATAATGTCAATCTCACCATCAGCGAGGGGCGTTATCATCAGGTGAAACGGATGTTTGCAGCGTTGGGGAATAAAGTCGTTGCATTGCATCGCTGGAAAATCGGCGATATTGTACTGGACGAAAACTTGGCTGAAGGTGAATATCGTAATTTAACTGCGGATGAAATCGCTCAGTTTTAAGGAAAAAGAAATGGCAATGAATAAATGTCCCGAATGTAATAAAAAAGTGAGCGAAAGTGCCGTACAATGTCCGAATTGCGGGTTTTCTTTTGATGAAAAAACAGCAGAAAAATACAGACGAGCCATAGAAAACCGACGAATCCGCAATCAGGAAATCAATCGTAAAAGTGCTAAATTGCAACTTATTTGGTTTGTCATTTTTGCTGTGATTATCAGTGCAGTAATGATTTGGAACAGTTAAAAAAAGACGATAAAAAAACCTAGGGTAACCCTAGGTTTTTATATTTTTAGACTAATTCCAGCGGAATTTTCACCACTAATTTTTTCAATGTCACCGCTTGACCATTTACATTACAGCACGGTTTATGGGATTCATAAGGCAAAAACACCACAAATTGTTTTGGTTTCAATGTGAGTGTATTTTTATTTTTTAATACTGTGGTTAAGGTAAGTTGATAATCGTCTTTCTCATCATATTCCGTATAGTCCGTCATATCTGGAAATTCCAAATTGTAATCCATGGACTCTTCGCCGGAAATCAATACCTGCACATCAATATATTGACGGTGAAATTCGGATTTACGCACTTCTGCAGGTTCCGTTGTCAGCTCCATTACATTCATATAAATTTGATCGGTCAGATCGTGACGACCTGTTTCTAATGCCGCCAAATCCATGATTTTCAACTTTTCGCACATATCCACAATCACTTGAGGCAAGCCACGTGCATAATCATCTCGGGTTAAATCACCTAAAAACATCTCTTCATTCCTTTTGTTTATTGTTTACATTGGTTATCAAGTCTTATTGTTCCGTCGGCATTTCGGAAGGTTGAACCGCCGGCTCGGATTCGGTAGGTTGTGGTTGTTCGATTTCATTAGGATCTTTACCGTTTATCAGTATCTTGCCGCCCTGCATTGTTATATGTAAACGATAATTTTCATCTTTCAATGCAAAGCCATCATTACGTTTTAATCCTTTTAACCATAACCAAAAATTTGAGGTCGTTTCTACTTCACTATCTTCAGCATCATTCGCCACTAATTTAGCCGGAATAGCCACTGAAAAATCGAATTCTTTCGCCTCCCATTTAGCGGCTAACATATCTTTCACATTTTTTTCCACCATAGGCAGCTTACCGCTGAATGTTGCATTAATCTTGCTTGCGCGCGAGGCTTTCGGGTACGTATCAATTTCGCTGCTGATTGTGGAATTATTGATTGTAAATATCAGGGCAGCCAAATTGTCATTCAACCATTTTTGTGCGGTTTTCGCTGATAAGTTATGTCCACATAAAGTCGCATAAGCACTTTGCGTGCATAAATATAAAATTTGTAACGACAAAGAAGGTTCCGCTTCCAACGGTAGCGTTAATGCAAGCTCATTAAATGCCACGTTTTCTTTACTCAATGCAACTTGAGCTGCATTGAGTGCAATATTATTGTAAATTTTATTCTCTTGCGATAAATTTTCAAAAATCGTTACTTGCAAATCTTTTACTAGAATATCGGAAAGTTCCAATTGTGCGACACTAAACTTACTGTCTGTTGTCGGTTTATAATTTTTTGCAAAGGCTTCAAACGCTTTAATAAATTTGACATTATCTTTATCTTTTTCCGGAGAAGTTAAGGTGTCTGCAAACTGTTCAGGAAAATAATCCTGAATTAAGACCGCACTTTCCGCCAAATTAAGCTGTTCGGATTTACTGTTAAGTGCCAACTTTTGTAATTGCAGCAATGTCTCGTCGCCTTTATTCGCAACCGCCGAGCTAACATTTGCGGAAAACTCAACATTCGCTGATTGTGCATTCTCTTGAGAAAAATTCACTGCGAAATCACTGCTGCCGACATTCAGCCGATTGGTATCGCGTTGCACGGACAAGGCTTCAAATTTGGTTGTAAACTGCCATTTTTTGTTGTCCAACAAATAATCCAATCCGGCGGTCAATGCTTTTTTAAAGCTAGGGGTTTCTTGATTTAATTTGATTAATTCATCATGAAAAGTCACATCGCGTGAAATGCCTTGCTGCTGTGAATTAATGGCAAAGTTATCAATATTAATTTCTTTGTTATCTGCCAAAACGTTAATTTTTTCACTTTTGACGAATACGTTCAGATCATATTCGTTATCATTAAAACTTTTTTCTAATTGATAATTTAATTTATTAATTTTGTAATGATTATTTTCACCGTCTTTAATATCCACGGAAGCCGCATTCATATCGGCTTTCACCAAATCATAGCTATGATTTCCGAGCGGCTGCAACGTGTAACGGCCTTTCACATCATGAAACTTGGTCACCGCATCATAATTAAAACCGGAAAGTGCGGCCTCAATTTCAATAAAATGTGTTTTTGCGATAAAATTCAAATCGGTGGTTAATGATTGAGTATTATTGGTAATATCGCGAAATTGCGTTTCCATGGTCGATTGCATGTAATCTCCTACCACGGAAAATTGGCTTTTAATCACATTCTGATCAATCGTCACATTAAGTTTTTTATTCAAATCACGCACGACGGAAGCGGTCAACTCTGAACGGGCAACGGCGGCAAAAGGGAAAGAAGTCAAATGGGTGGAAATGATCTCGGTTTTATTATTTTCATCGGTACCAAGACTAAAAACCAAATCGCGAGTAAATAAGTCTTTATCTACTTGTTCTACATAAATAGCAAAATCATCAGTAAAATGATAAGGAAACTGTGCTAAAGTTTGATCAATTTTATGATTAGTATAAAATTGTGCTCCAGTGGCTAACACTAACGTGATCACCGATAAATTTGTCATTATTTTTGCTTTTCTATTCATAGAGTTAATATCTCTTGACGAATTTTATTGTTAGTTGTCAGAAAGTATAACGAATATCCGATTTATGATCTAATGGTTTTTAGAACTAGTAGCCTAATTATTGAATTTCAGTTACACTTTTTACCCTTAAAAGTAAATTTTTGCTCGTCCATTGGGACATTTATTGTTCTCCAATAGAAAGATGAATAAAATCAAAAAAGTGAGTAACAAATACCGACCTTACACATAAAAACCGGTGAAATAATATATGAATGATTCCGCACTGATTGACCAATTTTTAATGGAATTATGGATTGAAAAAGGCTTATCGGAGAATACCATTGCCTCTTATCGTTTGGATTTGACCGCATTGAGCCAGTGGTTGAACGAACAACCAAACGATTTGTTAAATTGTGACAGTATTGATCTGCAAAGTTTCCTTGGCGAACGCTTGGCGAAAGGTTATAAAGCCACCAGCTCCGCCCGAATGTTAAGTGCGGTACGAAAATTATTTCAATATTTATATCGGGAAAAATACCGAGCGGATGATCCCAGTGCGGTATTGACTTCGCCAAAGCTGCCAAGCCGCTTGCCCAAATATTTAACCGAACAGCAAGTCAGTGATTTATTAAACACGCCAAGCACGGATATCGCTTTGGAATTACGCGATAAAGCAATGCTGGAACTGCTTTATGCCACAGGGTTGCGGGTAACCGAGCTCGTTTCGCTGACGATGGATAATATCAGCTTGAATCAAGGCATTGTCAGAGTGATCGGCAAAGGCAACAAAGAACGCCTAGTGCCTATGGGTGAAGAAGCAGTTTATTGGATCAACGAATTTGTGTCCTACGGACGTAGCGAATTATTAAACGGACAAAGTTCCGATGTGTTATTTCCAAGCCGTCGTGCGATGCAAATGACCCGCCAAACGTTTTGGCACAGAATTAAGCATTACGCTATCTTGGCAGAAATCGATACCAACAGCCTATCACCCCACGTGCTACGCCATGCTTTTGCAACACATTTAGTCAATCACGGTGCCGATTTGCGTGTGGTGCAAATGCTGCTTGGCCACAGTGATCTTTCCACTACTCAAATTTATACTCATGTAGCCAAAGAACGCTTAAAACGACTACACGAACGATTCCACCCAAGAGGGTAAAAATAACATTAAGGAATAATCTCATGATTACAAACGAAGAAATTCTACAAAATTTTACATCGCGTAAAACTGAATTAGCCCAATCGGCAGAAATTACACTGCTCGGCCATTCTCTATTCGATTTTTGGCGACAAGATAAGAATTACCCTGCAATGCTAAACGGCAAAAGCTTTAACAACTGGGGATTTGCCGGTATTACCGCCAAACAATATATTGAAGTAATCCTAAATGCCAACATGATCAAACAGTTAGGAAAAGACGTTTTCATTTTTCTCGGTGTTAATGACATCGTCAAAGAACCTGATTACAGCCCGCAAAAATTAGTCGAATGGTTAAATGAAATCTTAACAAAATTACAAAAAATTGCACCGCACTCTCGTTATTATTTACTGGAAGCGACGCCCGTGCGGGATCGTGATACGCTGGAAAACGAACCTATTATTGAACAAAATAATTACATTCGCTCACACTTGCCAAAAGGCATAACATTCATTCCGACTTGGCAAAATTTTATTGATAATTCCGGAAAATTAGACCGCACTTTAACCACAGACGGGTTGCATTTTAGTGAGGCGGGATATCAGGTATTGAAAAAAATTTTGCTTCAATATCTTTAAAAAAGCAAACGGGCAGCCAATAACCGCTACCCGTTTTTTATCAATCAAAAACGACGGCTTCCGCTAAAACCTTACCCGCCAAATCTTTAGCCGATAAGCCCGGTTCCCCTTGCAACGGCCATTCAATGCCGACAGTAGGATCATTCCAAATTAAAGAATGTTCCGCTTTAGGATTATAGTAATCCGTACATTTATATGTGAATTCCGCCGTATCAGTTAACACATAAAAACCGTGTGCAAATCCTTCCGGCACCCATAGTTGACGTTTATTTTCAGCGGACAAAAGCTCGCCGACCCATTGACCAAAAGTCGGAGAATTTTTCCGCATATCCACAGCCACATCAAACACCGCACCTTGTACTACCCGCACTAATTTACCCTGTGTATTTTCTGTTTGATAGTGCAAACCGCGTAATACGCCTTTTGTGGATTTAGAATGATTTTCCTGTACAAATTCACGTTCTGCTACATTTTCTCTAAACCAATTATCACGAAAGGTTTCCATAAAAAATCCGCGATCATCACCAAATACCATTGGTTCTAATAGTTTTACAGCAGGGATTTTTGTATCGATAATTTTCATTTTTTATACCGCTCTTTTAACTATACGCTTTAATATTTTTCAACGCCTTTTGCCAATCACTCGCTTTAATGCCAAAAGTGCGGTCAATTTTATCCAAATTTAAACGTGAATTCGCCGGACGTTTGGCCGACGTCGGATAATCACGGCTGGCAATACAATTAAGTTGCGGAATTTTCGCAATCACACCTTGTGCTTCCGCTTCTGCAAAAATCGCTTTGGCAAATTCAAACCAGCTCACATAAGGCTGCCCGGTGTAGTGATAAATGCCATATTCCACGGGTTTACCCGTCACAATTTGGTTTGCAATATAAATCAATGTTGCCGCAATATCCCCTGCATAAGTTGGCCCACCGAATTGATCGCCGACAATGCCTAATGTGTCACGCACTTTAGCTAAACGCAGCATAGTTTTGACAAAATTATTACCATGCTCGCCGAATACCCAAGCAGTACGCAAAACAATAGATTTAGGATTAGCCTGCTGCACCGCTATTTCGCCCGCCAATTTTGTACGACCGTACACGCCTTGCGGATCAACCGAATCACTTTCTTTATATTCTCCCACACCTTGACCGTCAAACACATAATCCGTGGAAATATGTAAAATCGCCGCACCGACTAAATCGGCTGCTTCGGCTAAATACTTCGCACCGTTAACATTAACGGCTTCGGCCATTTGCACTTCGCTTTCCGCTCGATCCACTGCCGTATATGCTGCCGCATTAATAATCACATCCGGCTGGAAAGCATTAACGGCTTTGATAACTGCAGGACGATTTGTGATATCCAATTGCTCACTGCTTACGGCTAAAATCTCGGCTTTACCGGCAAGCTGTTCGACTAAACTCGTCCCCACTTGCCCTCGGCTACCGGTAATTAAAATTTTTGCCATTATTTTGCCCCTTCAACCAGACGAAGCAAATACTGACCATATTCATTTTTGCTCAGCGATTTGGCCAATTTCACTACTCGTGCTTTGCTCAACCAACCGTTACGCCAAGCAATTTCTTCCAAGCAAGCGACTTGCAAACCTTGAATATTTTGGATGGTGCGAACAAACGCCGCCGCTTCATGCAAACTTTCATGGGTTCCCGTATCAAGCCATGCAAAACCACGACCTAATAATTGTACATTCAACGAACCGTCTTTAAGATACATTTCATTTAATGCGGTAATTTCCAATTCGCCGCGGGCAGACGGTTTTACTTGTTTGGCAAATTCTACCACCCGATTATCATAAAAATATAAACCGGTCACCGCCCAATCAGATTTTGGTTGTATCGGTTTTTCTTCAATAGAAAGTGCGGTGAAATTTTCATCAAATTCGACCACACCAAAACGCTCGGGATCTTTGACTTGATAACCGAACACCGTCGCACCGGTTTGACGATTAACGGCATTTTTCAACATTTGAGTAAAGTGCTGACCATAAAATAAATTATCACCCAATACCAAAGCACAACTTTCGCCATTAATAAATTCTTCACCGATTAAAAATGCCTGAGCCAAACCGTCCGGACTCGGTTGCACGGCATAACTGAGTTGAATACCAAAATCCGAACCGTCTCCAAGCAAGCGTTTAAAGCTCTCGTTATCTTCCGGCGTAGTGATAATTAAAATTTCACAAATCCCCGCCAACATCAAGGTTGAAAGCGGATAATAAATCATCGGTTTATCGTAAACCGGTAGTAACTGCTTTGACACACCGCGGGTTATCGGATAAAGCCGTGTGCCAGAACCACCGGCGAGAATAATACCTTTCATTATGTTCTATATCCTATTTATTTCTAATAAAGATTTTAATTCTGCAAGTTCGCTGGTAAAGGCCTGATGATCAAATAACTGACTTTTCATCTTATTTAAATGATAAGACTTCTCTACCAGAGCAAAACGATATGGTGATAGCTTATTAAGATGTTCTAGAAAATTATTAAATTTAGTTTCTAAATTTTGTAAAGCTTTTAGGGGAGTATTAATATTAGCTCCTTTCCATACAGCTTCTTGATGATAAAGATTATTTCTAAAACGTAATACGTCTTTCATGCGTGTGAATAAATTTAAATTAGTTGAAAACCGTCCCTCAAATAAATCCTCAAAAATATTAGCCCAAAATTGATAATTTGGATTTTTTTGTTTATCTTGTTCAAGTAGATAAACCCAAAATCCAAACGTTAAATGGGAAATAATGTCATTATGATTAGGCGGATTAACTTTATTTGAAATATCTTGAGCGATTGGTTCCGGCAATCCTTTTTTAAGAGCTTTTTGCCTTGCTTTAGTAATTGTTTTTTGGAGTTTATTAGAATAATTTAACTGAACATCACTAAGTGCTTTTTGTAATTGTTTTTGCCCTTCTTTACTTAAATACATAAGCATATGATTTTTAAAAAAATCATATAAATCTGTTGTAGGGCTAGATAAACTATTTTTAAGCCATATCTCAATCTTAGAACTCAATTCATTTCTAAATGCAATTTCAATTTCCTGAATAATCGTAAAATAAAGAGCCGAACGGTGTTGTAATGCAGTGTATACGCAAATAGCCTCTAACTTGTCACCTTTACATAAGAGCATATAGGGAGACAAACGGCTTTCTGAAATACACTGAATATTATTAATCATTCTGCACCTTTATAAAATTATTTACATTTTTTATATCTAGAACTTACCAAATTGTGTTTTTTTAATATATAATGTTGTCACTAGCCAGATGAAAATCTTCTTGGTCTCGAGAGTATCTACTCTTTGTTATAGTATGATGATACAAATGACAGTCTATGGCTGTCATTTGTTTTTTTATACCTATAAATTCGCCCCTAAGCGTTCCAAACTATAAGAACCATCCAACACGCGATTCCACCATGTTTTATTATTCAGATACCATTCCACAGTTTTACGAATTCCTGACTCAAAGGTTTCTTTCGGCTTCCAACCGAGTTCACGGCTTATTTTTGCCGCATCAATGGCATAACGCACATCATGTCCCGGACGATCGGTAACATAAGTGATCAAATCTTCGTATTTGGCTACGCCTGCCGGTTTATTTGGCACTAACTCTTCCAATAATCCGCAGATAGTTTTGACTACTTCAATATTGGCTTTTTCATTGTGACCGCCGATATTATAGGTTTCGCCTATTTCACCTTCGGTAACCACTTTGTACAATGCACGGGCATGATCTTCCACAAATAGCCAATCCCGAATCTGCATACCATTGCCATACACAGGTAATTTCTTGCCGTCTAAAGCATTTAGAATTATTAAGGGAATGAGTTTTTCCGGAAAATGGAACGGACCATAATTATTTGAACAGTTGGTGACGATAGTCGGGAATCCATAAGTACGCAACCACGCACGCACTAAATGATCACTTGATGCCTTTGAAGCGGAATAAGGGCTACTTGGTGCATAAGGTGTCGTTTCCGTAAATAAATCATCCGAACTTTCCAAATCACCATACACTTCATCAGTGGAAATATGATGGAAACGGAATGCCGATTTTTTTATTTCATCTAAACTATTCCAGTAGCGACGAGCCGCTTCCAACAGACAATATGTACCGACAATATTGGTCTCAATAAACGCTGCCGGACCATCAATAGAACGATCTACATGACTTTCTGCCGCCAAATGCATCACTGCATCAGGTTGATGTTGGGCAAACACACGATTAAGTTCCGCATGATCGCAAATATCCACTTGCTCAAAGGCATAACGAGCGTTGTCAGCAACAGATTCAAGTGATTCTAAATTACCCGCATAGGTGAGCTTATCAACGTTTACTACGCTGTCTTGTGTATTATTGATGATGTGGCGAACAACTGCCGAACCGATAAAGCCTGCACCGCCGGTTACAAGAATTTTCATATAAACCTACTTTAAAATATAATATCCCGATTATTCTAACGGCATATTATACAACTGCAAAATTTTTTAGTACGCACCATCACGCTTAAGAACAACATTAACTGTTTTAAATAGAATAACGATATCGTTCCATACTGACCAGTTTTTGACATACCAAGAATCAAAATAAACCCGGGTTTCATAATCGACATCATTACGACCGCTGACTTGCCATAATCCAGTCATCCCAGGTTTTGCCATTAAATAGTAATCCACATCTTCCTCATAACGCTCAAGTTCGTCTTTAACTATCGGGCGAGGGCCGACTAAACTCATTTCTCCCTTAAGAACATTAAATAACTGAGGGAGTTCATCCAAACTGGTTTTACGTAGAAAACGTCCAATTTTTGTAATTCTTGGGTCATTTTTTAGCTTAAAGTCTTTTTCCCATTCGGCACGAGCTTCCGGATCTTTAGCTAATAATTTTTCCAATATTTCTTTTGAATTCATTACCATAGAGCGAAACTTTAAACATTTAAACTCTTTATTATTACGACCAATACGAGGATGTCCATAAATAGCATTACCACCATCTTTCGATACTAAATAATAAAGCGTTAACAGCACCGGAGAAAGCAAAGTAATAATAGCCAGAGAACCAAATATATCCATAGTGCGTTTTAAAAAACGTGAAGAACGCTTAGCTAAGTTATTATTTATACGCAACAAAATAACTTCATGGCTAAATAAGAATGCCATATCAGTACTATATAAAGGCAAACCTCGCAAGCTTGGAACCACAGAGACAGAAGGGCATTGATGGGTTGCAAAATATCGCAACCAATTATTACATTCTTCCGATTGAGAATCTTCCAATGCGATTGTAAATTGTGTATCTCTTCCAACAATAGATAATAAATCTTGAAACTGTGGATCGATAATCGAAATACCTAAATGTTTAACAGTATTTTCTCCGCCTTGATGAACAAAATACTTAATATTAAACCCTAAATACTTTTCATCACTGATTGCTTGATAAGCCTCTAATGCATTTTTGCCTGAACCAATAATAACAAGATCTTTAGCAAATAACCCATTTTTGATAATAAACTGTTTAGTAAGAACTCTAAAAAGTGGCACAAAAATGACCGCACTTACCCAAATAAATCCCCAAAGGTAACGAGAAAAATAGAGTTTAGAAAAAGCAACAATAGCAAGCTCAATTACTGCAAAAATAATAAGTGTGCGTATTACCTCTTTCAATTCAAACCAAAATGGTTTGCGATATGAATAGTGGCGTAAGCGAATCCAAAACCAAGCTACACAAATCACGGAAAGTGTTAAATGAATAAATAACCAACCATTCACTTGCTGACTAGGTAAATAATTAGTTAGATCATTAGGTAAAAGATTTAGCATTAATAAAGACAATGCGAACGATAGACTGATACTTAACAAGTCCATGCTTGCTAAAATTAATTTGCCGTAAAATTCATTCTTTTTCATTTTGTAAATACCCTACTATTTGGCATCAAACATAAATATCTGTAAGTTGAATATTCCCAAATTTACTCAATAACTTAGGATTATTGTACATTCCATAAAAATCTATTTTTTCCTTTGGATATTGTAAAATAGCGGTTGAAAATAAGGTTATTGCTTTTTCAAACTTAATATCAAGTAATTCTAAAATTTCTGATGGGTAATCTTTATCAAAAAGCATAGCTTTGAGAAAAAATAAATTATAATCAGTAACTTCTCTAGGGTGTGGTTTAATAACTAAATCATGGATACTATAATTAGCAATTATATTTTGATACATTTTAACCTTTTCATATTCAGATATAATGCCATCTTCAGATAAAGGCTGAGTGTATAGAATGTATTTTTTCTCATTCAAATTCTGTAATTTATCTTTATCTATATTAAAAAAAGATAGAATAAGCAATTTTTCTTCTTCTGTTTTCCCATTCCAAAGAGAATGAATATCAAAAAACTCTACCTTATCTAAAATTTCCTTAGGTAAGTTTTGTGTTTTTTGTGAAAGAAATATTTTTTTTACATTTCTATATAACCCAAAACTAGGAGTTGAAAATAATTTATTTTTAAAGCTTCTTTCATAAGCATGAAAATGATAGTTACGAACTCCATCTTCAATTAAAAAAAAAGAAAACCGTTTTAAAAAAAACTTCGCTCCCATTATATGATCTGCACCATAAACCCGGCACACTTCTTTTAATGGTAATCGACTGAATTTAAAATAGTATTTTAGTGATTTTATCATAAGATCTATAATATTTTTAGCTTTAGAAACAAAAATCTTATTTATATCTTTTTTTATAATAGATAAGGAATCATCAACGATATATAAGTTTTCATTTATCTGATCTAATTTATTTTCTATCAATAGATAGATTAATAGCATTCTTAAATTACTTATGATAATGATTTTTTTCATCTTTTAATCCCCCATTGATTATAATTATAAAGGTTATTTCTCAAAAATACTTCTATAAGGAATATAATTATATGTCTCATAAATAGGATGGCGCGTGTAGATATCTTTATAAAATATACTTACGTTATACATTAGTAGTAGAAATAATAAACTTAATTTTATAAAAAACATTCTCAAATTACAGAACAATATAGCAAAACAGCATATGTAAGAAACTAAAAACATTGCTGATATTCTTCCCGCAAGAATACCAACATCAGAAAATAAGAAAAATATAGAAATGTATAAAACAGTTAAATTCACAAGCTTAAATGGTATTTTTTTATAAAAATATAATATCACACAACCCCAAAACAATCTATGTATATAAGCTATACTATTTATAATATGTGTAGAATCATGTTTTACAAAATAATAAAAATAAACCCTTCTAATAAATGATAATTGATTTAAATTTTCATTTAAAAATAATATAAACCTTCCAATCAGTGAAAATGATGAAATTAAAAAAGATGATACCAATAAAAACAATAATAATTTCTTAGAATATTCTTTTATAATTAAAGGATAAATAAGAATAGTAATTAATGACACTTTATGAAATAAGCTACCTAAAATACAGAAAGTCAAATATTTAAAAAAATTCTCACTAATAATATTTTTAATATTGTAGAAAAATATGGCTAAAGCCATTCCTTGCCTATGTGCTTCTATAAGATACAACGGGTAAAATAAACAAACCAATAAGAATAATTGTATATTTTTATTTGGATAAGGTTTCATTCCAAGATAAAGGAAATAAAAAATAATAATATTATATAAAAATATAAAAATTTCAAAATTATCTGTTATGTTTTTTATAATTGATGATAAGATAACGTATCCGTACTCAAGTTGATGTTGTTCAGAATAATCAATAAGTTTTTCAAAAGATGTTTCAGAAAAAGGTATAATGCTATCATATATTTCACTATATGATAAATAATCGGCACCAATATTATATCTTAATATAACTGTTAAGAAGATAAGGAATAAAGTGAATATAAAATAATAATTTTTGAAATTTATATTAAAAGTATCTAAAAACACTCCTACTATTAATATTAAAATTAATATATTATATATAATCATCTAAAACAATATCCTTCCATTTAGTTTTTTTATGTTTTTTAATGTGTCATCTGAAATAGTATTTTTCTCTTTCATTATCACTAATTTTAGCGTCTTAAACACTGCTGAAATCCGCCCTTTCTTTTTGATAAAATAAAATAAAGACCAAATAATATTCGACGTCCATCTATAAACGAAAGGCATATAACGATTTAACACAATTAATTGATTGCGATAACGATAATAATCTTCTTCTTCTCTTGGCAGTCTCCCATCCGGAGATACCTTATGGAAAATTACAAGTTCACTGATATATCTAATTCTATATCCCATCTCAAGGATTCTAAAACTTAAATCTCGCTCTTCACCGCCATATATCCCTAAATCATCAGGATATAATCCGGATTTTTGATAAACTTCTTTTTTAATTGCGTGACCTGCGCCAATAAAATAATAAGTATCCATATCTCGAGTGAAATCTAGCTTTTTATTTCCATGAGGTATCTCATGTCGTAAACTTTTCCGTGTATAAAAATTCTTAATATTAAATGCTAATGCTCCAATATCATTGGATAAAGTAAATTCTGATATAATTCTCTCAAGCAATGCAGTAATATTATCAATCTCAACATCATCATCAAGTGTTACTAAAATATCACCTTGGGCTTTTTCAATTAAATAATTTCGTCCAAGTGCCACACCATAATTTTTTCCATCATGAAAATAACTCGTCAGTAATTTAATATTTTTACTTGTAATATCAAGAATACTCTTTTCTAATTGATTGTTTGGATTATTATCTAAAACCAATAATTCGACATTATCTTGTCCGGTATATTTAACAATAGAATCTAATGTTTCTAATAATTCTTTAACTCTACCATAAGTAATAATTAATATTGATATTTTCATAAATTTCATTTCTTGTGTTTAATAAATCCATTATAGGCATAATGGATAAAATAAAAAATTGATTTCAATAAACCCAGTTTTTCATATTTTCGGTAAATATTCCAAGTCCATATTGCACTTTTTATTTTATTAGAAGAAACACTTACTTTCCCAATACGAACAAACGAATCTATACGCTCTGTTTGAGATAAGGAATATTTTATTCTTTTTAAACAATCCAAATAGAAAGCATAATCCTCATGCTTAATTAAGGGAAAACGTAGATCTTTTATACGTTCCCGCTTTATTAAAACAGTCATTATCTTAAATTGATTGCCTTTTAGTAAGCAAGAATAATCAATATATTCATCGGTTATGATTTTTTTTATATTATTTCCGGACAAATCACAAAAATAATAATTTCCATGACTCATATCAAGATCATTGGCAAGCATAAAATTTAATTGTTCTTTTAATTTATCAGGAGAAATAAAGTCATCACTATCTAAAAAAGTAACATATTTTCCGGAAGCATTTTCCAACCCTACATTTCTACTATAAGCGGGCCCTGAATTTTTATTATTTTTAAATACTCGTATTCTGGTATCAGAATAGCTATCAATAAGTTTCAATGTATCATCTGTCGAACAATCATCCACAATAATCAACTCCCAATGAGTATATGATTGTTTTAATATTGATTGTATTGCGTCATTTAGATATTCATATGCATTATAGGTCGGCATAATAATAGAAACCAAATCTTTCATTTTAATCTCTATGGTTAAATAATTTAATCGTTCTATTTATAAAATTCTTTAAACTGGAAAAAATACAAGTTAAGTTTAAAAATCAATTTCTTTAATTTTAATACCTAGATCATTCACCATTCTATAATAATCTCTAATATTTCTTTTATTAAAAAAAACCTCATTAGGTTTAATAGAAAACAAAGTTAACCTAGGGATATTAACCAAATGCAGCAAAGCGGAACTATACAAACTGTAAATTTCAAATATTACCCTAGGGTTTTCATTTAGTTTTTGTATAATATAGTCTTCAATAATTAAATTAGTATTAATATATTTAACACCATAGATAGTATAATTTTCCCGAGGGTGTGGGAAATAATTTTCAATACCAAAATAATTCACAACCTTTTCTGTTAAATTTATACATTTATTAATATCAGGTTCAAAAACAGGTTGTCCAAGATAGATTTTTATTGTTTTTAAATCGGACTCCTCACCATGATTAATTTCCTCTAAAGAAATAAGTTTAATTACTTTTTTAGGAGCCGTGATGATATTTTCATAGTTCGGATATATAGTCCAATGTTTCCTTATTTTACTTTTCAAATTTTTGATATCGACTCTATTACATATGAGGATATCTCGAATAAAATGTTTAAGTGATATTGTGTAATGCTTACTATCGAAAAAGGTATCCTTCATTAAATTAGCAGAACCATCATCAAAACTTTCTATTGCATTAAATTTCAAATGTGATAAAAGTCCTTGTACTTGTGCCATATCAATACTTGAAACAAAGATAGTATCATATTTTTTTCCATAAAATTTAAAAATCATCTTGTATAGCATATAAAGCATTTTCAATTTAGAAAATAATGGAATACATAGCCGGTATGATTTTTCACATTTTTCTTTTAATCTATCAAAATAATATTCGAATTTTTGATTGCTTAACTTGCTATGGGAATGGTGAATCATAATAAGTTCAAAGGTTTCATTTCGGTTATTTTCAATAATTTTCTCAGCAATTAAACTTTGTAAAGGTGTATGAACTATAATTAAATTTGATTTTGATTGATTAGAATCGCTCATTTTTTATCTCACTTTTTTCAATTTTATAATAAAGAATAGGTAATATCAGAATATTTCCAATAATCAATGCAAATGGTATATTCTCTATACCTGTTCCACTAAGAAAAATTAAAGAAAAAATATATACTAATGTGGCAATTAATGAACTAATTGATACAACTCCATTCTTTCCAAGATAAAATAAATTATTAACTAATAATAAATAAGGAATCATCAGACTAAACCCAACTAAAAAAATACTAATATAATAAGATACCCCAATATATTGTTCATCAAGCAACCATAAAAATAATGACTCTGGTAATAAATAACTTATTATAAATATAATAGGTGCAACAAAAAGAGATAATAACGACCATTTTAAAATAGTATTTTTATTTAATCTTTTTTGTTTTAATGCCTCAAAATAATATGGAACAGTTGCTTTATTTATTGCCATAATTAAAATACTAAAAATACTAGCAATCTGAAATCCTGCGGCATACACTCCTAAACTTTCTGCCGAATATTGATGATAAACCAGCCATTTGTCCGCCTGTGCTTTTAATGTATTGCTACCATGATGTAGCATTAAAGGTAATCCAAATGTAAATATATAATTTAAAGAAAGCAATATTTGCTTTTTCTTCCATCTTATTTTTATAACGGCATTGTTTGGAAACAAATAATAAGCCCCTATCACAATCAGACACTGAGTTGCGAGCATTGCTATAAACCGAAATAATACTAATTCCGTATTTACTAATTCTAATATTATAACTGTTAATAATGCTGACAGAATTCCTGTTGCTAATTGGATTTTTACATAACTAATCGCTTGTTTTTGACACTGTCTTACGCTTAATTGTACAGCAAGCATGCTACTTGTTGCTGAAGTTAAAATTAAAACAGCAAAAATAAGCGATTGATAATATGCTGCAACAAGTAAACCGATTAAAGTAATTAAAGCCGTATATAAATAACCTGAAAAAACTAATGTACCTAAGTTACGTTTACCATAAAAATAATAGTAACGAGCCACTGCACCATCTTGGCTTAGCCCGACTATAATAGTGAAAAAACTTAAAAAGGCAGTATAGTAAGACATCTCACCAAAGCCTTCAACCCCTAGTTTTCGTGTTAAGTAAGGCAATAGTAAAAAAGGCAGAGCTTTTGAAAAAAGCTCTCCACCTAAATAAATCACACTGTCTTTAACTACTTTCATTATTTATTTCTGTTATCTATATACTTAATCAATATTAAACACTTTCTCTAAATCAATTTTTAATTCAGGAAATAATATCGAACTGAGTATTTCTTGTTCTGTGTAATATCGTGCTAAAACAAAAAATATATTCACGATTAAAATCAAGACTATTTAAGTTTTCTACATATTACATAATTTTGCCCTGCAATCATAGGTCAAAAAATTCTTTCGGATATGTATTATCTCTCTTTAAAAAATCCTTAATTGCTAAATAAGCTTTTTCCATTGCATTTTCTTGGTAATAAGGATTTTTCATATTTGGTAATTTTTGCTGAAATTCATTACTTAACAGATATTCGATACCTTTTGTTATTGCAATTTCCTTGGTTTCTACATCAATCACGCTATCACCACGCACGCGACCTTGTTGACGATTACCAATATTGATCGTTCCAACGCCAAGAGATGGAGCTTCCAATAAACCGGATGAGCTGTTACCGATAATACCTTTGGAATATTTGATTAAGGCAAGGTATTCTTCAGGTTTGACTGATGTAAAAAATTTAAAATTATTTTCATCCGTATATATTTTTAATCGGCTAAAAATTACATCTGAATGCGTATCGGCATTAGAACCGATGAAAACAAAGTCATACTGAGATTTGAATTTATCTAAAGCATAGATTAGTTCATTTAACTGTGCCAACACTGAAATATTTGTTAGGGTTTCAGGATGAAATACCACCATAAAATAAGTGCGGTCGAAATTACCGAATTTTTTTCTTAATTGTTCTTTTGTTGGTAAAACTAAACTCAACCCATTTTCAGCCCCCAATGAACCAACATTAATCACACTTTCAGGCGGTTCACCAAGCTGTATCACTCGCTTACGATAGGTCTCCGTTGCCGTTAAGTGAAGCTTGCTCATTTTAGTGATATTATGACGGATAAACTCATCATAATTGCCAAGGGTTTGCTCACCTCCGTGCAGATGAATAATAGAGATATTATGCATTGCCGCAGCTGTCGCTACAGAAAGCATCTCATAACGATCACCCAATATAATTACTGCATCAAATTTATTTTGACTAAAAAATTGCCCAAATTTATCCAAACATTCCGCCATTGAGCTAATAATAGTTTGATTATTTTTACTGTCTAAATTTAATTTGATTTTTGCGGCAATCTTAAAACCATCTTGCTCAATAATATTAACGGTATTGCCATATTGTTGCTCTAAGTGCATTGCAGTGACCACTAAAGAAAAATCAATAGTATTATCGTCTTGTAAACGTTTAAGCAAGCGTTTTACAATGCCGTATTCTGCACGTGAACCGGTAATATAAGCAATTTTTTTCATTAAATCACCGCACTTTTTACAATATTTTCTAATAATTGATAGCCATTGTTATTCAAATGCAAACCGTCATTGGTGTAATTTAGGTTTAATTTATGGTATTGATCGCTAAATTCATCATCTAAATCAATCCAATTTGCTTCCGTTAAATGTGTTTTTAAATAGGTATTTAATTGACGAATGTCCTGATTATTACGATCTGCACGGAATGCAACAGGCGTAACCGCTAAAAAATAGATTTCAATATCACTACGAATATTTTTTAACTTCTGAATTAATTCTTGGATATCGGATAATACACTTTCATTAGTCCAATTTGGTTTAACGATGTCATTTGTGCCAGTCATCAGAAGCACTTTTTTAGCTAAGGTTTTAACAATGCCACTATCTAATAACAGTTCAATATATTGACGGGTAGAAATGCCGGAAACCGCAATATTTTGCACAGTCAAGTTTGCTAATTTTTCAATATTCCATTGATCTAAAATAGAATGGCCGACAAAAGTAATATTTGCTTGTCGGTTGAAATTTTCTTTTTTAGCTAAAATACGCTGTTTAATTTGATTCAATAATATGTTTTCTTTATTTCGTTGCTGAATAAGAAAATAAAAATGTTCAAAATCGGTTCTATCATCAATATCAACCGATACTGTTTTATCCATAAAATAAGCTAAAGATTTTTCACCATAAAAATGTTTTTGAGCTAAATATTCTTTTGGCTTCGCCAAAAAAAAAGCACCATTAGGTGAATACTCAGGCGAATAGTTTTGGCGAGCATAATTAGAATAATCAAGCTGAAAATATTTTAAACTTTCATCTTCATCAATTTTACGTGTCAATGTTGTCGGTTTATGAGCATCGGTTACAGATACTAAAAAATCAAATTTATCAAAATTTTTCTCAAACTTTTCGCAGGCTTCTTTAATATGCTGAACCGTTCTTAACGGGGATGTCGGTTGGAGTTGTACAAAGTAATCAAATTCTGTATCTGCATATTTTAATAATACATCTTCAAGTGCAACAAAAGAACTTGCTGTATCGGTTGCTAAATGTGGTGCACGATTTATAAACTCGATCGGATAATGAGAAAGTGCATCAATATATTCTTGTGAATCTGTTGTTACGATGATTTTATCAAAAACGTTGGATTCAATCGCAGCATCGATAGAATATGCCATCAGCGGCTTTCCATCAACTAACAACATATTTTTATTCGGCAAGCCTTTTGAGCCGGCTCTGGCTGTAATAATTGCTA
This sequence comes from Cricetibacter osteomyelitidis, assembly GCF_004340985.1. Taxonomy (GTDB): domain Bacteria; phylum Pseudomonadota; class Gammaproteobacteria; order Enterobacterales; family Pasteurellaceae; genus Cricetibacter; species Cricetibacter osteomyelitidis. The sequence continues at coordinate 29,715 of NZ_SLYB01000008.1, forward strand.
TTTTTTTCATAAATAATACCGTTTACACTTGTTGATTTTCAAATCTGTTATCTACAATTAGCTGATCTTCAGCAAAATCATTTTGTGCTTCTTTACCTAAAATATCATACCAATACATCGGACTAATGCCATTTCCGGGGCGTTTAGTTGTAATATTTTCAACTGTAAAAATTTCACCTTTTTTAATCGTACGAGCAGCAATAATGGATTTTCTTGCCACAATTTTATTTTTTGCCTCAGATGGAGTGACAATTTTTTTTGAAGAACCTAAGGCTTTTTCAACCGCCCGAATGCCTTTACATAATAACTCGAGTTCATCAGGAGTCACTGAGGCTTTATGATCCGGCCCTTCAAAATTTTTGTCGAGCGTAAAATGCTTCTCAATAAATGTAATACCATAAGGTACGGCAGCGATACCGGCAAAATAGCCTTCCGAATGATCAGAAAAACCGATATTAAAACCCACAAATTCAGATTTTAATTGATGAATTGCATTTAAGTTTACATCTTCAAATGGTGTAGGATATTCAGTATTACAATGTAAAACAGTTATATCTTTTCTTGCCATACCATCTTTTTCTAAAATATTTAATGACCATTTAATTTCATCAAGCGTTGCCATTCCGGTCGAAATGACAATAGTTTTTCCTTCTATCGGCAGGCGAGCGATTTTTTCTAAATAAGGCAGATTAGTTAATTCACCTGAAGGGATTTTCCACACTTTTTGCTGCTGTAAAGCTAAAAAATCAATAGATTCCATATCAAAAGGCGTAGAAAACACTTCTAATCCCAGTGAACGGGCATAAGCTTCCAATTTAATAAACTCATTATAGGGTAACTCAAGTTTACGTGTCATTTCTAATTGAGAATCAGCTGTGCCGGTAGTGACTTTTTGATATTCTGCTTTTGGTGCATATTTAGAAATCAGTTTATCTGCTTTAAAAGTTTGAAATTTCACAGCATCAACACCGCACTTTTTCGCCACATCAACCATTTTATAAGCTAAGTTGACATCACCGTTGTGATTACAACCAATTTCAGCTACGATAAACACTTTATTTTTAGACATTTTTATTCCTAATGACTCTGGCAGGCACGCCTGCAACAACTAAATTATCCTGAATAGAGCGAATTACAACACTTCCGGAACCGACCGTGACATTTCTACCAATATGAAGTTGCCCGTTAAACACACTGGAACTGCCAATAAAAGAAAGCTCATCGATAGTCACATCGCCATTAATCGTCACATTCGTCGAAATATTGCAATGATTTGCAATTTTGCAACCGTGTTCAATAAGCGTTTTACTATTGATTATGCAATTATCCCCAATTTGACTGTCACCGTTAATAATTGCCATTTTACCAATATACACTGAACGCCCGATTCGGGTAAAACGGGAAATCAATGCACTTTTATCTATAATACTGATTAACTTGCATTGATAGTTCATTAAAATCTGATATTTTTCTAAACGGTGTTCATTATCACCAATACTGATAAAATAATGATATTTATCCCGTTCAACAAAACTTTCAAGATCACTTGCCACTATAGGATAACCTAAATGCTCACTTCCAATGGGTTTAAACTTGTCAATAAATCCACAAAATTCATATTCAGCATGATCCAAGCTATCTAAAGCGGATTTAGCATAGCCACCCGCACCAAGAAAGATGACTTTATTTTTGTTCATTCCTATCATTGATTATTTTTGACCTTTTATGCTTTTTCTTTTTTAAATGCACGAGAAAGCAAAATAACAAAAGAAGATAAAATTAATCCTAATAATAAACCGATGATTAAAATAATCAACTTCTTGGGCTTATCTTTAACTACCGGATAATCCGGCGAAGCCAAATAACTACATGACTGCCCTTCCACACTTTGTGCTTTAGCAAATAAAGGCTCAAGTTGTTTTAATTGATCGGCAATTTGATAATAGCGTGGCGGATAAATTAATTTATCGCTTTTGACGACATCAATTTGTGCTTTCAAATATTTTTCTCCCAGCATAAATAAATATAAGCCTTCATTAAGTTTTGAATCTGCCAATGAAATTTTAGAATCGGCTAATGCCGCATTAGCGGCGGCAATGGTAGCGGCTGCGGTTTCATTGTAATTAAATGATTTATTGTATTCTTTAATACCCGCATGTGCCGCGATATCATAAGCTTTGTTGAGGTTATTAAGCTGAACAATATTCTCTACAATTAAATTTTGTGTAATCTCTTGTTGCTCATGCTTTAAATCCTTGATTTCTTTATCAAAAAGAACCAAGAAATCATTTAAATCCTGTTTATAGGCCTTTTCATTAATAAAGGCAATAAAGGCTTTCAATGTATCTTGTGCTAATGCCGGTGTTTCGGCATAAAAGCTAATACGGTTATCTACTGCATTAGGCTCTTTTTTCGGGTCAGGTTGTGTAAACACTATAGCTTCGTTAACAAGCTTCGCCAATATTTTACGTTGTTCCTGTTCATCCTTGCCTTCCGATTCAATTTTATAAACATCAGAATTAATAAAGAATGCTTCTTTTTCGTCGGCAGATTGTGCTAATTGGGAAAAACGAGCAAAAATTTCTTTTACAATTTCTGTTTCTTTTTTCTCTTTATCATCTTTTATGCCAAGAATACGGGAATATTCATTGCGTAGTTGAAGATAACCGCCTAATTCCGCATAAGTCGGTTCAACTACACGGGCATTAGATGTCCATTGTTCTTTTGCAGTAAAAGCGTACACGGCGGCAAATAGGGTGGTAATAAGTGCGGTTAAAATTATCCGGATTTTCTTATCCCAGAGTAGTGTGATAAGTTCTATCAGATTGATTTCATCATTATGCTGAATGTGAGAGTTTGGCATAAATTTCCTGCTCATAAAGTCCAAAATAGTAAATATTCAACCAGCTATTTATTAACGCATTACTTAGACAGAATAAATCGAAAGTAGTTTACAATTTGTTTTATCTTTATAATGGTTAACACCTCCAAACGACTATCAAAACAAAGCCTCACCTTATTATGAGAATCATTATTATTAGCAATAATTATAATAACTTACGAAATATTGCAGAATCTATTTCATATTATTATCATCACTCCATAAAAAGCAAGATTATTTTATATAACCATTTTTTATAATATAAAAAATAATTAATTTTTAATCATTTACCGGCCCGCTATAACATAGTTGAAATGCAAAAAAGAAAAAGATTACTTTTTCGCCAAAATAACTCTTTAAGAACATCGTCGAAAAAGGTATAATCCGCAGCCGATAATATCTTATATCTGATGAATTAATAAAAAGAGGACTTAATGGCTAAAGAAGATAGCATTGAAATGCAGGGAACAATTTTGGAAACTCTGCCTAATACGATGTTTCGTGTTGAATTAGAAAACGGTCACATAGTGACTGCCCATATTTCAGGTAAAATGCGTAAAAACTATATCCGCATTTTAACCGGGGATAAAGTAACGGTGGAAATGACTCCTTACGATTTAAGCAAGGGACGAATCGTTTTCCGCAGCCGTTAATTATTTCAAGATTCTTAAAATGCACAATTAAACAATACGTTAGTTGTGCATTTTTTGTATTTGATAAAATTTTAGGAAAATTTTTATGTTATTGACCGCACTTTATATTATCGGCATCACTGCCGAGGCGATTACCGGTGCTTTAGCTGCCGGACGAGAAAAAATGGATATTTTCGGTGTAATTATTATCGCCTCAATGACGGCTATCGGTGGCGGCTCAGTACGCGATATGTTGCTTGGACACTATCCGCTCGGCTGGGTAAAACATCCGGAATACATTATGATCGTTGCCAGTGCAGCTATTTTGACCGTGTTTATCGCTCCCTTCATCCGTAATTTTATGCAATATTTTCGTACTATCTTTTTGGTGTTAGATGCACTCGGGCTGATTGTATTTTCTATTATCGGTGCACAAGTTGCCTTAGATATGGGGCACGGTTTTATGATTGCCGGCGTTGCGGCTATTGTTACCGGCGCCTTTGGCGGTGTGTTGCGGGATTTATTATGCAACCGCATTCCGTTGGTTTTTCAAAAAGAGCTGTATGCCAGTATTGCATTACTTGCCACTTGCATTTATATTGGTTTGCAACAACTCGGTATTGAGCATAATGCAGTGGTTATCATCACGTTAATCAGCGGTTTTGTGCTACGATTGCTGGCAATCTATTTTGAGTTAGGGCTGCCTGTTTTTGACTATCAAGAACAGGACACGCCAAAACTTGACGATAAATTACCAAAAAAGACCAAATAGGAACAACGCATATGACAGATTTAATCCAAATGGGCAAAGATGCCAGACAAGCTGCTTTTGCATTGGCACAATTATCACAAAAAGAAAAAAACCGTGCCTTACGAATTATTGCCGAACAGTTAGAAGCACAAAGTGCGGTCATTTTAGCGGAAAATATCAAAGATATTGAAATTGCACGTAAAAACGGGTTATCGGAAGCTATTATCGATCGTTTATTACTGACGGAATCCCGCCTGCAAAGCATCGCCAATGATGTGCGTCACGTCATGTCATTAGCGGATCCTGTGGGACAAATTATGGACGGAAGTTTACTCGACAGCGGTTTACGCATTGAACGAGTGCGTGTACCGGTGGGCGTAATCGGTACAATTTACGAATCCCGCCCTAACGTTACTATTGATGTGGCAAGCCTGTGTTTAAAAACCGGTAATGCCGTAATTTTACGCGGCGGCAAAGAAACTCAATATTCCAATAAAATTTTAGTGGACGTAGTGCAACAAGCGTTGTCTCAAGCAGGTTTGCCGAAAACAGCCGTGCAAGCCATTACCGATCCTGATCGCACATTAATTATGGAATTATTAAAACTTGATCAATATGTGGATATGATTATTCCGCGTGGCGGTGCGGGCTTGCACGATCTTTGCAAACAACATTCTACGATTCCGGTGATTGTCGGCGGTATCGGTATTTGCCATTTATTTATGGAACAAACCGCAGATCAGGAAAAATCCTTATCGGTGATTGAAAACGCCAAAACCCAGCGTCCAAGCACTTGTAACACCTTAGAAACCTTATTAGTGCAAGAATCTATCGCAGCCGAATTTTTGCCGAAATTAGCCAATCACTTAAAAGGCAAAGTGAATTTTCACGCAGATTCGACCGCACTTGCGATTTTGCAGCAAGCGGGAGCGAATGTATCACCGGTTACCGATGAGCAACTACGTAATGAGTGGCTGACTTATGAATTAAATGTGGTAATTGTGAAAGATATAGTTGAAGCAGTGTCACATATTCGCGAATACGGCAGCCAACACTCGGACGGTATTTTAACGGAATCCGCACGATTAGCACGACAATTCGTGCTGCAAGTGGATTCTGCTGCGGTGTATGTGAATGCCAGCACCCGATTCACCGACGGCGGACAATTCGGCTTAGGAGCAGAAGTGGCTGTCAGCACACAAAAGCTGCACGCCCGCGGCCCAATGGGATTAGAAGCACTCACCACTTACAAATGGGTAGGCATGGGAGATTACACCTCTCGTGCCTAACTCAACTCAACTTCAAGCGCTGAAAAATGCGGTTGAAAAAATGTATCAAAAACTTGGATTTGGCATAGCTGCAGAACAAACAATCTATGCCAAATTCGACCGCACTTTATTCAGCGATGATTTTGCTTCCTTTGAATTTTATCAAAATGAAATTCAAGCTACTTTTGAGCAACTGGAACAATTAAACCAGCAAACTGAGCAATGGGAATTTCTTACTGCAAAATTATTAGCGCAATGCACCGCACTTTCGGAAGCAATGAATCGTCAGCAATTTCCCTCTAAATCCGCTCAAAAACCGACGAAAAGTGCGGTAGTTTCTCAACGAAAATTATCAAAATCCGAACAAGTCAAACACGAAATTCATAAACTACCGCCCAGAGAACGTTTGAGCAAATATTATGAAGCCTTGTCCGCATTGAATAATAAAATTACACATCAGGAAAATTTATTACTCACTGCTACCACACAAGACGAAAAAAAGTTTTATCATCAACAAATTACGATCACGCAACAACGTAAAAACCGTTGTTTGGAAGCGATTGAATTATTGGAAGAATATTTGGCATTTAAAGATGAAAAGGATATGTAGCAAAAATCACAATATACCTATTTATAGGTAGTGAATTCACTCTACATTTTTCATCATCAAAAAATAACACTTAACCGTTTGAATTTTAATAAGTTTAACCATACCTAATTAGGGGTATGGCATGCTACATTTTTCCATATAAAAAAACAAATTTCATCAAAAATTTGATCAATCTCAATAAATCATCAAATAATTCTCTTCCCTCCCATAGAAAAGCCTTACATTTTTTGTTACTTTAGCCCTAAATTTAATTTCTATATTTTTATATTCCCTTGTTTTTAATGAGAAATATTTTCATTAAAAACAAATAATTTAGTTAACTAACTTAAGTGGAGTGATTATCGTGAACCTATTTAATAAAAGTCTAATTGCGGCGACTGCAATGATGGGGTTTGCACTTTCTCAAAATGCAATGGCGGAATTCAAATATACGCCGCCTAAACAACCTATTGAAGCCCCGAATCCGAATTTAATTATCCAATCAAATAATGCAAAATTCGCAGATCAATATCCGAAACAATTTAATTCTTGGGCAAAAACGTCCGAATCAACTGATTTGGTTTCAGTAAATGAAGAAGATCCGCGTACCGTTGTATTATGGGCCGGTTATGCCTTTGCTAAAGACTATAAAAAACCGCGTGGTCACTTTTATACCGTAACTGACGTACGTAATATTTTACGTACCGGTGCACCGGGTGTAGAAGGTGGAAAAGATCTTCAACCCATGGCCTGTTGGACTTGTAAAGGTCCTGATGTTCCTCGTTTAATCGCGGAATGGGGTGAGGAAGGCTATTTCAGCGGTCCTTGGTCAAAAGGCGGTGCCGAAGTGGTTAACTCTATCGGTTGTGCCGACTGCCATGACACAACTTCAAAAGCATTCGCTCGCGGTGAACCGGCTTTACGCATTGCTCGTCCGCACGTCTTACGTGCCTTGGAAAAATTAGGTAAACCATTTGACAAAATGGACAACACCGACAAACGTGCTGCCGCATGTGGGAACTGTCACGTTGAATACTACTTCGCCGATAGCTTAAAACAAGTAACTTTCCCTTGGGATAAAGGCGTTGACGCGGATTCAATCGAAAAATACTACGATGAAATCGGCTTTACCGACTGGACACACGCAATTTCTAAAGCACAAATGTTGAAAGCACAACACCCGGACTATGAAACCTGGTCAATGGGTATCCACGGTAAAAACGGTGTAACCTGTATCGACTGTCATATGCCTAAAGTGAAAGATGCCGATGGTAAAGTCTATACCGATCACAAAATCGGGAATCCGTTTGACGCCTTTGAAAGCACTTGTGCGAACTGTCACGATCAAGAAAAAGAAACCTTGAAAAACATCGTAAAAACACGTAAATCCCAAATCAAAGACGTAATGCTCCGTTTAGAAGATCAACTTGTAAAAGCACACTTTGAAGCGAAAGCAGCCTGGGATGCGGGTGCAAACAAAGAAGAAATGAACAACGCATTAGTAGCGATTCGTCATGCTCAATGGCGTTGGGACTACAGTGCTGCAGGCCACGGCGGTCAAATGCACGCACCGGAAGTAATCCTGCACGTATTAGGCACCGGCTTGGATCGTGTAACCGAAGCCCGTACCGAATTAGCACGTATTTTAGCCAAACACGGTGTGAACCAACCGGTACAAATTCCTGATATTTCTACTGCGGATAAAGCGTGGAAAGCCACCGGTGTTGATATCGAAAAAGAACGTAAATTAAAAGCGGAATTTATCAAAACCGTTGTACCTCAATGGGAAAAAGAAGCTCAAGAAAAAGGCTTAATTCCTAAAAACTAAACTTCACAAAAAATGACCGCACTTTTGTGCGAACATCTCCACAATCTAAAGTGCGGTCACTTTTAAAGCTAAATTGAGGTAATAAAAATGAGCTTAAATGCAATTTTCAAACAGAGCTACAAAGCCATTGCGTTAGTTGCCGGTTTATTTGCGGTGTCTTTCCCGGCATTAGCGGAAACCCAAACACCAATGAGCAACAGCAACAGTAGCCAACTAACATATGAGCCGCAATTGGATAACCAACGTAATCCAAACGAATATTGTGCTAAATGTCATAAATTCGACAATGATGCGGATCAGCAAAAAGGGATATTCCATGCAGGTAAATTCCATGGGATTCACTTATCTAAAACTAATCCGAGTACCGGTAATCCGATTACTTGCGTGAGCTGTCACGGTAATATTTCTGAAGAACATCGTCGCGGTGCAAAAGATGTAATGCGTTTCCAAACGGATATTTTCAGCAAAGAAAAACCGATGTATAGCGTTGAGCAGCAAAACCAAGTGTGTTTCTCTTGTCATAAACCGGAACAACTTCGTGAAAAACTTTGGGCTCATGATGTACACGCAATGAAATTGCCTTGTGCAGCTTGCCATACATTGCACCCTGAAAAAGAAGCAATGAAAGATTTACCGAAAAAACAACAAGTTAAGCTTTGCGTTGATTGTCATGGTAAACAACAGGCTTTACAAGCGGAAAAACAAGCCGGATCGGCAAACCCTGAACAAAAGGATAAAAAATAATGAATTGCTCACGCCGAAATTTTGTTTCCGGCATTGGAGCTTTAGCCCTTATGTCCGGAGTGCCAGCGACAGGTTTAGCTAAAGATGAGAAATCAGCACAGGATAAACCGATTCGTTATGCCATGGTACATGATGAAACATCATGTATCGGCTGTACCGCCTGTATGGATGCCTGTCGTGATGTAAACCAAGTTCCTGAAGGCGTTTCCCGTTTAGAGATCCTGCGTAGCGGACCTTACGGTGAGTTTCCTGATCAGGAATATGAATTTTTCCGTCAATCGTGCCAGCACTGTACTAATGCACCTTGCGTTGCAGTGTGTCCGACCGGTGCATCCTTTATTGATGCCTCAACCGGTATTGTGGATGTAAATAAAGATCTATGCGTCGGCTGTCAATACTGTATCGCAGTTTGTCCGTATCGTGTTCGCTTTATTCATCCGGTACACAAAACTGCGGATAAATGTAACTTCTGTCGTGATACCAATCTTGCCGCCGGTAAACAACCGGCTTGTGTAGAAGCCTGTCCGACTAAAGCATTAACTTTCGGTGATATGAATGATCCGAACAGTGCCGTTGCCAAAAAAGTGCGTGATAATTTTGTTTATCGCACCAAATTAGAGCTTGGTACGAAACCGAATTTATATCATATCCCATTTGGAAAGGGAGAACATAGATAATGAACGAATATGTACCATTCCAAAGCCCGAATCTCATCTGGGATTCAAGTATTGCTATCTACTTATTCTTGCTTGGTATTTCATCCGGTGCAGTACAGTTGGCAATCGCCTATAAACGCACGCATAAACTTGAAAATCCAAGTGCCAACTGGATTATCCGAGCGGCGGCAATCCTTGGTCCCTCAACGGTAATCATCGGTTTATTATTGTTGATTTTCCACTTGGCTCGTCCTTGGACATTCTGGTATTTGATGTTCAATTATCAGTTTAATTCCGTGATGTCTATGGGGGTAATGCTATTCCAAGTATATATGCTCGCTCTCGTATTCTGGATGGCGGTAATTTTCAAGGATGACCTTGAAAAACTACTCAATCGTTTTGCCCCTAAACTCACATTCGTTGTGAAATGGATTGCGAAGTTAGAACGCTTAAACGGTCTGGTAGAAGTTATTTTATTTATACTGGCTGCGGTATTAGGGGCTTACACCGGTTTCTTATTATCCGCTTTAATCAGCTATCCGATGTTGAATAATCCGGTATTACCTGCGTTGTTCCTGGCATCAGGTACATCATCCGGTATCGCCGCAACATTCTTAGTGATCTTGATTGCAGGTAAATTAAAAGGGGATTCCCATGAAGTGCATTTTATGCACAAATTTGAAGTGCCGATTATGGTTACCGAGCTTGGTTTAATCGTCTGCTTCTTTGTGGGTCTATACTTTGGCGGCGGTCAAAAAACGGTCTCTTTGTATAATGCACTCAGCGGATTCTGGGGGGCGGTCTTCTGGATCGGAGTAATGCTTATCGGTATTTTAATTCCAATCTTAGCGAATTTAACGGCAAAAGATTCATTAAAATATAACCGCACTTTCATTATTTGGATTTCGATTTTCGACCTAATCGGTGTACTCTGTTTGCGTTACTTTATCCTATACGCGGGACAAATGACCATAGCATAATAATCCATTAATGCTATAATCTTATCAAATCAGGTGGGCACTCGTTGCCCACCTACATTATATAAACCACCAAATTAATTTACGGCTTATGATCCCTGAACTCGGTTTTATTGCACTTCTTTTTGCTACGCTATCCGCCCTATTGCTGGCGGTGGTTCCCCATATCGGGATTAAGCGTAACAATCCCGTTTTAATGGGATTAAGCTGGAATTTCAGTTATTTATTCGGTATTTTCTGCACTATTTCTATCGGCTGTTTAGCCTATTCTTTTGCCGTTGACGATTTTTCATTGGAATATGTAGCATTACATTCCAACTCGCAATTACCCGTATTTTTCAAAATCGCCGCGACCTGGGGCGGACACGAAGGTTCAATGCTGTTTTGGCTGTTCTCGCTTAGTTTATGGTTAATAGCTTTTGCCTTGTGCAGCCGCAAAACAGATCCCATTATTTCTGCCCGTACATTAAATATACTCGGCGTAATCTGCTTGGGATTTGCGATATTTATTCTCTTTTTTTCCAATCCTTTTGTGCGAATGTTTCCAGCTCCTTTTGAAGGACGTGATCTCAACCCAATGTTGCAAGATGTAGGATTAATTTTCCACCCGCCATTGCTCTATCTCGGCTATGTGGGCTTTGCGGTGAATTTTGCAATGACTATTGCCGCATTACTCAGCGGTCACTTAGATGCCGCTCTTGCTCGCTGGATGCGCCCTTGGGTATTGGCATCTTGGTTATTCCTTACGCTCGGCATTGCCCTTGGTTCTTGGTGGGCATACTACGAACTCGGCTGGGGCGGTTGGTGGTTCTGGGATCCGGTGGAAAATGCCTCCCTAATGCCGTGGCTGTTAGCCATTGCGTTGTTACATTCTTTAATTGCCACAGAGCAACGGGGCATTCTCCGTTACTGGACAATTTTGCTGTCGATTTTTGTTTTTTCCCTAAGTATTCTCGGTACCTTTATTGTGCGTTCCGGCGTACTCACTTCCGTTCACGGCTTTGCGGTGGATAATCAGCGGGGAGCCGCACTGCTGGTACTGTTTTTCCTATTGATCGTCACAGCATTAAGCATTTTTGCATTTAAAGTCAACTTAGTGAAAACTAACGCTCGTTTTGCCCTGATTTCTAAAGAAAGTGCGGTGCTTTTTGTAAACGTTTTATTTACCATCTCTACTATCAGCACTTTTTTAGGCACTTTTTACCCGATGCTGTTTTCCGTCTTGGGCTGGGGCTCAATTTCTGTGGGAGCACCTTATTTTAACAGCATTTTCCTACCGTTAATTATTGTCTTGTTGCTCGCAATGATGATCGCCTTGGCAGTAAATTGGCAAAAAATTGACCGCACTTTATTGACTAAGCGGACATTGTTATTATTACCAGCGTTAGTAGTAGCTTATGTGCTGGTTTATATGCAAATAGAAACGGACAACAGCTTAAAATTCAATCTATCTGCATTTATCCTATTAGCACTGTCGATTTGGTTATTGCTGGCAACACTATGGCAGAACTACTTTAAACTCAGCATAAAACGAATGGGGATGCTGTTGGCTCACAGCGGCGTTGCTATCACAGTGCTGGGAGCGGTAATGAGCGGTTATTTCGGTAGTGAAATCGGTGTACGAATGAAACCGCAACAATGCGAAACACTAAGTAATTACGAATTTTGCTACCAAGGCTTCCGTAACGAATTAGGCCCGAACTATACGGCAGAAAAAGCGATATTCCACATTTCACATAAGGGCAAGCCATACACCGAACTGTATCCGGAGCGCCGTTATTACGATGTCCGCACAATGAATATGAGTGAAGTAGGGATTGAATGGGGCGTGCTGGGTGATCTCTATATTGTGATGGGAGATCGGCTCGGCAACGGTGAATTTACCTTCCGTTTGCATTATAAGCCTTTTGTCCGCTGGCTCTGGTTTGGTGGTGTCATTATGGCATTGGGAGCCTTATCGGCAATGTTCGGCTTATATAGAGAAAATAGCGGAGGAAATCCCAAGGAAACCAAAAATGAATCGTAAGTTATTATTTTTACCGCTGATTTTAATCTTAGGCTTATGTCTGTTGCTGGTTGCCGGATTACAGAAAGATCCGAAAAAATTGGCTTCCGCCTTAATCGGTAAACCCGTACCGGAATTTCATTTACCCACGGTGCAAGAAGCCAATCGGATCGTGAATAATACCTCTCTGCCAAAGGAAATACATTTGCTAAATGTGTGGGGCAGTTGGTGCGGTTATTGCAAAGATGAAATGCCGTTTTTAACGGAATTAGCAAAAGAAATTAAAATTATCGGCCTTGATTATCGCGATAAACCGCAAAGTGCGGTGGATTTTCTGAAAAAATTCGGTAATCCTTATTGGTTGAATATTGATGATAGCAAAGGTCAATTGGCAATGCAGTTAGGCGTGGACGGTGCACCGGAAACCTATTTAATCGATCGGCACGGCGTTATTCGCTATCGTTATTCCGGTGCTATTAATCGGGAAATCTGGCGTAAGGAATTTCAACCTTTAATGACTGAACTTAATGCACAATAAAATGAAAAAAGTTAATTTTTATTTATTCGTCATCAGCTTATTTTTTGCTTTTTTTGCTACGGCAGAAATGGTGGATACCCATCAATTTAAAAATAACGATGATCGTCTGCGTGCGGTAGCATTGGCAAAATCCCTGCGTTGTCCGCAGTGTCAAAATCAAAACTTAGTAGAATCCAACTCGCCAATTGCCTATGATTTACGCCTTGAAGTATATAAAATGGTGGACGATGGCAAGTCAAATCAAGAAATTATTGATGTAATGACATCCCGTTTCGGCAATTTTGTGCTTTATAAACCGCCTTTTCAGTGGACAACCGCCCTGCTCTGGCTTGCTCCGTTTTTTCTCTTATTACTCTCAGCCGGCTTAATGTGGCGATATTTACGCCAACGGCAGCAGCAATCAATTCAATCGAACGCGCTTGATCACACACAGCAACAAGCATTGAAAACCTTATTAAATCAACAGGATAAATAATGGCTATCGGTATTCTCGCATTTATTCTTATCACGTTCGGCATAATGGCGATTCCTTTTGCTCACTATTTCGATTGGCAGAAAAATTACCGCCGCCAGACAAATATCGCCTTATATCAGCAACAAATCCGCTACGCAGATCAGCCTTTAGCAGACGAAATGGCTCAGCGATTGTTGCAAGACGAACAATATTCGCAAAATCCCAACATTAAAAGTGCGGTGCATTTTTCCAAAAAATCTGCAATATTTTTTGCTTTACTCCTTATTATTGCGGCACTCGGCTATTATTTTTCCCTTAACCGTCTGACAACTGCCGAACTGGGTTTGCAGCAGTCCGGTGAAAAACTGGCTAAATTTGAACATTCCAGCAGTATGCAAAAAAATGACGATGCAATTTTACATATTCAAAATAAATTACGTCAGGATCCCAATAACGGTGAAAACTGGTTTGAATTAGGTCAGCTTTATATGTACAACAACGAGTTTGAACATGCACTCACCGCTTTCGGCAATGCGGAAGGCTTACTCGGCAGCCGTTCGGATATTCTCAGTGCCGCCGCCGCTTCCTTATATTATCAAAACGGTCAGCGGCTAAATACATTAGCGTTAAACTTACTCAATGCCGCACTGGAAAAAGATCCGAAAAATACTGCTGCATTATCCTTACTCGCATCCGATGCCTTTCTACAAACCGATTACCGCAAAGCCTTGCAAATCTGGCAGCAAATTCTAGACAGCGGCTACACCGATGTAGATCGTCGGGCGATTATTCAAAGTATGCAAATGGCAGAAATGTTGCAAAGTGCGAGAAATAAACAATGAAAACGGATGTACTGATTATCGGAGCCGGTGCAGCCGGTTTATTCTGTGCCGCTCAAATTGCCAAGTGCGGTTGTTCTGTAACTATTTTGGATAACGGTAAAAAAATCGGACGGAAAATTTTAATGTCCGGTGGCGGGTTTTGTAATTTCACCAATATGGATGTGACCTCAAAGCATTATCTCAGCCAAAATCCCCATTTTGTGAAATCGGCACTGGCTCGCTATACCCAATGGAATTTTATCGCTATGGTCGCCGAAAACGATATTCCCTATCATGAAAAAGAACTGGGGCAGCTGTTTTGCGATAACGGTGCGGAAGATATTGTGAATATGCTGAAAAACCAATGTGATCAGCATAATGTAAACATCTGCTTACGCAGTGAAGTCAGTGTAATTGAAAAAACGGAAAACGGTTTTAAGGTGCAAGCGAACAAACAGACTTGGCAATGCGAAAAATTAGTGATCGCTACCGGCGGTTTGTCTATGCCGGGATTAGGAGCAACGCCTTTCGGTTATCAAGTTGCGGAACAATTCGGCATTAACGTGATTGCACCGAGAGCCAGTCTTGTGCCTTTCACCTATCGGGAAAATGACAAATATCTGACCGCACTTGCCGGCGTTTCGTTGTCGGTGTCTGTCAGCACCAATCTGCAAAACTTTCAGCATAATATGCTGTTTACTCACCGCGGCTTGTCAGGCCCTGCCATCTTGCAGATTTCTAACTATTGGCAACCCAATGAAAGTGTGGAAATCAATTTATTACCGACGTACAACATCACAGAATATTTGAATAAACAGCGTCAATCATCGCCGAAAATGCAGCTAAAAACCGCATTAAGCCATTTATTGCCGAAAAAATTAGTAGAATTGTGGCTGGAACAAAAACTAATTCAAGATGATGTACTGGCACAACTAAGCAAAGTGCGGTTAAAAAATTTAGAAAATTTAATCCATCACTGGCAATTCGTCCCAAACGGCACGGAAGGCTATCGCACCGCGGAAGTCACTCAAGGCGGTGTTGACACCACTGAAATTTCATCAAAAACTATGGAAGCCAATAACGTCAAAGGGTTATATTTTATCGGTGAAGTGTTAGATGTCACCGGCTGGCTCGGCGGTTATAACTTCCAATGGGCGTGGTCATCAGCTTATGCTTGTGCAACGAGCATTACCGATAAATTAAGATTGTGATAACCAATTCTCCAGCATTTCCCGTCCGAATTGTGTAATAAACGATTCGGGATGAAATTGTACACCGTAAATCGGCAGCGTTTTGTGTTGCATTGCCATCACAATTTCATCCTGACAAGTGGCGGTGATTTGTAAATCTTGCGGAAAATCGACCGCACTTACCGCCCATGAATGATATAAACCGATATCAAATTGTTTTGGTAATCCTTTAAATAATAAAGAATTTTTGTTTACAGTAAGCAATCCTTCTTGACCATGGCGGACGTGGTTTAAGTTATACAGCACGCCACCGAAAAATTCGCACAGCATTTGATGACCCAAGCACACGCCTAGAATAGATTTTTCTCGGTGATATTTTTCTAATATTTCAAACGTTTGCGGATAGGCTTTCGGCACATCCGGGCCGGGTGAAATTAATAAATGGCTGTAATTCGTCACTTCCGTCACACTCACCAGCTCCACCGCTTTAACAGTAAAATCCACAGATAATTTTCGCAATAAATCCACCAAATTATAAGTGAAAGAATCGTGATTATCGATTAGTAAGAGTTTTTTCATTCATCCAGTCCGTTCATTGCGTTAATTAATCTGATTTCATCAAATAAATCCAATTCTTTCAAAGGGATATGCCGTAATTGAATTTTTTGTTGCTGTAATAATCGTTCCCGTTGCGTACCCTGCAACAAAGGGGTATCCGGTGTAAACCACTCGCCTTGGCGTTTTAAAATCAGATTTCCGATAGTACAATCAGTGATCATTCCTTGTTTGATGAGCATAATTTCATCGGACTGTCCCCGCTTTTCATATAATTGATTTAATAAAGTACGGTCGGAAAATTTTAAATTATAGCGAATCTCGTCGCAAATCACTGGTTGAAAGGTACGAATATACCGTTTTTTATAAGGAAAAAATTGGATTTGTTGACTGTATTGGTTGTAATCAATACGGCAACGTACCAATTCATTGCTCGGAAGTGCGGTGGGATTTGCCAAAATTTCCGCTAGATTCACCGCACTTTCCGCCAAACCGTAAAATTCAAATAAAGACT
The DNA here is from genome assembly GCF_004340985.1 of Cricetibacter osteomyelitidis. GTDB lineage: Bacteria > Pseudomonadota > Gammaproteobacteria > Enterobacterales > Pasteurellaceae > Cricetibacter > Cricetibacter osteomyelitidis. Next base: position 46,118 of record NZ_SLYB01000008.1, read on the forward strand.
TTTCATAGCGCGCCTGATGATACGCCAAATTCTGCGGTTTACCATTAATAAAGGCTATGGTTTCAAATAATGGGTACATAAACTTTCTGCAATAATTCCTGATATTCTGCTTCACATTGGCTTTGAGCGGTAATACCGCCGCCACTGCGGAATTGTAAGCCCTGGGCGGTTTGTTCTATGTAGCGGATCGCCACGGCACTGTATAGGTTTTCGCCGTCAAAAATACCGAATATCCCGCTGTAATAACCCCGTGCTTGCTGTTCCGCCTGCCGAATGATTTGTACGGTTTTTTCTTTCGGAGCACCGCTTATTGAACCTGCCGGCAATAAAGGCAGAATAAAGGATAACGGATCATTCCGCCAATTTTCCGGCAGTTCGCCGCGAATTTCCGAACTTGTCTGCAAGATCGAACCATTTTCCGTGTTGATTTTATCGATATAACGAAATTTGGTCACTTCAATATTTTTTGCGGTCATTGCCAGATCGTTTCGCATTAAATCCACAATTGTATTGTGTTCCCACTGCTCTTTTGTTGAATTGATAAGCTGCTCGTAGGCATTCGGCAAATCTGCGTCAATCGTGCCTTTCATTGGGTAAGTGTAAATATGATTTCCTGTCATTTTTACAAAACATTCCGGTGAAAAACAGACAAATTCATTTTTAAACAATAGTTTATAAGGTGCGGTGGTTTTCTGAAAAATTTGTTGTAAATTATAATTGGTGCTAATCGGTGTCGGGTAAGTCAGATTGAGCAAATAAGTATTACCAAAATGCAGATTTTGTTGCACGATTTTAAAGCCTTGCCGATATTGCTCGTAAGGCATTGGATTTTTCTGCAAATAAAATAGCGCTGTCGGTAAATCACATTGCCAGTCAACGTTTGTATTGCCTAAAATATCAAAAAACACACCGCACTTTGCCGCCTCGTTCAGCGGTATGATTTGCGGTTTTTGTTGTTCAAAATCAATAAGAAAGAAAAAGGGTTTTGTCATATTAAGTGCGGTATTTTTTCAATAATTTTTGTTTTACAAATTCCACGCCTTTATCCACAAACGTGATATTCTCCAGTTGTAATAAATAGCGTTTGGCAGGTAATCCTCCGCCAAATCCGGTAAGCTCGCGGGTTTTGCCTAATACGCGGTGGCAAGGAATAATAATGCTGATAGGATTGCTTCCCACGGCTCCGCCTACCGCCCGTACCGCTTTCGGATTTTGAATTTGGTTAGCTAATTCGCCATAGGTGTTGGTTTCGCCGTAAGGAATTTGCAATAATGCCCGCCAGATACGTTGTTGAAATGCTGTGCCTTGCGGTGCTAAAGGAATATCCGCAAAAGTCTCCGGTTCACCGTTAAAATAACGGGTCAAGGCGTTTTTCACAGTTATAAATACTTCCAGTTCATTGTTTTCAATCCATTTAGGATTGAGCGTAGTTTGCTCGGCTTCAAAATCCAAGTTAGTCAGTTTGTTGTCTTTCGCCAACATTAATAACCGCCCCACCGGTGACGGAAAATAGCTATAATAAATTTCGCTCATTGTCATTAATTCCCATTAAAAAAGCACCCGCTCAGGGTGCTTATTATGCGATATTTTTTATGAAATTAGAAACGATAGTTTAGGTTTAAACCGTAAAGGTTTGCATGTGCCCGGCTTGTATAATCGGCTTCAATCGTTAAACCTTCTAAAATAGTTTTACGTTCCTTAAATGTTGTTTTCGACCCTATTAAATGCGCGTAGCCAAAATCGACTGACAGATTCGGGGTAAAGTGGTAAGTTGCCCCTAAACTGTACCAGGTACGATCCGTATCCGGAATAGAAGCACTTTCATATTCGCCTACCGCGGCTTCATCAAAAGCAATACCTGCACGTAATGTTAATTTCTCATTCACATCATAGGTTGCACCTAAAGCAATACGGGTATTATCCGTATAATTTTCGGTTTTTCGGAATGCCGTTAAGCCCGAATCATAAGTACCGTGCAATTCTTTAAAACGAGACCATTCCGTATATTTAATACTATAATGCATGGCGAATTTATCCGTCATTTGGTGATAGCCGGAAAACTCCCAATATGCCGGAAGATTTAAAGTTAATCTGCCTACATCATAATACGCATAAGGGAAGCCCCTTGTTTTTGGCTGATAGCTAAAAGCATTATTATCTTTAAAATCAAGATCAATGTACGAGTGATATGCTAAACCGAAACGGTTACGTTCATTAATTTCATAAACCAAACCGGCATTCCAACCGAATCCCCAGGCATTACCCTTTAAATGAACCATAACATCGGATGGCTTTATTGGAAGTGCTGGAGATAAAATACCGGCCGTTCGTTCAATTTCAGCTTGAGCATAAACCGCATTCAGACCAATACCCGCGCTCCAGCCTTTAGAGATTTTATATGAACCGCTTAAGTTAAAATTAAGCGCGGTCAGATCAGTTTTACCACCAAATATACCGGCTGCATAGGTGCCGTCATATTCGCTTTTTAAACCGAAATTGACATTCATTCCGCCACCGATAGCAAAACGATCATTAATCGGATGAACAATATAGAAATTTGGCACTAAAGCACCGGGGATGACATTATCATTACCAGCATCTCTAGCAGGATATCCTGACCGCTTCAGAACTTTAGTCTTTCCGGATAATTTAATACTCGAATCGACATAAACGCCACCCACAGAAAATTCTGTTTTATCAAATTGAGCCATTAATGCCGGGTTGGTGGCAACCACTGATGCGTTATCTGCGATAGCGGCTTCACCGGAATAAGCCCGACCTAAACCTGAAGTTGAAATCTCTGCCAATTGAAATGCGGAAGCATGAGCTCTGCCCGCTGCACCTATCAATATCCAAGAAAATAATGTTTTACAAAGTAAATTCTTTTTCATAGAAAAATTCCCTAAAAGTTAAAAATTTTTTAAAAACCAAGAAGTTAGGATTCTAGTGAACATCCCAATTTGGAGCAAATAAAATTTAATAAATGATCGCCCTGCTCCGACCAGTTATAGCGATATATACTGAAAAAAGTATAAAACACCGACAATTTTTGTTAGAATAATTCAAATTTTCAATAAAGCCAGAAGGAATAAAATATGAGCAAACCATTACAATGTAAAGCTGAAGAAGCGAAAGTATGCTGTTGTGTCGATGTGGGTACAGTGATTGATAACAGCGATTGTGCGGTCGATTTTGAACAAGTTTATGCCACCGAGCAAGACGCTCAAACCGCATTGGCGTATTTAACCGAGAAAGCAAATGAAGCCGCCGCTGATCCAATCGAAATTAGCAGCACAATTAAAGCAGTTGAAGGCGGTTATCAATTAACGGCAAACTTCGCTTTTGAATATCAGGCGGAAAGTATGATCTTCCAACTTTCCACTCGTTAATTTAAAAATTTTGTAAAAAAATACCGCACTTAAGCAATTAAATGCGGTATTTTTCTTCGTTCATCGGATTAGAATAACTGTTTCGCTTTTTCCAATAATTTATGGTTAAACGGGTGCTTCATGTTATTAATCGCGTCAATGATATCGTGATGCACCAATTCTTCGTTTTGAATACCCACACAATAACCGGCTTTACCTTGCAATAGCAATTCAACGGCGTAGATACCCATGCGGGAAGCTAAAATACGGTCGAAAGCACAAGGCGAACCGCCGCGTTGTACGTGACCTAATACGGTTGCCCGGGTTTCATGTTTAATGCGCTCTTCAATTTCTTTCGCCAGTTCGTTTACATCGGTCATATTTTCAGTAATTGCAATAATCGCATGACGTTTACCTTTAGCAAAACTTTCTTCGATTTCACGAATCAATTCTTCGCGGCTGAAATCCACTTCCGGCACGATGATATATTCGCAACCACCGGCGATACCAGCCGCTAAAGTTAAATCACCGCGATTACGTCCCATAATTTCTACGATAGAAATTCGTTGATGTGAACTACAAGTATCACGTAAACGGTCGATAGCTTCCACTGCCGTGTTTAACGCGGTTTGATAACCGATAGTATAATCCGTGCCCGCAACATCATTATCGATCGTTCCCGGTAATCCGATACAAGGGAAACCGTGTTCTTCCGTTAATAATTTAGCGCCGGTGTATGAACCGTCACCACCAATCACCACTAACGCGTCAATTTCATGAGAACGTAAAACATCCGCACATTTTGACCGCACTTCCGGATTTTTGAACTCCGGGAAACGTGCAGAGCCTAAAAATGTGCCGCCGTGCGTAATCACATCAGAGACGCTAAAACGATTTAATTGTTTGATATTATTATGGTATAAACCGTAATAACCATCGTAAATACCATATACTTCCAAGCCCTTTGACAACGCAGTACGAACCACACCACGGATCGCAGCATTCATCCCCGGAGCATCGCCCCCACTGGTTAACACAGCTATTTTCTTAATCATAATTTATCCTTCGTTGATATATTTTAAAAAATTAAATAAATGCTTATTTATTGTCGCTAAGATTACACCATTATAGTTATCCGTACTAGAAAAAACTAAAAAAATTTACAAAAAAGCCCTGTAACTTTGATCTTATGCAAATTTATGTTTTCCCTCCGCCTTTACGACGCAGGTCGGTTCCTGATGAATCATAATATCCGACATCGGAAAAGCGGTGCTTAATTTACGCTCCACTCTGTCCGTAATATTATGTGCTTCAATAAAAGAAAGATTATCGTCCAATTCCAAATGTAGTTGAATAAAACGGATCGCACCGGCTCGCCGAGTCCGTAAATCATGGATGCCAATCACGCTTTTGTCTTCTTGAGCAATGCGTTCGATCAGACGAATTTCATGTTCAGGTAATGCAACATCCAGCAATAACTGAATGGCTTCAAACAACATTTTTGCCGCGTTTAACAAAATGTAACCCGCTATTAAAATAGCAAAAATGGCATCGGCACAGATAAAGCCCTGCATACTTAAAAGTAGGGAAATCAAAATGGCAAGGTTCATCAATAAGTCGGTTTGATAATGCAGGCGATCCGCTTTAATTGCGGGGCTATCGGTTTGTTTAATCACCTTACGTTGATATATTACCAACACAAAAGTGGCGGCGATAGAAAATAAGGTAACTGCAATTCCCAGTTCGGAGTGCGGCAATTCAACGGGGGCATTTAAGCGATGGATGCCTTGTAATAACAAAAATATTGCCGAACCGGATATAAATGCACTTTGAGCCAAAGAAGCCATTGATTCCGCTTTGCCATGACCGAACGAATGGTTATTATCTGCGGGCATAAGAGCAAAACGCAAGATCAACATACTGGTAAAAGAACTCAGTAAATCCAATAAGGAATCGGTGATAGAGGCCAACATACTCACGGATCCCGTTTTCCACCAAGCGACACCTTTTACCAAAACCAGTAAAAGTGCGGTGCAAATTGCGAAAATTGCAGCTCTGCGGACTTGTTTGGAATAGACTTCTTGCATTGTTTATATCTTTAATTAGGTCTTAGGCTTTACACACTGCCATTTCCAATCGGCTTGTTTTAATTTTGCCAATTCTTTATCGGCCACGTATTTTTTCAAATATCCGACCAATTTGTCCGATGACATTTGGCGGATTTTACCGGTGCGGGCGACTTTTACCGAATACTGATACTGCACATAACCACAGCGATCAACATTTTTACCTTTTAATACATCCACCTGCCAACTTTTGTTCAGTTTGGTCGGTTTATAAATAATATAGCCGTATAAATAATCATTTTCCGTGTAAAGATTGTAGCTGTTTAAACCTGTCGGATGTTCGCCATAAATTTTTTTACGTAATGCAATCCGTTGTTGCAAATCCCGCTTTTGTTTATTTCGATCTAAAAATAATTCCACCGCACTTTGCCAATTTTGGGCGTTTTGCTTCGGCAACCAATACACATAACGAGTCACATCAATCAAATCCCGATGTTTCCCCAAACGATAGGCTTTATTCTCATGAGTGATTTTTTTAGGCGCATCTAATTGTGTCGGTGGTGACTGCAATAGTGTACAACCGCTTAAAAACAATAGGCTTAGTAACAAATATTTTTTCATAAATTACTCTTGTAAATCCCGCTTAAAGACAAATTCCGTATTAGTGGATGCGGTTGCATCAAAATAATAACCGTCTAAATCAAATTCTTTTAGCTGTTCGATTTCCTGCAGGCGATGTTGAATGATATAACGGCACATTAAACCGCGAGCCTTTTTAGCATAAAAACTAATCACTTTATATTTACCGTTCTTATTATCTAAAAAAACCGGTTTGATAATATTTACCGATAATTTATCGGCTTTAACGGATTTATAATATTCATCCGATGCCAGATTCACCAATACATTATCACCTTGTTCGTCAATGGCTTTCTGTAAAGATTGAGTAATGACATTCCCCCAGAAAGCATACAAATCCTTGCCGTTGCGGTTGATTAATTTCGTTCCCATTTCCAAACGGTACGGTTGCATTAAATCCAACGGACGCAGCAGACCATATAATCCTGATAATATACGCAAATGCTGTTGGGCAAACATCACATCTTGCTCCGACAAACTTTCTGCCGCTAATCCGGTATATACATCGCCTTTAAAGGCATAAATCGCAGGACGGGAATTTTGTTGGTTATGCTTTTTTTCCCATTCGGCAAAGCGGGCGACATTAAGTCCTGCTAATTTATCGCTGATACTCATTAATGACGCGATTTGTGCCGGTGATAATTGACGACATAAATCAATTAATTGCTCGCTATAATCCGTTAAGTGCGGTCGTGTTACAGAAAATTTTGGGATTTCGCTTTGATAATCAAGCGTTTTTGCCGGTGAAATAATGGCTAACATTGTTGTTCCTTTCGTTAATTGAAGGCAAATTATAATGAAAGTGCGGTCAATTTCCAATTAATTTCCGCTAACCCTTGCTCCCGCAAATAGTCGTTAGCCTTGGAAAAGTGGCGACAACCGAAAAATCCGCGATGTGCCGATAAAGGGGACGGATGTACCGAAGTCAACACACGGTGTTTATTACGATCAATAAACTGCCCTTTTTTCTGTGCATGACTGCCCCATAATAAAAACACAAGATGTTCGCGATGATTGTTTAATTGTTCGATAACACGGTCGGTAAACGTTTCCCAACCGAATTTCGAATGGGAATGAGCCATGCCCCGCTCTACGGTTAATACCGTATTAAGTAACAGCACCCCCTGTTTCGCCCAATCCACCAAATAACCGTGATTTGGAACCTGAAAACCTTCGATATCCGTGCTGAGTTCTTTATAGATGTTGACCAATGACGGCGGCGGTACAATGCCGGGTTTGACAGAAAAGGCCAATCCGTGTGCCTGATTCGGCCCGTGATAAGGATCTTGTCCTAAAATCACTACTTTTACATCAGCAAATTCGGTCAATTTAAATGCACTGAAAATTTCATTTTGCGGAGGATATATGATTTTACCGCTGGCGCGTGCCGCATGGACTTGTTGCAAAATAGATTTAAAATAAGGTTGTTCTTTTTCTATACCGATAGCATCTTTCCACGTTTCCACAACTCTCTCCCTTTATCACCAATTAAATGTGGCTTATATTATAAACATTGCAAGTTGGCTTGTCACTGACCGCAAATTTACCACTCAAAGAACCATATTCCCAACAAATAACTTTAAATAAATGTTAAATGCAGTTACTTATATGTTAAAATAACCGCCAATACATCATATTTATTTTGATTAAAATCAAATTTAATAAAATATTAATGAAATATCACTTGTTTTAGATCAATTTTATTTGAAAAGATAAAAATTTTTGATAAAATTTGCACCAATTTAGATTAACAAACAGCCAAATGGAGGCATTCATATGATTAAAGGTATTCAAATTACTCAAGCCGCTAACGACAATTTATTGAACTCATTCTGGTTATTGGATAGCGACAAAGGTGAAGCTCGTTGTTTATGTGCTAAAGGAGACTTCGCTGAAGATCAAGTGGTGGCAGTAAACGAATTAGGTCAATTCGAATATCGCGAATTACCGGTTGACATTGCTCCGCGTGTAAAAGTGGAAGGCGGTCAACACTTAAACGTAAACGTTTTACGTCGTGAAACTTTAGAAGATGCCGTTAAAAATCCGGAAAAATATCCGCAATTAACCATCCGTGTTTCCGGTTATGCAGTACGTTTCAACTCGCTAACTCCGGAACAACAACGCGACGTTATTACTCGTACTTTCACTGAAAGTTTATAATTTTCGATTTCACAAAAAAAGTAACATCACTGATGTTACTTTTTTATTGAGTACAATTTATAAAACTTTATAAAAAAAGACCGCACTTATTAAAGCAGCCCTGCCTGTTTTAAGGCCGCTTCTACTTTAGGTTGTGCCTGCTCGCTTAAAACGGTCAGCGGTAAACGTAATACCGGTTCGGCGATCAAACCGATACGATATGCTGCCCATTTCACCGGAATCGGGTTAGACTCCACAAATAAATCTTTATGTAGTGCCATCAAGCGTTCATTGATTACCTCTGCTTCTGCAAAATTACCTTCCAGTGCGAATTTACACATTTTCGCCATATCCGCGGCAGCAACATTATTGGTTACAGAAATCACGCCTTGTCCGCCCAATTTCATTAATTCCAAACCTGTCGCATCATCACCGCTTAAAATAATGAAATCCTCACCGGTTAATGCACGAATTTTGGCTACGCGACTCACATCACCTGTAGCTTCTTTAATTCCCACAATATTAGGAATTTTTGCCAAACGACCTACGGTTTCAGGTTGTAAGTCACTTCCCGTACGCCCCGGCACATTATAAAGAATTTGAGGTAAATCGGTTGATTCCGCAATCGCTTTAAAGTGTTGATACATCCCTTCTTGTGTCGGTTTATTATAGTATGGCACCACAGATAAACATCCTGCTACACCGCTATCACGCAATAATTTAGTCATTGCAATGGCTTCGCTCGTTGCATTAGATCCGGTACCTGCAATCACAGGAATACGTCCGGCTGCAAATTCAACGGTCTTTTGAATTACTTTCACATTTTCATCAATGCTTAAAGTCGCCGACTCACCGGTTGTACCGACCGCTACAATACCGTCCGTGCCGGATTTAATATGATATTCTACGAGTTTTTTCAACTCATCATAATCTACTTCACCGTGATTATTCATTGGGGTGATCATTGCAGTTAAACTGCCTGAAAACAAAAGTGTGTTTGCCATAAATCCTCCGAAGATTTTTTATATTTTATTTATTGAAGTCGATGTTCTTAAAGATCGCTAAAAACGATATAATTTGCAAGTGTTTTTTATGATTTTAAACAAATAAAAGGAAAATAAAATGAATACATTAAAAATTGGCGATATCGCACCGCACTTCACACTGCCAAATCAAGCGAATGAACTCGTTTCATTGACACAATTTCAAGGCAAAAAAGTACTGCTTTATTTCTATCCTAAAGCATTGACACCGGGGTGCACTATGCAAGCCCATGGATTACGCGATGCAAAAACTGAGTTAGACAAATTTGATGTGGTTATTTTAGGCATTAGTCCCGATGCACCAAACAAATTAGCTAATTTTATTGAGAAGAAAGCCTTGAATTTTACCTTGCTTTCTGATGTCGACCACAAGGTTGCAGAACAATTCGGTGTGTGGGGTGAGAAAAAATTTATGGGGAAAACCTATAATGGCATTCATCGTATTAGTTTTTTAATCAATGAACAAGGTATTATCGAACAAGTTTTTGATAAATTTAAAACCAAAGATCATCATCAAGTCGTATTGAACTATTTAGAACAAAATTTATAAAACAAAAACCCGCTAATATAGCGGGTTTTTAATTTTAATTGAATCTATTATTCCGCAGCTGCTTCTGCAACTTCCGGACGATCAACTAACTCAATGTATGCCATTGGCGCGTTATCGCCTGCACGGAATCCGCATTTTAAGATACGGGTATAACCACCTGCACGTTGTGCAAAACGTGGACCTAATTCATTAAATAATTTCGCAACGGTATCTGTGTTACGAGTACGAGCAAAAGCTAAACGGCGATTAGCAACGCTATCTTCTTTAGCTAATGTAATTAACGGCTCAACTACACGACGTAATTCTTTTGCTTTAGGCAAAGTTGTTTTGATGATTTCGTGTTCAACCAAAGAACTTGCCATATTGCGGAACATCGCTTGACGATGACTGCTATTACGGTTTAGTTGACGACCACTCTTACGATGGCGCATGACCTTATCCTTCTCAGAAAAATCTTAACCCAGTGACCAGACTATATTAGTCTTCGGCAATACTTGCCGGTGGCCAGTTTTCAAGGCGCATACCTAATGACAGACCACGTGAAGCGAGTACGTCTTTAATTTCAGTAAGAGATTTCTTACCAAGATTAGGCGTTTTTAATAACTCAACTTCGGTACGTTGTACTAAGTCACCGATATAATGAATTGTTTCTGCTTTCAAACAGTTAGCAGAACGAACTGTCAACTCTAAGTCATCAACAGGACGTAATAAAATCGGATCAAACTCCGGTTTTTCTTCCTTAACTTCAGGTTGACGAACATCACGTAAATCAACGAATGCATCAAGTTGCTCTGCTAAAATTGTTGCTGCACGACGAATCGCTTCTTCCGGATCAATAGTGCCGTTAGTTTCCAGTTCAATCACTAACTTATCTAAGTCAGTACGTTGTTCAACACGTGCTGCTTCTACATTGTAGGCAATACGGTCAACCGGACTATAAGTAGCATCTACCAATAAACGACCGATAGGACGATCTTCATCTTGACTATGCACACGAGCTGAAGCAGGAACATAACCTCTGCCACGTTGTACACGAATACGCATACTAATCGATGCATTCTCGTCTGTTAAATGACAGATTACATGTTCAGGATTTACGATTTCAACATCACCATCGTGGGTGATGTCGGCTGCAACAACAGGGCCAATGCCAGATTTATTCAATGTTAAAATAACATCATCTTTATTCTGAACCTTAACCGCTAGACCTTTAAGGTTTAAAAGCACTTCAAGAATATCTTCTTGAACACCTTCTTTACTACTATATTCGTGCAATACCCCTTCAATTTCTACTTCAGTCACGGCACAACCCGGCATTGAAGATAGAAGAATGCGACGTAAAGCATTACCTAAAGTGTGACCGAAACCACGCTCTAACGGTTCTAAAATCACTTTAGCGTGAGTTGGGCTGATTTGCTCAATATCAACTAAGTGTGGCTTTAAAAATTCTGTAACAGAACCCTGCATTTTATCCTCTCTATTGCTACTAAGCTTTAACTATTATTTAGAGTAAAGCTCGACGATCAGATGTTCGTTAATGTCTGCTGATAAATCAGAACGTTCAGGAACACGTTTGAACACACCTTCCATTTTAGCGGCATCAACTTCTAACCATGTCGGTTTTTCTCTTTGTTCTGCCAATTCCAGTGATGCTTTAATACGTGCTTGTTTTTTCGATTTTTCACGAATAGCAACAACATCATTAACGGAAACTTGGAATGATGGGATATTCACAACACGACCATTTACAACAACGGCTTTGTGACTCACCAGTTGGCGAGCCTCTGCACGAGTTGCTGCAAAGCCCATGCGATAAACAACGTTATCCAATCGACCTTCTAATAACACTAATAAGTTTTCACCTGTGTTACCTTTTAAGCGGTTTGCTTCTTTATAGTAGTTACGGAATTGACGTTCTAAGATCCCGTACATACGGCGAACTTTTTGCTTCTCACGTAATTGACTACCATAGTCAGACAAACGCGGTTTACGAGCACCGTGTTGACCGGGTGCTGTATCAATTTTACATTTTGAATCAATCGCACGAACGCCAGACTTAAGGAATAAGTCAGTGCCTTCGCGACGGCTTAGCTTGAGTTTAGGACCCAAATATCTTGCCATTTTCTTTCTCCAACTATCCTATAACGCCATTAAACACGACGTTTTTTCGGTGGACGACAACCGTTATGTGGAATCGGAGTCACATCAGTAATATTCGTAATACGGAAACCCGCTGCATTTAATGCACGAATAGTAGACTCACGACCAGGACCAGGGCCCTTAACCATAACTTCCAAGTTCTTTAAGCCAAACTCTTTTACGACTTCAGCACAACGTTCTGCTGCAACTTGTGCGGCAAACGGGGTAGATTTACGAGAACCACGGAAACCTGAACCACCTGCAGTTGCCCATGCAAGAGCATTACCTTGACGGTCAGTAATTGTAACGATTGTATTATTGAAAGATGCGTGGATATGAGCTACGCCATCTACAATTTGTTTTTTTACACGCTTACGTGCACGAACTGGTGTTTTAGCCATCTTCTATTTACCCCGACTATTTCTTGATCGGTTTACGAGGACCCTTACGGGTACGCGCGTTAGTTTTAGTACGTTGACCACGTACAGGTAAACTACGACGATGACGTAAACCACGATAACATCCTAAGTCTAATAGACGTTTGATGTTTAATGTTACTTCACGACGTAAGTCACCTTCAACGGTAAATTTACCAACTTCGTCACGCAGTTTATCAATCTGCTCTTCAGACAATTCTCTGATCTTAACATCTTCAGCAATACCAGCTGCTGCACAAATAGCTTGTGAGCGGGTTTTACCGATACCGTAGATCGCAGTTAATGCAATTACAGCGTGTTTGTGATCAGGAATGTTAATGCCTGCAATACGGGCCACTATGCACTCCTATTATTAAAATTAATTGATACACTGATCTTGAAAAGCCCGTTTTCAGGATACTCAAACAGTGCATCAGGACATAAATGAGCTGAGCAGTATAACTGCTCAGCAGGTTCTTTGCAAGAAAAATGTTTAATTAACCTTGACGTTGTTTATGTTTAGGGTCGCTGCATAATACACGAACAACACCTTCACGTTTAACAATTTTGCAGTTACGACACATTTTCTTAACGGAAGCACGAACTTTCATTGCTTATCCCTATTTACATTTAAAAGACAATAAAATTATTGTCCAAACCCTTTAAGGTTTGCTTTTTTCAACGCAGATTCATATTGACTTGACATCAAATGACTTTGAACCTGAGCGATGAAATCCATAATTACCACTACAACAATCAGTAAAGAAGTACCACCAAAATAGAATTGTACGTTCCATGCCGATGTCATAAGATAAGGAACCAAACACACAAATGTGACATATAACCCACCAATTAAGGTTAAGCGGGTCATAATTTTATCAATATAACGTGATGTCTGTTCACCTGGTCTAATTCCCGGTATGAATGCACCAGATTTTTTCAAATTATCTGCAGTATCACGAGGATTATATTGCATTGCAGTATAGAAGAAACTAAAAAACATAATTGCCGCTGCATACAAAACCAAATACAATGGTTGTCCTGGCGCTAACAATAATGATAAATCAGAAAGCCATTCTAAACTTGCCCCTTGGCCAAACCAAGTGGTTATAGTTGCAGGGAACAAAATAATACTTGATGCAAAAATTGCCGGCATTACACCTGCCATATTTACTTTTAATGGCAAATGCGTGCTGTGCCCACCAAGAATTTGACGACCTTGCTGACGTTTAGCATATTCAACACGGATTCTTCTTTGTCCTCTTTCGATAAAGACAACAAAATATGTTACTGCAAAAACAATTACGGCAATTAATAAAAGAACTAATAGATGCATTTGCCCTTGACGAGCCTGCTCAATAGTTTGACCGATTGCAGAAGGAAGTCCTGCCACAATACCTGCAAAAATAATTAAAGAAATACCATTACCAATACCGCGTTCTGTAATTTGCTCGCCTAGCCACATTAAGAACATCGTTCCCGTTACCAAGCTCACAACAGCAGTAAAGTAAAAACCGAAGCCTAAATTTGGAACTAGACCCGGTAACATGCTTGGCAAACCTGTCGCAATACCAATTGCTTGGATCGTAGCTAATACCAACGTGGAATAACGAGTATATTTGCTAATTTTACGACGACCGGCTTCACCTTCTTTCTTTAATTCTGCTAATGCAGGATGTACGGTTGCCAATAATTGAATAATGATAGATGCCGAAATATACGGCATAATCCCTAAGGCAAAAATTGACGCTCGACTCAACGCACCACCAGAGAACATATTAAACATATCAATGATGGTGCCCTTTTGTTGTTCGATTAATTGAGCTAATACGGCCGAATCAATACCAGGAACCGGAATGAAAGAACCAATACGAAAGACGATCAGTGCACCTAAAACAAACCATAATCGACGTTTTAGCTCACCAGTACCGCTTTGAGTGCTTCTATTTTGATACCCTGGTTGCTTAGCCATTTAATTATTCCTCAACAGAACCGCCAGCCGCTTCAATGGCTGATTTTGCACCTTTAGTTACACGTAAACCGCGAACAGTTACAGCACCTTTTAGTTCACCTGCAAGAATTACTTTTGCAAATTGAATATCTTTAGTGATTACGTTCGCTGCTTTTAATGCATCTAATGTAACAACGTTACCTTCAACTTTAGTTAAATCATTCAAACGGACTTCAGCTGTAACAGCTGCTTTCATTGAAGTAAAACCAAATTTCGGTAAACGACGATATAAAGGCATTTGGCCACCTTCAAAACCTCGACGAACACCACCGCCAGTACGAGATTTTTGACCTTTATGACCACGGCCGCCTGTTTTGCCTAAACCGGAACCAATACCACGACCTAGACGCTTAGCACTATGCTTCGCACCTTCAGCCGGAGATAGAGTATTTAAACGCATTCTCTTACTCCTCTACTTTAACCATGTATGAAACTTGGTTGATCATACCGCGTACCGCTGGGGTATCTTCTAATTCAACAGTATGACGGATATGGCGAAGTCCTAAGCCTTTCAATGTAGCTTTGTGTTTCGGTAAACGAGCAATAGAGCTACGAGTTTGAGTTACTTTAATAGTTTTAGCCATAATCAATTACCCCAAAATTTCATCAACGGTTTTACCGCGTTTAGCAGCAACCATTTCTGGTGATTTCATATTTGCCAGTGCATCAATAGTTGCACGAACAACGTTAATTGGGTTGGTTGAACCATATGCTTTTGAAAGTACGTTACGAACACCTGCAACTTCTAATACTGCACGCATTGCACCGCCGGCAATAATACCGGTACCTTCACTAGCCGGTTGCATAAATACGCGAGAACCCGTATGAGCACCTTTGATAGGGTGCTGTAAGGTACCTTCGTTTAATGCAACATTGATCATATTGCGACGTGCTTTTTCCATCGCTTTTTGGATCGCTGCCGGAACTTCACGAGCTTTACCATAACCAAAACCTACGCGACCGTTACCATCACCTACCACAGTTAATGCGGTAAAGCTCATAATACGACCACCTTTTACAGTTTTTGATACACGGTTAACCGCGATTAGCTTCTCTTGCAGTTCACCAGCTTGTTTTTCGATGTTTGCCATCTAAAATTACCTCTATTAGAACTGTAGACCAGCTTCACGGGCTGCGTCCGCTAAAGTTTGGACACGACCATGATATTTAAAACCAGAACGGTCAAATGCAACATCTTTGATGCCTTTAGCTAAAGCTCTTTCTGCAATTGCTTTACCTACTGCAGCGGCTGCATCTTTGTTTCCGGTGAATTTCACTTGCTCACTAATTACTTTTTCAACAGTTGAAGCAGCGGCAAGAACTTCTGAACCGTTCGGTGCGATTACTTGTGCATAAATATGACGCGGAGTACGATGAATAACTAAACGAGTTACTCCTTGCTCTCTCATCAAATGACGCGTACGAGTCGCACGACGGATACGAGCTGATTTCTTATCCATAGTGTTACCTTAATTATTTCTTCTTAGCCTCTTTAGTACGTACCACTTCATCAGCGTAACGTACCCCTTTACCTTTATAAGGCTCAGGACGGCGATAAGCACGAATATCTGCTGCAACTTGTCCGATTAGCTGTTTGTCTGCACCTTTCAATACGATTTCCGTTTGAGAAGGGCATTCTGCAGTAATACCTGCTGGCAATGTGTGCTCAACAGGGTGAGAGAAACCTAAACTTAAAGCAACTACGTTGCCTTTAATTTGGGCTCTGTAACCTACACCCACCAATTGTAATTTACGAGTGAAGCCTTCTGTCACACCGATAACCATTGCATTAACTAACGCACGTGCAGTACCTGCTTGTGCATCAGCATTAACAATATCTGCACGAGGTGCAAATGTTAATTCGTTGTTTTCAAATTTAACTTCAACTGAACTGTGAATGTCACGAGATAATGTGCCATTCTTTCCTTTAACCGTTAATAGCTGACCGTCGAGTTTAACCTCTACGCCGGCAGGAACATTAACGGGTGCTTTTGCAACACGAGACATTTCCTACCTCTCTATTAAGCTACGTAACAGATAATCTCACCGCCCAACCCCGCTTGGCGAGCTGCACGGTCAGTCATCACACCTTTAGATGTAGAAACAACTGCAATACCTAAACCACCCATAATTTTTGGTAATTCGTCTTTACGTTTATAAATACGAAGACCAGGACGGCTTACACGTTGAATGCTTTCTACAACCGGTTTACCTTGGAAATATTTTAAAGTAATTTCCAATTCAGGCTTGGTGCCTTCTAAAACTTTAACGCTTTCGATATAACCTTCGCTAGCTAATACATTGGCAATTGCCACTTTTAGCTTGGATGAAGGCATACTAATCGCAACTTTGTTCGCAGCTTGACCGTTACGAATGCGGGTCAACATATCTGCGATTGGATCTTGCATGCTCATTTGATTTTACTCCGATTCCAAAATAAAGTGGTAAATTACCAACTTGCTTTCTTAAGGCCTGGAATTTCGCCACGCATCGCAGCTTCACGAACCTTAATACGACTTAAACCAAACTTACGAAGAACGCCGTGAGGACGTCCGGTTTGGCGGCAACGGTTACGCTGACGGATTGGGCTAGAATCACGCGGTAAAGTTTGTAACTTTAACACGGCATCCCAACGCTCTTCGTCAGAGGCGTTTACATCTGAAATAATTTTTTTCAATTCAACGCGTTTAGCGTAAAATTTTTCAGCCAATTTAGCACGTTTTAAATCGCGCTCTTTCATTGATTGTTTAGCCATCTATAACCTGCCTTATTTACGGAATGGGAAATTAAAGGCAGCGAGCAGTGCTTGGCCTTCTTCATCACTTTTCGCCGTAGTGGTGATAGTAATATCTAAACCACGCACGCGATCCACTTTATCATAATCGATTTCAGGGAAGATGATTTGCTCACGCACACCCATACTATAGTTACCACGACCATCAAAAGACTTCGCACTTAAACCACGGAAGTCGCGGATACGTGGAACCGCAATTGTAATTAAACGTTCAAAGAACTCCCACATACGTTCACCACGTAGTGTTACTTTACAACCGATTGGATATCCCTGACGGATTTTAAAGCCGGCAACTGATTTGCGAGCTTTAGTTACTAATGGTTTTTGACCGCTAATTGCTGCTAGATCTGCTACTGCATTATCTAACAATTTTTTATCGGTCAATGCTTCACCCACACCCATATTCAGGGTAATCTTTTCGATTCGTGGGACTTGCATGACAGATGAGTAGTTGAATTTAGTTTTTAATTCATTAACTACTGTATCTCTGTAGTAATCATGCAGTTTCGCCATCGCATTACTCCAGTTTATTAAATTGTTTTACCAGTTGATTTGAAGAAACGAACCTTTTTGCCCTCTTCAAATCGGAAACCTACGCGGTCTGCTTTGTTTGTCTCAGGGTTAAAGATCGCAACGTTTGATACATCAATCGCAGCTTCTTTTTTCACTAAACCACCAGCTTGGCCTAATGCCGGAACCGGTTTTTCGTGTTTAGTAATAATATTTAAACCTTCAACAATCACTTTACCGTTAGGTAGTACCTTTGTTACTTTACCACGTTTACCTTTGCCTTTTTCAGCGCTACCGGTAATCATAATAACTTCATCGTTTTGACGGATTTTTGCAGCCATTTTCTCTTCTCTCCTTACAGTACTTCCGGAGCCAAAGAAATGATCTTCATAAACTTCTCAGAACGAAGTTCACGAGTCACAGGTCCGAAGATACGTGTTCCGATTGGTTGCTCACTGTTATTGTTTAACATAACACAAGCATTACCATCGAAGCGAATAACTGCACCATCTGGGCGACGAACACCCTTCTTGGTGCGCACCACAACTGCTTTTAAAACATCACCTTTTTTAACTTTACCGCGTGGAATTGCTTCTTTTACAGTAACTTTGATGATATCGCCAATAGCAGCGTAACGACGGTGCGATCCACCTAGAACCTTGATACACATTACGCTGCGAGCTCCTGAGTTATCAGCAACATCCAGCATAGTCTGTTCTTGGATCATATTAGTGCTCCGCTAAAATCTAAAAAATCCCCTTTCGACAATCTAATCGGGACGAATCTGCCCAACACACAGGTTAGACAGGTTGCGGATTTTATCACAACGCCCAATACCAATCAAGTTTTAATCAAGGATTATTTGTCTGATATTGATAAATAATTTTAACAAAAATGACCGCACTTTTTATTACACGGATTATGCCGTCAAGTGCGGTCAAAATAAAAGAAATTTCCAAACAAAAAGCCCCGGCATGACCTGCCGGAGCTTTTTTAATTTTTATCGTTAATTAAGCTACTGCTTTTTCAACGACTCGAACTAAAGTCCAAGATTTAGTTTTAGAAACCGGACGACATTCGCGGATTTCTACTACATCACCTTGTTTAGCTTCGTTATTCTCATCGTGCACGTGTAATTTAGTGGTACGACGGATAAATTTACCTAAAAGTGGGTGTTTTACCATACGCTCGATTGCGATAGTAAAAGATTTATCCATTTTATCACTGATCACGCGACCTTGCACGGTACGAATTTTATCAGTCATTACTCACCCGCCTTTTCGGTTAATACAGTTTTTACTTGTGCAATGCTACGACGCACTTGTTTTAACTGATGGGTTTGTTGAAGCTGACCGGCGGCTGCTTGCATACGCAATTTGAATTGCTCACCTAACAAGTTAACCAATTCAGCATTCAGCTCTTCAACACTTTTTGTACGTAGTTCTTGAGCTTTCATTACATCACCGTCTTAGTTACGAATGTTGTTTTAATCGGAAGTTTAGCCGCCGCTAATGCAAATGCATTACGTGCGATTTCTTCTGACACACCATCCATTTCATAAAGTACTTTACCCGGTTGGATTAAGGCTACCCAGTACTCAACGTTACCTTTACCTTTACCCATACGGACTTCTAATGGTTTTTCAGTAATTGGTTTGTCCGGAAATACACGAATCCAGATTTTACCTTGACGTTTTACTGCACGAGTCATCGCACGACGAGCGGCTTCGATCTGACGTGCGGTTAAACGACCACGACCAACTGCTTTTAAACCAAAGGTACCGAAGCTAACTTCTGTACCACCGGCAATACCACGGTTACGACCCTTGTGGACTTTACGGAATTTTGTACGTTTTGGTTGCAACATTTAACAATTCTCCTTACTTACGACCTTTACCGCGGCCTTTTCTGTTATTAGGCTTGTCGGCAGGTTGTTGTTCTGGTTGTTGTGCGATTGCAGCCATACCACCTAAAATTTCACCTTTGAAAATCCATACTTTAACGCCGATAACGCCGTATGTAGTATGAGCCTCTGCAGTGTTATAATCGATGTCCGCACGCAGTGTATGTAATGGCACACGACCTTCACGATACCATTCTGAACGTGCAATTTCTGCACCACCTAAACGACCGCTTACTTCAACTTTGATACCTTTAGCACCTAAACGCATTGCGTTTTGCACTGCTTTTTTCATCGCGCGACGGAACATCACACGACGCTCAAGTTGGGAAGCGATACTATCTGCAACTAATTTTGCATCTAATTCAGGTTTTTTCACTTCAGCAATGTTGATTTGAACCGGAACGCCTGCGATAGCTGCAACTGCGTTACGTAATTTTTCAACATCTTCGCCTTTTTTACCGATAACGATACCAGGACGAGCTGTGTGAATTGTTACACGAATACTTTTAGCAGGACGTTCGATAGTGATACGTGATACTGAAGCATTCGCTAATTCTTTATTTAAAAATTTACGTACTTTGAAATCGCCTTCTAAGTTATCAGCGAAATCTTGTGTATTCGCGAACCACGTAGAGCTCCAAGGCTTAACGATACCTAGGCGAATACCATGTGGATGTACTTTCTGACCCATTGCTATTCCTCTACGATTAACGATCTGACACAACCACAGTGATGTGGCTTGTACGTTTTAAAATACGATCTGCACGACCTTTAGCACGTGGCATAACACGCTTCATGCTAGGACCTTCATCAACAAAAATTTTGCTAACTTTTAGATCATCGATATCTGCACCGTCATTATGCTCTGCATTAGCGATTGCAGACTCAAGCACTTTCTTCACTAAAGCCGCAGCTTTTTTGTTAGTGTAAGTTAGAATTTCTAACGCTTGAGCTACTTTTTTACCACGGATTAAATCCGCAACTAAGCGAGCTTTTTGTGCTGAAGTGCGAGCGTAACGATGTTTTGCAATAGTTTCCATCTTTTACCCCTTACTTCTTAGCTTTCTTATCTGCGGCATGACCGCGGTAAGTACGAGTCGGTGCAAATTCACCTAGTTTGTGACCGATCATTTCATCGGACACAAATACAGGAACGTGCTGACGACCATTATGGACTGCGATGGTCAATCCAATCATTGATGGAATGATCATTGAACGACGGGACCAAGTTTTAATTGGTTTTTTATCCCCGCTTTCCACCGCCTTCTCTACCTTCTTCAACAAGTGTAGGTCAAGGAAAGGACCCTTCTTGAGAGAACGTGGCATGGCTTATCCTCTTGATTAATTAAAATTATTTACCACGGCGACGTACGATATATTTATCAGTACGTTTGTTGTGGCGAGTTTTCTTACCTTTGGTTTGAACGCCCCATGGAGTCACAGGATGTTTACCAAAGTTACGACCTTCACCACCACCATGTGGGTGATCTACTGGGTTCATTGCTGTACCACGAACTGTAGGGCGAATACCTCTCCAACGGCTTGCACCGGCTTTACCCAGTACACGCAACATATGTTCAGAGTTACCTACTTCACCGATTGTCGCAGAACATTCAGCTAATACTTTACGCATTTCGCCTGAACGTAAACGTAAAGTAACATAGTTACCTTCACGTGCAATGATTTGTACATACGCACCTGCGGAACGAGCGATTTGACCGCCTTTGCCAGGTTTTAATTCAACGTTATGCACTGTTGAACCCACTGGGATATTACGCATTGGTAAGCTGTTACCAGCTTTGATTGGTGCGTTAACACCCGCTTGGATTTGATCGCCTACTGACAAGCCTTTAGGTGCTAAGATATAACGGCGTTCACCGTCTTTATAAAGCACTAATGCAATGTTTGCAGAACGATTCGGATCGTATTCCAAACGCTCAACAACCGCTGGAATGTCTAATTTATTACGTTTGAAATCAACTAGACGATAGTGTTGTTTATGACCGCCACCAATGTGACGAGTAGTAATACGACCATTATTATTACGACCACCGGTTTTAGATTTAGTATCTAATAACGGGGCGTAAGGTTTACCCTTATGTAATTCAGGGTTTACAACTTTAACAACGTGGCGACGACCAGCGGAGGTCGGCTTACATTTAACGATAGCCATTATTTTCTACTCCTCCGAATTACTCAGCACCTTCAACGAAGTCCAAAGATTGGCCTTCAGCTAAAGATACATATGCTTTTTTCCAGTCACTACGACGTCCGACTTTCGCACCGCGACGTTTAGTTTTACCTTTCACGACAACAGTACGAACAGAAGCTACTTTCACTTCAAATAATTGCTCAACAGCGTTGGCAATTTCAACTTTATTTGCATCTAAAGCTACTTTGAAAACGATCGTATTGGACTGTTCAGCGTTATTTGTTGCTTTTTCAGAGACATGTGGTGCTTTGAGCACTCTTAGCAAACGTTCTTGACTCATGCTAGGATCTCCTCAATTTGTTTTACAGCCTCAGCAGTAACAACCACTTTATCGAAAGCAATTAAGCTAACCGGGTCAATACCTTGAACATCACGTACATCTACTTTGTAAAGGTTACGCGCTGCTAAGAATAGATTTTCATCTAAATTTGCTGTAATGATTAACACATCTTCAAGTGCCAACTCTTTTAATTTTTTAACTAAAACTTTCGTTTTTGGTGCATCAATTTCAAATTTTTCAACAACGATTAAACGCTCTTGACGGACTAATTCAGAAAGAATGCTCTTAATAGCACCACGGTACATTTTCTTATTCACTTTTTGGCTGTGATCTTGTGGTTTCGCAGCAAATGTTACACCACCAGAACGCCAGATTGGTGATTTGATATCACCGGAGCGAGCACGACCTGTACCTTTTTGACGCCAAGGTTTTTTACCTGAACCAGACACTTCAGCACGAGTTTTTTGTGCGCGAGAACCTTGACGAGCACCAGCTGCATAAGCAACAACAACCTGGTGAATCAATGCTTCGTTAAACTCACGTCCGAAGGTAGTTTCAGAAACAGTGAGTGCGTTTGCACCAACAACTTGTAATTCCATCTCTATCTCCTAGACTTATGCTTTAACTGCCGGTTTTACGATAACATCACTATTAGTTGCACCCGGAACGGCACCTTTTACTAATAATAATTTACGCTCAGCATCAACACGAACAACCTCAAGGGATTGAACGGTTACACGTTCAGCACCTAAGTGTCCAGCCATTTTTTTACCTTTAAACACGCGACCCGGAGTTTGGTTTTGACCAATAGAACCAAGTACACGATGTGATAAAGAGTTACCGTGGGTAGCATCTTGAGTACGGAAGTTCCAGCGTTTAACACCGCCTTGGAAACCTTTACCTTTAGAAGTACCGGTAACATCAACTTTTTTAACATCAGCAAGGATGTCAACGTTAATCTCTTGACCTAAAGTGAACTCAGCAGTTTCACCTTCAGTACGAAATTCCCATAAACCGCGACCAGCTTCAACACCTGCTTTCACGAAATGACCTGCTTCTGGCTTAGTTACACGACTTGCTTTTTTAGAGCCAGTAGTAACTTGAATTGCAGAATAGCCATCTGTTTCAACAGTTTTAACTTGAGTAACACGGTTGGCTTCGATTTCGATTACGGTAACTGGAATTGAAACGCCTTCTTCAGTGAAAACGCGCGTCATACCAAGTTTACGACCGATTAAACCAATCATTGTAATAACCTCTATTAACCTAGACTAATCTGCACGTCAACGCCGGCAGCTAAATCTAAACGCATTAATGCATCAACAGTTTTTTCTGTTGGCTCAACAATATCAACCAAACGTTTGTGAGTACGGATTTCGTACTGATCACGAGCATCTTTGTTTACGTGTGGAGAAATCAACACGGTGAAACGCTCTTTACGAGTTGGTAAAGGAATTGGGCCACGAACTTGAGCACCAGTACGTTTAGCTGTTTCTACGATCTCCGCTGTAGATTGATCAATTAAACGATGATCAAAGGCTTTCAAACGGATACGGATTCTTTGGTTCTGCATTTAGACCAGAGCTCCAATAAAATTTAGCTAATAATAAAACTGACACCATCGCTTCTCTAACGTCTAAATAGAAAAAGAAAAGGAGGTGCAGCAAACCTGTTATAGCCCCCATATCGGGAACATTGTAGTGCAACATATCGTTACACACGTTTAATAAATGATTACATTAAACGACTTTCAAACTGAAAGTGGGCGGGATTTTACACAAACCCACCGCACTTTGCAAGGGATTTTCTCAATTATTTTCAGATATTTTCTGATTTCTCGGCTTTTTTCACTTCGTCCCATAAAATATCCATTTCAGCCAAGGATGATTCCTGCAACGATTTATTCTCTGCCGCTAATTTCTGTTCTATCGCACGAAAACGGCGTTCAAATTTATGATTGGCTTTTCGCAACGCTTCTTCCGTGTTGCATTTTAAATGACGGCTTAAATTCGTTACTGCAAATAAAAGATCGCCGATCTCTTCTTCGATCTTTTCCTGTGCCAAGTGCGGTCGGTTCAACTCGAGTTTTACCTCCTGCAACTCTTCTTCGACTTTGGCAAATACCTGATTCACATCATTCCAATCAAATCCGATTTTGGCACATTTCTTTTGCAGCTTCTCCGCCCGCAACAATGCAGGAAAAGCATTCGGCACATTATCTAAAATGGAATTATGCCCTTTTTGCCGATTTTCCGCCGCTTTAACCTGATTCCAATTTTGCAAGGCTTCTTGTTCATTATTTGCCACACTATCGCCAAACACGTGAGGATGGCGGCGAATAATTTTCTCATAAACACCGTCTAACACGTCATCAAAGGTGAATTTGCCGTCTTCTGCGGCAAGCTGACTGAAAAACACCACCTGCAACAGCAGGTCGCCCAATTCTTCCTTCAAATCCACCGTACTTTCCTGCTCCACGGCTTCCACCACTTCATAACTTTCTTCCAGTAAACAAGGAATCATTGAGCGGTAATTTTGTTTTAAATCCCACGGACAACCACCGTTAGGGTTACGCAGCTGGGCGATAATTTGGATAAAATCATTGATTGAATGTTGTGACATAAGGTTTCCTGCAATTAAAATACTATCTTTTTATAAATTATGTTCTATGTAGCGTTGTGCTGAGATAATTAACGTTTAATTTTAGCTGTAGAAGATCAAACTCAATCTGACAGTCCCTCGTTTAAAACCCCGCGTCTGTCAGATTAATTTGAGCTTAAATTCTTTTCTTCCCAAATCCGTTTTCCATCAAGCAGTGTTTCTATCGGTGTTCGTCCGCAGCACATTTTCCCTTGATGAGTTCGGCGATGATTATAATAGCTTAACCATTCATCCAAATCACCCTGTAATTGGCTTAAATCTATATAAATTTTCTTACGGAATGTCGCCTGGTAAAATTCCTGTAGAATCGTCTTATGGAAACTATGAACGTTTGCTGATAAATACGTCCTACGCCTTTCAGATTACCGACGTAAAATGTATCTTGAGAACCGAGATAACCGGGATGAGCTGTTTCAATTTCTAAACGGGAAACTCTCACTTTTTTAGTGTTTTATCAGATTAGGTCTGCTCTTTTATACTTTTTAAAGTATATAATAGAACCGTAGAATCAATCTAACTATTATTCTACAGTTCTTATTTGAATTTAATTATTTCAACTTCAACAACGATTCCACATTTAATAAAATCATTTCATTGTCATCAGCTTGGTTTGGTTCTCGGCTGCTGGAATACGGTAAGTTGTTATCATTACCAACGATGATATGTTTGTCATCCACTAAATCCACGTTTTCAATGGTAAAAAACGGAAATTTAAATACGCCTTCACTCAACGGTTTTTGTGCGATTTTATTCGAATCTTGAATATTTAACAGATCCACATAACCCAATTTTTCCACATTTTTACCGGCATTGTTTTGGTCGAATTTAATCAAATAAACACGTTTAAATTTCGGTAGGTTGTTAAAACAGGTTTTAGCTTCGTTATCTTCTGTTGCACACGCTTTTTCTACTACACCTTCACCATTATCACGCTCAATTACCAAAGCCCGATTTTCATCGATCATATTAAAATCTCCGATAGCATAGCTGTTATTTTCTAACGGATATTTCCAGAAATTGCCCGTCCATTTTTGGCTTGTTACATCAAACTCTAAAATACGTAAATAATTTTTGCCATTATCATTTTCATAGCTATTTTGATCAGCATTCCATAATGGTCCTTCTAATAATGGATATAATTTTTTACCGTCAATGGATGCCGCCATACCTTCAAAACCTTTGGAACGTTTGACTTCAAAACTCACTTTATCTGTAGGAGTTGCCGGCATTTTTATGCTGAAATGTTCCGGTGAATGTACAATTTTTCCATCCACTTCCGTTTGAAAAATATTTAACACTTTGCCTTTTAAGTCTGTTTGAATTAAATAAGGTCCAAATTCTTCACCAATCCAAATATGATCACCAATAATTTGTAAACTTTCCGGGTCGAAATCAGAACCGGTTAAATAACGTGTTTTGGTCGATTCATTTATAATATGAAATGGAATTTTTTTATCCGGATCGTGTAAGAAAATAGTTTCTAACTGTTCAAATTTATGGTTTTTAAAATCAAAATTATAGTGTGTGAGATATAACATAAAATCCGGTGAGTTAGCTTTGCTGCCTGCTCCATTATCCGTTAGCACCCAATAACTGCCGTCATCCATTTTGGTAATACCGGAATTGCCTTGCAGCGGCTGTCCGTTAAATGGCAAAAATACACCTGTCGGACGTTTATCAGAAATACCTTCAATGCTGTTTAACTTTTCCGTGCGTTGATTGGTAGTAAATTTTCCAGCGTGCTTTAGCACATCTGGTGCATCTTGCGGTGCTTGCACAAAAGATTGTGCAGGTAAAACCGCATGTCCGGCTAAAACGGCTTTATGTTCAGAGGTATTTGCATAATTATATTGTGTTATAGCTAATCCGATTGCTACTACGAGAACCGATTTACAAATTTTAAATGTCATAGGTAATGCTCCTTGTTATTAAATTTTCTTGTTATTTTAAAAAGTTAATATGACAATCTGATGACTGCCGAGTTTTTCAAATCACTTTTCAATAAATTTTAGCTTTCAGCACATAATTCCGTTAAAATACCGCTCGAATAAACGCCGTTCTGTGAAAGTGCGGTCATTTTTTTAAAAATTTTGGGGAAATTTATGTCTGAATTAGTTATTGCGGCGATTTTAGGATTAGTGGAAGGTTTTACAGAATTTTTGCCGGTGTCATCCACCGGTCACATGATTATTGTCGGGCATTTACTCGGTTTTGAAGGCGAAAAAGCGGCCACCTTTGAAGTGATCATTCAGCTTGGTTCAATTTTGGCTGTCGTGGTGATGTTCTGGCGGAAACTCTTTGGACTCATCGGAATTCACTTCGGACAAAAACCGGACCAAACCCAACCGCACTTAACTCTTGGGCATATCCTATTAGGTATGATTCCTGCGGTGACATTAGGCTTGATGTTCCATAAAAATATTAAATCGTTATTCAGCCCCGAAATGGTGATGTATGCCTTAGTTGTCGGCGGTATTTTATTGATTATTGCGGAAAAAGTACGCCCGACCGTAACGGCGCATAGCGTTGATCAAATGAGTTATAAACAAGCATTCAGTATCGGTGTATTCCAATGTTTAGCCTTGTGGCCGGGCTTTTCCCGTTCCGGTGCGACGATTTCCGGCGGCTTGTTGATGGGTGTCGGTCGTCACGCTGCGGCAGAATATTCCTTTATGCTCGCCGTGCCGATGATGATGGGAGCAACGGTATTAGATCTGTATAAAAGCTGGAATATTCTCACATTGGCGGATTTACCGATGTTCGCTGTGGGTTTTGTAACCGCCTTTGTAGTTGCCTTGATCGCTATTAAAACATTCTTAAATCTCATTAAACATATTTCGTTTATTCCATTTGCAATTTACCGTTTTATCATAGCGATTGCGGTATATTTTGTGTTCATTCACTAATTATTTACAGGGCGTATAAGATGTTACGCCCTTATCTTTATTGAAGCTAATTTTCTTCCCGCAACATTTTCACCGGTGATTTTGTATATAAAATTAATGACGGCACTAAAGCGATCACAACCGCAGTGAACAACATCAACGAAATTTGCGAAATATCTTCCAAAGTAAAGCCGACCAGCAGGGTGAAGCCGCTTTTTAGGCTGATTTGCTGTGAAATAATCAGTGTTGCGATATAGCCTAATGCAGCTCCCGCAATCACAGAAAACGTAAGCAATAAAAATAAACCGAACCATACCAACCAAAGAATTTTATATCGCGGTGCACCGAAAATCCGCCAGGCGGCAATTTGTTTTTGCTGTTGCTTTAAATATAAGGTGATGATCATCATTAAGGCTATACCTACCAATACTTGTGTCACCACGGCAATCCAAGACAGCACGGTTTTGCTGTCGCCTAATACGCCATAGACTTTCACCAACACTTCGGCGGGAAATAAGGCTTGTGTATGATCATTGCGATATTCACTGCGGAGTTGATAAGCTGCGGCAAAGCTGACGGGTTTGACAATAATAGCGGACACACCGAGTTCCGAATGTTCGTGAATATCTGTTAATTGATTAATTTCAGTGGGCGGTAATGCTTTGTTGGTGACGGGATGGGAATGAACGTGGTTGTGTTTTTGATCACGATGAGCGTGCACTTCCCATAGGGTTTCAATGGGCACTAATACGGCAGTGTCCCAAATGCTGTGATCTTCCGGCAAAATACCTACGACTTCATATTCGACCTCATCGTGACTATGAGCTCCGTGCTCTCCCACTTGACCGTGTAACGGTGAGAATTTATCGCCGATGCGGTAACCGGTTCTAGCTCCGACCACCGCTTCAAAAGCACGTTCAAATAAACGCCCTTGAACCTGCCGTTTGCCGCCGTCGGTCACAAAGGTTTTACTGGTGCCTATGATGGGCATTCCTTTGGTAAAATCACCAAATGCCAAAGGTGCCGCCCATTGCACGCGGGAATCCATGGAAAGTGCGGTCAAATTTTGCGTTTCGATCAGCGGTAGCATTGAAGGCTGTAAAAATACGGTGGAAAGCACCAATTGGGTTTCACTACCTAAACCGCCAATCACCAAATCAAAACGTTCGGCAGCTCTGGCACTGCCTTCGCGAAATGCCCGTTCCTGCAAATTTACCGCCACACTCAAGGCGACCGAGAGAGCTATCAACAGCATTATCATCAGCGTGCCGAATTTGTTTTTGCTAAAATTAAGCCATAATAATTTAATCATTAACATTGTCTAGTTCTCGTGCCGAATCTCTCCGTTTTCCAAATAAATGCGGCGTTGCATTTTGTAAGCCAGATTTTTATCGTGAGTGGACACAATCAGCGTACAACCCGCTTGCGTAGCCATTTCCTGCAAAAGTGCGGTAATAATTTCACTATTTTCTGCATCCAAACTGGCAGTGGGTTCGTCGGCAATCAAAATATCCGGCTTGCTCAATAACGCTCTGGCGATGGACACTCGCTGCATTTCACCACGTGACAGGCACTCGACTTTGCCGCTGATTTGATGAAAATTCATTTTTTCCAATAATCCTACCGCTCTTTGTTTGATTTTATCGGGAATATGCCTATGGCGGAACGCATAAGGCAATAACACATTTTCTAAGGCGGTAAGCCCTTGAGTTAAATGGAAATCCTGCATCACAATGCCGATATGGTTAAAACGCCATTGATCCCGTTTATTTGCGGATAATCGGGCAAGGTCGATGTTATCCCAGAATAGTTGGTTTGCCTGCACATCAATCAGCCCGCTTATCGCATTTAGTAAGGTGGTTTTACCCGAACCGGACGGGCCGAGAATCGCCAGTTGCTGGCAAGTTGGAATCATTAATTGGGGAATTGACAAAATCGGAGCGGGCAGATTGGGCACTTTGATTTGAAGCTGATTAATCTCTAAATTCATACTTTTTCTCGCAATCATAATGATTTAAAGCTCGCATCACGCAGTCTCAGCATACTCACAAAACCGGTGTCGGGATCAATAAACATACCGTGTTCCAGCACGCCTTCCACTTCAATAATGGCGTTAAATTGCACGAAGGTTTGCCGTTTTTTTAAGTACACCACCAAAATATCTTCCGGCCAATCCGCATCGCTGGAACAAAACGGACAAATCGCCATCGGCATTTTGGTCAGTACGAAAAATTGCGATTCCGCTTTTAACGGCGGAGCCATAAAACCTTGAATTACCACTTCTTTGCCGGATAAGGTTTTGACTTTATCGCTAAATTCAAGACCTGTGACGGAAAACTTGCCGTACAACTGATCAAAATCTAAAGTGTTATCAGCCTGCACGGACTGACTTATCAGCAATAAACAGCCCAGTAAAGCCAGGCTGTTTACGCATAAAAGTGCGGTCACTTTTAAGAAAATTTTTTTCATTATTTCACTGCAAGTGCATTCACGATTACTTTGAATAAATCGGAATTTTCCATATAGCCGTGAATCGCGTCAGCTCCCGGTCCTTGTGCCTGAATGATCATATCATCCACGGAATGCACGCCGGTGTCGCCGGAGCGAGGAATATTGCCCTGGCGGAACATTGCTCCTTCAACGGATTTATATTCTTCGTTTGCAACATATGTGCCTTTTTCATTTTTAATTGCCGGTACGAATTGGCGATCAAGTTTAGGGCGGAATGTTTCGTAATAATCCGGGAAAGAGGCGAAAAATACTGCTAAACGTTTGCTTACATCCCATTTATCCGGATAGCCGTCTTTGTTTTCATCGGTATAATTCGGCCAGCCCGCCTCTTGATAAGTTCCCACTTTTTCACGCATATCGCCCGGTTTTTCATCATCCACCGTACCGATAATGGCAATGCCGTGCGTATGGTCGCCGGTTACCAGAATTAATGTGTCCGGATGAGTTTTGGCAAATTCTTTCGCGATCTCTACGGATTGATCCAACATAATCGTGCTGGCAAACGCTCGTTCCCAATCCAGCGGGTGAGAGGCTTTATCGATTAACGCCGATTCCACCATTAAGAAAAAGCCGTCTTGATCTTGAGAAAGTACATCAAGTGCGGTTTTGGTCATCTCGGTTAAATCCGGTTGATCGGGAAATTTTTTCGTACTGTCATTTTGTAAGAAACGACGATCCAATACCGTATTCATATTGCCGGTATGAAACAAACCGAGCAATTTTTCTGTTTTTGTGCCGTCAACCGCCTTTAATTCCGTGGCATTGGTCACCAACCGATAGCCGTCTTTTTGGAATGCTTCAATAAAGTTTTTATCGTCTTTACGTTTGGAACCCGGTGTGCTTTTCGGTAGGAAATACGCCGAACCGCCGCCTAAAATAACTTCTGGACCAACATTATACAGCATCTCGGTAATTGCTGCTTTTTCTGCCCGGCGGCGGGTATGTGCCACCACCGCAGCCGGCGTTGCGTCTTGCAATTCCGCATCTGATACGATACCGACAGACATTTTGGTGCGACGTTTTAGCAATTCGGCAATGGTTTCTTGTTTCGGGTGATTAAAATTATCTGCCGAACGGCTGGCATACACGCCTAAAGCATTCACTGCGGATTTATGTCCGGTCATATAGGCACTGGCGGTATTGGCACTATCCGTTGCGATGGAATCCGTACTGGATGTGCCGATAAAGCCCATGTAAGGCAAACTGTCCATAGCCAAACGACCGTTTGCTTTACCTTCGTTAATACCTTTAGACAATATGCGAGCGCCTGTGCGATGAGCTACCGATAAGCCGTCGCCGATAAACAAAATCACGTTTTTGGCTTTACGCACATCCGGCGTAGCAAATACGTTCCAATTAACTTCCGTTTGTTTGCCGTTTACCGTGACACTCACTTTATAATCACCAGCTTGTGTCAATGAGGCTTCACGAACCCATAAAGCGGACACCTCTTTGCCGTCTTCTTTTTGTACAAACTCGACTTTATCGCCCAATACGGCTTTAAAATCCTGACCATTAATAAGAATTTTCGCCTGTTCCGGTTTGATCACTTCATCAAATTCAATTTTGAAATCAAATTTTCCGCCTGCAACCATAGTGGCTCGGTCAATGGGATAAATTACATTTTGTGCCATTCCGCTCGAAGACAAAACAGCACCGATTAATAACACTAAACAACTCTTTTTCATGGACTTATTTCTCCTAATATACACGATGTAATGTTAGCGAGAGTAAGTATAGGTAACAATTATGACAGTTTAATGACAAAAAAATCGTCCGATTTGAAGTGCGGTAGAAATTCTAAAAATTTTCACCGCACTTTCGCTTGAACTTATTTCTATTGCTAACCGTTTAATTCATAATCGCTTTTGAAAATTAAAATAGGGGCTGTTTCATTCGTTTTGTGATCTTTATCACAATTTTTTTTAAAAATTTCAAGTATTATTACAAAGCTTTTATTTTAATCAGTTAAAAATATGGAGTCTTCACTTATGACAAGCTCGGAGTTAATGCTTGAAGGTGTCAATCTAATGTTTTCCGGTATGGGATTTGTGTTAGTGTTTCTCACCATTCTGATCTTTGCGATCAAATTAATGTCTAACACGATTAATCGCTTTTTTCCCGAACCGGTGATTGTACCAAAATCCCCATCCCCCCAACCTGTCGCTGATGATTTAGAACGCTTACGCCCCGTTATCGTAGCCGCTATTGCTCATCATCGTCGCCAACAAGGCTTAAATTAATTATTGTTTTATAAGGATTATTATTATGACTACAAATAAAAAAATTGCTGTTACCGATTTAGTATTGCGTGATGCTCACCAATCATTGTTTGCAACCCGTATGCGTTTGGATGATATGTTACCCATTGCGGCTGAGTTGGATGATATCGGATATTGGTCATTAGAAGCCTGGGGTGGTGCGACTTTTGACTCTTGCATTCGCTTTTTAGGTGAAGACCCGTGGGTACGTTTGCGTGAATTGAAAAAAGCTATGCCGAAAACGCCATTGCAAATGTTATTCCGCGGTCAAAATATTTTAGGCTATCGTCACTATGCGGATGATGTGGTTGATCGCTTTGTGGAGCGTTCCGTAGCAAACGGTATGCATGTATTCCGTGTATTTGATGCGTTGAACGATCCGCGTAATATGCAGCAAGCCATTAAAGCCGTGCGTAAACAAGGTGCCCATGCACAAGGCGCGTTAAGCTATACCACCAGCCCGGTTCACACCTTGGAAACCTGGTTGGATGTCACCGAACAGTTATTAGACATCGGCGTAGATTCTTTAGTCATTAAAGATATGTCCGGTATTTTAAACCCGATGGACGGTGCGAATTTAGTGGCTGAAATCAAAAAACGTTATCCGGAAGCGAAATTGCATTTACACTGCCACGCCACCACCGGTATGGCGGAAATGGCATTATTAAAAGCCATTGAAGCGGGCGTGGACGGTATCGATACATCTATTTCATCCATGAGCGGCACTTACGGACACCCGGCAACAGAAGCCTTGGTTGCAACCTTGCAAAACACACAATACGACACCGGCTTAGATATTAATAAATTAGAAAAAATTGCGGCTTATTTCCGTGAAGTACGCAAAAAATACGCAAAATTTGAAGGTCAATTACGCGGTTCCGACAGCCGTATTTTAGTGGCTCAAGTACCGGGCGGCATGTTAACCAACCTAGAAAGCCAATTAAAACAACAAAATGCGTCCGACAAATTAGATGCGGTATTAAAAGAAATTCCAAAAGTGCGGGAGGATTTAGGTTTTATTCCTTTAGTAACACCGACATCACAAATCGTAGGTACGCAAGCGGTAATCAACGTATTAATGGGCGAACGCTATAAAACCATCGCTAAAGAAACGGCGGGCATCTTAAAAGGCGAATACGGTCGCACACCGGCTCCGGTAAATGCACAATTACAAGCCAAAGTCTTAGATGGCGGCGAACCGGTGACAGATCGTCCTGCGGATCATATTGCACCTGAAATGGATAAACTTGAAGCGGAAGTGAAACAACAAGCTCAAGAAAAAGATATTAAATTGGCAGAAAATGCCATTGATGATGTATTAACTGTGGCATTATTCCCACAAATCGGTTGGAAATTCCTAGAAAACCGCGGTAATCCGGCAGCCTTTGAACCGGCACCGACAGCAGAAACTGCGGCAAAACCGACCGCACCTGCAACTACACCGAAAGCAGCAACTAGCGGTTCGGCCGTTTATACTGTGGAATTAGAAGGCAAAGCTTTTGTGGTGAAAGTGAGCGAAGGCGGCGAAATCAGTAATATTACACCGACCGCAGCGCCGGCTCCAACCGCTGCACCAGCCCCGACCGCCTCACCGGCAGCGACCGGCGGTGTACCTGTGACCGCACCAATGGCGGGCAATATTTGGGATGTAAAAGTCACCGAAGGGAAAAAAGTGGAAAAAGACCAAGTGTTGCTTATTCTTGAAGCAATGAAAATGGAAACGGAAATTCGTGCGGCTCAAGCAGGTACAGTACAAGGTATCAGCGTGAAAAAAGGCGACAGCGTAGCTGTGGGCGACACCTTAATGACCTTGGCATAACAGGCGGTTTTTATGGATAGTATTATTGCGTTACTAAAAGGGACGGGCATCGCCCACCTTGAGTGGGGACAGGCGGTGATGATTATCATCAGCCTGATACTGCTCTATCTCGCTATTGTGAAAAAATTTGAACCGCTCTTATTGTTGCCTATCGGTTTCGGTGGCTTGTTATCCAATATTCCCGAAGCAGGAATGGCGTTTACCGCATTGGAAAATTTACTTCACAGTGGTTCCGCAGAGCAACTGGCAATTATTGCAGGCAAGCTGAATAGTGCGGCAGATCCGGCTTCCATTAAAGCGGCACTTTCTGCCGCAGCACCTTCCGTGCAAAATACATTGGAAGTGCTGGCTAAGGATTTAGGCTATGCCCCCGGTGTATTAGCCACATTCTATAATGTGGCTATCGGTTCCGGTGCGGCTCCGCTGATTATCTTTATGGGCGTAGGTGCAATGACGGATTTCGGCCCGTTGTTAGCCAATCCGAAAACCTTATTGCTCGGTGCCGCGGCACAGTTCGGTATTTTTGCCACCGTATTAGGTGCATTGGCACTCAATATGTTCGGCATTATCGATTTCACTCTGCCGCAAGCAGCCGCAATCGGTATCATCGGAGGTGCAGACGGTCCGACGGCCATTTACTTAGCCAGCAAACTTGCACCGGAGTTATTAGGTGCAATTGCGGTGGCGGCTTATTCCTATATGGCGTTAGTGCCGTTAATCCAACCACCGATTATGAAGCTGCTCACCACCGAACAAGAACGTAAAATCCGTATGGTACAATTACGCACAGTAAGCAATCGTGAAAAAGTATTGTTCCCAATTGTGCTTTTGGTGTTGGTTGCACTCTTATTACCGGATGCCGCACCGCTGCTCGGTATGTTCTGTTTCGGTAACTTAATGCGTGTAAGCGGCGTAGTAGAACGTTTAAGTGACACCGCACAAAATGCCTTAATTAATATCGTGACCATTTTCTTAGGGCTTTCCGTGGGGGCGAAACTGGTCGCAGATAAATTCCTGCAACCGCAAACCTTAGGAATCTTATTACTCGGTGTGGTAGCATTTGGTATCGGTACCGCAGGCGGGATTTTAATGGCGAAACTGATGAATAAATTCAGTAAAACCAAAATCAATCCGCTTATCGGTTCGGCCGGGGTATCCGCTGTGCCAATGGCAGCCCGCGTATCAAACAAAGTCGGTTTGGAAGCGGACAGTCAGAACTTCCTGTTGATGCATGCGATGGGACCAAACGTTGCCGGTGTTATCGGTTCCGCCATTGCAGCCGGTGTAATGTTGAAATATATCAGTGCAATGATGTAATATCAGCATGCTATGAATTTAAGGGGCGTTCATCGCCCCTTTTCTATACAATTTAATAAAGGAAATCCGTTATGGAAAAAGTCACTATTTATCACAACCCGAAATGCAGTTCATCCCGCAACACCTTAGCATTACTCAAACATTTAGGCTTGGAGCCTGAAGTGGTTTTATATTTGCAAACCCCGCCTAATGAAACCGAGTTACGCACATTGCTTGCACAAATGCAACTTTCACCGAGAAAACTTATCCGCACAAATGAAACGGTTTACAAAGAATTAAATTTAGAGAATCCGAATTTAACGGATGATGAACTCATCAATGCAATGA
The DNA here is from genome assembly GCF_004340985.1 of Cricetibacter osteomyelitidis. Lineage (GTDB taxonomy): Bacteria > Pseudomonadota > Gammaproteobacteria > Enterobacterales > Pasteurellaceae > Cricetibacter > Cricetibacter osteomyelitidis. The sequence continues at coordinate 81,968 of NZ_SLYB01000008.1, forward strand.
TTGAACACCCGATTTTAATCAACCGCCCAATTGTGGTTAGCGAACAAGGTGCAGCATTAGGACGTCCCATTGAAGCGGTATTATCCATACTCAACACTCCATTAACCGAACCGTTTGTTAAAGAAAACGGGGATGTGATTGCTCCGTAAAGTCTTGGCTGCCGCCACTGAAAGATCAAAATTGAAAACCGATGGATATTTAGTAAGATATTAATAAAAGAGCGGTGGAATTTTTTCAAATTTCACCGCTCTTGTATGTCACCTAATTAATATATTTCTTCCACAGATCGACTCATCCCTGCCGAGTACCTCTTGAAATAGTAAAAGTCGAGACTAATTTCTTAATTTTTGGGGCTTTTGATTTCACTAATGCCACACTATTGCGTAGAACATTAAATGTTTGTCGTCTATTTTCACCAAGTACCGATTCAGTAAACGGACGAATTTTATCTAATGTCTGTTCCGCTAATTGAATACGTTTCTCATCATAAATATATCGATAGCAAATAAAAGCCAAATTGGCTCTTTCTTCATCACTCAATATCGGAAACAGACGAGCGTAGTATTTTTCTAAGACCGGCTGTACAACATCGTTAATTTCATTGATTTTATTAGATTGTTGAGCTTTATGAAGCCGATATTTAAACAAAGGTTCTGCTAAATTAGCAAACGTTGCTCCACGCAAAGCACAATCAATCCACATTTCAAAGTCCCCGGCTACCACAGCATTGCCAAAACGAATATGATTCTCGCAAAACCAATGATTACGCCACATAATGGTGGGATGGCATAAATTATTCCGTGCTATTGCCATATGAGCTTTGATGAAATCATCTTTTTCAGGAATTTTTATTGTTCTAATCTCATCACCTTCCGCATTAATACAGGTTGCAAAAGTCCCTAAAACATGTATTTGAGGATGTTGGTCTAAAAAAGCAATTTGTTTAGCAAAACGTTCAGGCAAACTGATATCATCACAATGCATTAATGCTGCATATTCAACATCAGGCATCTTTTCCAAACGTTCCAATAGATAATTCATAGTGCCATCTTCACGATGATTTTTTTCAAAATGCACGACTTCCATATTAAGATGTGATTGAGCATATTGCTCTAATATTTCACCGCTATGATCCGTTGAGCAGTCATTTACCGCTAAAATCCGGAAATCTTGAAAGGTTTGCTCTGATAAAGATTGCAAGGCTTGAGACAAATATTTTTCGCCGTTATATACCGGCATAATCACACATAATTTCATTTATATAAGGTACTATATGTTTAAAATGTAATATAAAGTTCAAAAAAGTGCGGTTAGTTTTCCACAAAATTTAATGCAGTTTGCACAACATCGACTCCGGCTCCGAGCTTATGTGCATTTTCGCTTAAATGGCGTCGCCACTGCCTTGCACCTTTGCAGCCTTGAAAAGCCCCCAACATATGACGGACAATATGATTGAGATAAACCCCTTGTGATAATTGACGTTCAATGTAAGGAAACATATTCTCCACCGCTTCTTTTGGAGAGATGATCGAGCTTTGCGGATCAAATAACGCCTGATCGATATAACCGAGCAATGACGGATTTTGATAGGCTTCGCGGCCTACCATCACACCATCTACGTGCTGCAAATGCCGTTTGATTTCATCAATGGTTTTAATACCGCCGTTAATGCTGATAAGCAATTGCGGAAAATCCCGTTTAAGCCGATATACCCGTTCATAATCTAATGGTGGAATTTCTCGGTTTTCCTTCGGACTTAAGCCTGAAAGCCAAGCCTTGCGAGCGTGTACGATAAATTCCCGACAGCCTGCATTATGCACTTTTTGTACAAAATCCATGAGAAACTCATAACTGTCCAAAGTATCAATGCCGATACGGGTTTTCACTGTCACGGGAAGTGTGGTGGCTTCTTGCATTTTTTCTACACATTCCGCCACCAGCTCCGCTTTCGCCATTAAACAGGCACCGAACATCCCGTTTTGCACGCGATCTGACGGACAGCCCACATTCAAATTAATTTCCTGATAGCCGCGTTGTTCCGCCAGCTTTACACAATGGGCTAATTGTTCCAGATCACTTCCGCCCAGCTGTAATGCCACAGGATTTTCCTGTAAATCAAAATCCAAATGATCATATTTGGCGTGAAGAATGGCTCCGGTTGTAACCATCTCGGTATAAAGCAACGTGTGTTTACTGAATTGGCGATGAAAATAGCGACAATGCTTGGTTGTCCAATCTAACATGGGTGCAACAGCAAATCTGCCGCGATAAAAGTGCGGTTGATTATTCATTAATTTTCTTTTCTTCTAATTTATATTCTTCTTGGATCCGCTGACGAAATCGACTCGCGGCGAAATGATAAAAGGGTTTCGGGCAAAATTGGCGTGAAATCATTGATGCAATCAAACTGCATACCAACATCCAAAACAGTACCGGTTGACTTCCCGTCATTTCCATCACAATCACACTGCCGGTAACCGGTGATTGCGTGGCAGCGGCAAGAAACCCCGCCATACAAAGCAATACTAACAACCGTTGATCCACAACACCGCCGGTGAGCGACCAAATATCTGCACCGATACCGGCACCGGTGGTTAATGCCGGGGTGAAAATCCCGCCTGCAATGCCCGACCAATAGGTCGTTACCGTAGCAAATAGCTTCGTGACACCAATGCCGTCCGGCCGTAATGCTTCGCCGTCCAAGGCTTTGGTCACCACGCCGTAGCCCGTGCCGTAGGTTTGTCCGTGGCTGTACATTCCCAGTGCGGCCAAGATCAAACCAAGCAAAAGTGCGGTATAAATCGGGTGTTTTCTCACCCAACCGCGATATAAGTTTGGTACATAGCTCGCCACGCCTTTGGCTAATAAACGGGCAAATATCCCGCCTGAAATGCCGCACACAACACCGCATAGCAACAACCAAAGTGTCATTTTCGGAATTGTGGTCGCTCCTTCATATTGGGGAAAATAAGGGTTATTACCTTGAATAGCCACTAAAATAAAACCGGCGGCCAACACACCGAGCAATACGCGGCGTTCCCAACGTAATAACGTACCGCGACCAAGTTCCTCAATGGCGAAAATCACTCCTGCCAACGGTGCATTAAATGCCGCAGCCAAACCGCCTGCAGCACCGGTAGCCATTAATTCATTGGCACTCAAGCCTTTGAATGCGAAATTATGCCGACGGCAGAAATTGCCCCAAGCCAACATTACTGCGGCACCGACTTGTACTGACGGTCCTTCACGCCCCACAGAAGCGCCGATCACCATCGCAAGAAACGTGAGCGGAATTTTCCACAGGGTCTGACCGAATGCTACCAAACGGCTTTTATTTGCACTGTGCGGCAAGCTGATGGAGGCAATTACTTGCGGAATACCGCTGCCTGCCACATAAGGCGTATAAGTTTTGGTAAACCAAGCCAATCCCGCTAAACCTAGAGGCAGGATAATCCACGCAGCTAAAGGATATTTTCCCATCCAATAAGTATTGAGTTCCAATCCCAAATCAGCCAGTTTTGCGAACCCTAAAGAAAATAACGCTACCCAAGCGGCACCTAATAGCAGGCAAATAAATTCTACGCTTTTATGGGAAATGCGATTGGTTTGGCGAACTTTTTTATGGATAAATCGGCGTAATACTTGAGTGTAAGCAGGCATAATGTTTGTAAAATTAGCGATTAGTTGACGAAATTATAAATTTTTTCTGCCAAAAAACAAAGTGCGGTCAAAATTTTTCAATTTTTGACCGCACTTAAATTGTTTTAACTAACCGGCTTGCGTAGCTATTTCCTGGAAAAAATCCCGAATACCGATCAATACGTTATTCACAGCAACGGCAGCCAGAATCAATCCCATCACACGACTAATGATTGCTGCACCGGTATTGCCGATCACGCTCTGAATTCTATTGGCGGCAATAAACAATAAATAAGTGATAATTAAAATGGAAAGCATAATTAACGCGGTAAAGGTTTGATCCATAATGCTGTAACGATGGTTATCCGTAAGCAGCACAATGGCCATCATCGCACCGGGTGAAGCAATGGACGGTACGGCTAAAGGATAGACGGCTAATTCTTTCAAATTGGTGGAAAGGCGGATTTCCTGCTCAGGTTTGCTTTCGCCGAAAATCATTGTTAATGCAAATAAAAACAATACAATACCGCCGGCAATTTGAAAGGCGGGTAAAGGAATTTGCATCGCTTCTAATAAAAATTGTCCGGCAATCAAGAAAAATACCAGAATACCCGCAGCTACTTCTACGGCATGACGAGCAATCTTACGGCGGTCATCGATAGGCAATCCGACGGTTTTCGCCAAATACACCGGCACGGAACCGACGGGATCGATTACCGCCCAGAGCACCACAAATTGAACAATCAAAGAATCAAACATAATGAAATCCTATAAAATAAGCTATAATGGCTACCATATTACAACAAAATGAAGCGAAATAATGATCTTTTTTTCAAATTTAATTTTAAAACGCGGGCAAACCATTTTACTTGAAAATGCTAATGCAACCATTAATCCAAGTCAAAAAGTGGGCCTGGTCGGTAAAAACGGTTGCGGCAAATCGACGTTGTTTGCCTTGTTAAAAGGCGAACTCACGGCCGAAAGCGGTGAAGTAAAAATGCCGCATAATTGGGCGTTAGCCTGGGTGAATCAAGAAACACCTGCGTTGGATATTTCCGCCTTGGATTATGTTATTCAAGGTGATCGCGAATATTGTCAATTACAACAACAGCTTGAAATCGCAAATCAACTAAATGACGGCAATGCCATCGCACGTATTCACACCCAATTAGACACTATTGATGCCTGGACAATTCAAGCCCGTGCCGCAACCTTATTAAACGGTTTAGGCTTCACTCAAGCACAATTACAACATTCCGTGAAATCCTTTTCCGGCGGTTGGCGAATGCGGTTGAATTTGGCACAAGCCTTGCTTTGCCGTTCTGATTTATTGTTACTGGATGAACCCACAAACCATTTAGATTTGGATGCGGTAATTTGGCTGGAACGCTGGCTGGTGAACTATAAAGGCACGCTCGTGTTAATTTCTCATGACCGCGACTTTCTTGATCCTATTGTGAATCGTATTTTGCATATTGAAAATCAACAGATTAATGAATATACCGGTGATTACTCATCATTTGAAGTACAACGAGCGACAAAACTCGCCCAACAAACCGCACTTTATCGCCAGCAACAGCAAAAAGTCGCTCATTTACAAAGCTATATTGACCGCTTCAAAGCCAAAGCCAGCAAAGCCAAACAAGCGCAAAGCCGTATGAAAGCCTTGGAACGTATGGAATTGATTACACGGGCTTATGTGGATAACCCTTTTCATTTTGAATTTCGCGAACCGCTTACCCTGCCGAATCCCCTATTGACGATGGATAAAGTCAGTGCAGGTTACGATAACGGCAAAAGTGCGGTAGAAATTTTGCAAAAAATCAAATTAAATCTCGTGCCCGGCTCACGCATCGGTCTGCTCGGCAAAAATGGTGCGGGCAAATCCACCTTAATAAAATTACTGGCAGAGGAACTGACCGCACTTTCGGGCAACGTACAGTTGGCAAAAGGCGTGCAGCTCGGCTATTTCGCTCAGCATCAGCTTGATACCTTGCGTGCTGATGAAACCGCATTATGGCATTTACAAAAACTCGCCCCGCAACAAACGGAACAACAACTACGGGATTTTCTCGGCGGTTTTGCTTTTCACGGCGATAAAGTCAATCAAACGGTATCGTCTTTTTCTGGCGGTGAAAAAGCCCGTTTGGTGCTGGCATTAATTGTGTGGCAGCGGCCGAATTTGTTGCTGCTGGATGAACCTACCAACCATTTGGATTTAGATATGCGTCAGGCGTTAACGGAAGCCTTGGTAGATTATCAAGGTTCACTTGTCGTGGTTTCTCACGACCGGCATTTGCTGCGTAATACTGTGGAAGAATTTTATTTAGTCCACGATAAGCAAGTGGAAGAATTTAAAGGCGATTTGGACGATTATCAAAAGTGGCTGACGGAAATCAATAATGCTCCGAAAAGCAGCGAAAGTGCGGTAGAAATTAAAGAAAATTCCAATGGAAACCGCAAAGAACAAAAACGCCGTGAAGCAGAACTACGTCAGCAAACCGCTCCGCTGCGTAAAAAAATCAGTCAATTTGAAATGCAAATGGAAAAACTTTCTACCGAACTGGCAGAAATCGAAAACCAACTGGCGGACAATGTTCTCTATCTTGCAGAAAATAAAGAAAAACTCACCGCACTTTTAGCACGCCGGGTGCAGGTGAAAACGGATTTGGAAAACGTTGAAGCCCATTGGTTGGAAATGCAGGAAGAATTAGAAGGATTATTAAAGGAAAATTCAGGGGCGTAATGCCCCTTTGTTTTTGAATTTTTTAACTAAAATTAAACTGAATTCCAATCGTTTTTAACACGGTTTGCTCTTGCGTCAAATCATTCACCACTAATGGATTTCGTTCCAAATAGCCTTTTTCAAATTCCAATTCCCAATTTTCTCCGCCGTGATTGATGTGCAGAATATCATTGTCGGTAAATTCTGCTGCTTGGCGGGAGCGGTTGATAATCACGGCTAAACGTAATAAAACGATTAACGCGATTGTATCCCGTTTATGAAATAAACCCTCTTTAGGTAATTCCAAGGCTTTGAACGACTTAATATGAAAGCGGACTAAATTAACCAAAAGTTGCTTTTGTTCCGGGGAAAAGCCCGGTAAATCCAAACTTTGCAACATATACGCGGAATGTTTTTGTACACCGCTGTGATTTAATACCAATCCGATTTCATGCAGTTGGGCGGCAGCGGATAAAATGCTGTGCATTTCGTCAAGTTGTTCATTATTATGCCAATGATCGTATTTTTGCAGCAATACATCGGCGGTATGACTAACGCGGCCGGCCTGCGACTGATCAATGGCAAAATTTTTCATCACGCTGTTTATGGTACGTTGACGAATATCATCCACTTGAAAGCTTTGCTCCAAACCGTACATCACTCCTTCACGCAACGCACCGTCGGAATAACGCATTTGTTCAATACGAAAGGTTTCAAACACGGCATTTAAAATGGCTAATCCAGGTAAAAACAATGCCAAACGATCCTCTTCCAATCCGGCGATTTTGAGTTTATCCAGGCTATCAAATTTCAGTGTTTGATCAATGAGCTGTTTCAAATTCCCGGCAGTAATAACATCGCTATTGTAATTGGCTTGTACCACTTGGCTAATGGCTTTCACCGTGCCGGATGAACCTAACACCGCCTGCCAACCTAAATTACGGTAATCCCAAGACAGATCTTCAATTTTTGCCAAGGCGGCTTTTTGTGCTTTATAAAATTGCTTTTCACTGATTTTTTTGGTATCAAAAAACGCTTTGGCGAAACTCACACACCCCATATGTCGGCTTTCACAACGCAATGGTGTAAAACCGTCACCGATGATCATTTCCGTCGAACCGCCGCCAATATCCACCACCATTTTTCGACCATTTTCCGGCTGGGTATGGGAAACGCCTGAATAAATCAATTCGGCTTCTTCCTGACCGGAAATAATTTGAATCGGAAAAGGATAAACCGCTTTAGTTGCCGCTAAAAAATCCTGATTATTGACCGCTCTTCTGAGCGTATAAGTGGCGACGGTACGTACATTTTCAACAGGAATCCCCTGCAAACGTTCGGCAAATAATGCCAAGCAATCCACACCGCGTTGAATGGCAGCTTGATTTAAACGGTTTTTGTTATCCAGCCCGTCCGCTAACTGCACACGCTGTTTTAAACGGGATAAAACTTGAATCGATCCGTTAACAATGCGGACTATCATCATCTGAAAGCTATTGGAACCTAAATCTACGGCGGCAAAGTGCGGTAGGTTTTCGGCTTGTTTTTGTGTGTTCATTATAACTCTTTAGTTACTTTTTAGGGGCGGCTTTATTCGCCAAGTATTCATAAATGGCAATCTGCGAACGACAAGCCGGTTTGTCATTGCGGACATATTCATTTTTTTCATCAGCATCAATAATACGGGCTTTTACATTATCTGCAAGCTGAATATTGAGAATATCGATCACACATTGTTTTGTCCGAGCATCATATAGCGGAGCACCTACTTCAATACGACGGTCTAAATTACGGGTCATTAAATCGGCGGATGAAATATAGACATCCGGATCACCTTCATTTTCAAAATAATAAACGCGCGGATGCTCTAAAAAGCGATCGACAATACTGATAACATGAATATTTTCACTGAGATTTTTCACTCCTGCACGTAACGCACACATTCCCCGAATAATCATTTTCACCGTTACACCAGCCTGACCGGCTTCATAAAGCAAATCAATAATTTCCTGATCCACCAGATTATTGACTTTAAAAATAATACCGCTTTTTTTGCCGTCCTTTGCGTTTTTGATTTCCCGTCTTACCAGCGACATCAAATTTTGACGAACATTGACCGGAGAAACCAATAAATGATTGAAATTCATAGAATTAAACGGCATTTCAATAAAACGGAAAACATTGTTGACTTCTTTGGTAATTTTCGGGTTTTTGGTTAATAATGCGAAATCCGTATAAATTTTTGCGGTATTCTCATGGAAATTCCCGGTTCCCACATGAGCATATTCCACCAAATTCCCCTTTTCTTTTCGGGTAATTAAAAAGAGTTTTGAATGAATTTTAAAACCCGGTGATGAAAACACCACTTTGATATGATTATCCGTCAGCATTTTAGACCAATGAATATTGGCTTCTTCATCAAAACGGGCTTGCAGTTCAATAATTACCGTCACTTTTTTACCGTTATTCGCCGCATTAATTAACGCCTGAATAATACGGGAACGAGAAGCTACACGATATAAATTAATCTTCAACGAGATGACATTCGAATCAAAAGACGCTTGGCGGAATAATTCACAGATCACATCAAAGCTATGATACGGATAATAAAACAGAATATCCTGTTTACTGATAGCATCTAAAATCGGACAGCGCGATTTAATTTGAGGATGCTGAATAGGTGATAATGAGCTATTTAATAATTCTTTTTTACCGAGATCTGGAAATTGCAACAAATGCTTGAAACTTAAATAACGTTCACCAGCTTCAATTGAGTCTAAATTACTCATATTCAACCGCTCTTTTAATAATTTCAGCAAACCTTTCGGCATGGTTTTTTCATATAAAAAACGCACCGGCTGCGCGGCAATACGTTGTTTCAAACTGGAAGACATTAACTCCAACAAGCTGTATTCCACTTCGGTCACCAAATCATATTCTGCGTCACGGGTCATCCGAATAGAATAAGCGGTAATTTCATCATAATCAAATACGGAATTGGAAAAAATTTCATCCAAACAAAAACGGATAATATTATCTAATAAAATAATGCGCTGATGGCGTTTATAACGTTCTTTCGGCAATACCACAAAGCGGGGAAGTTTATCGGAAGGAATCGGCAATACAGCCAATTGGGAAATTTTTTTATTTTTCTTCAGTTCGACAATAAGGTTTGAGTTATGTGCATTTAAAGAAGCGGATAAATCAATTTCTTCATTTAAAATTATCGGAAAAACCTGTTGGTTGATTTCTTTTCGAAAATACGCTTTCAACCAATCTTGATGAAAAACGGAGAGTTGACTTTCATTAATTAAGAAGATTTGATGTTTTGCCAATCGTAACATCAAACGATTGTATAACTCCGAAAATTTTTCGTTTAACTGCTCCGTACGTTTTTGGATTTTCTTTAAATGCGTACGGATTTGTTTGGCAGGTAACGATTCCTGGTTACGAATTATCAGTAGCTGATGCTTTAAATTCGCAAAGCGAACTTGATAAAATTCATCTAAATTAGAGGCAAAAATACCCAAAAAGCGGATACGCTCCAATAATGGATTGCTTTCATCTGCGGCTTCTTGTAAAACACGTTCATTAAATGCCAACCAACTCAGTTCTTTAGCGGTATATTTTGTTTCATCATTTTTGTTTTTAAAAATCATCATGAATCGTCCCCATTGTGATATTTTTCGCTTTACCAGAAATTATGATCTTGAGAACGCTATTCTTACAAAAGTTTATGACAATTTAATGACTTGTAAAAATCTTCTATAGAAAGAAAATTGAATATGAACGTTTTATAACCACTCAATTTATTTAATAATACTAACTTAATGATTGTTCGACAAAAAATAAGGCAAGCATGATTCTGTCAGCTTACCTTATTAATAAACGCTTTATAATTACAAATGTTTCACTCTGCGTTTCACTTCTTCCTGTTTACCCGCATTAAACGGACGGGCATCGGGGCTGCCGAGATAACCGCATACGCGGCGGGTGACCGACACTTTGCTGCTGTCGTGATTGCCGCATTTCGGACAGGTGAATCCTTTGCTGGTACATTCAAATTCACCGGTAAAGCCGCATTCGTAACATTCGTCAATCGGTGTGTTGGTGCCGTAATAAGGTACGCGGTCGTAGCTGTAATCCCACACATCTTCCAAGGCTTTCAGATTGTGCTGAATATTCGGATATTCGCCATAGCAGATAAAACCGCCGCTGGCTAATGGCGGATAAGCCATTTCAAAGTCCAGTTTGTCGTATGGATTGACTTTTTTCTCCACATCTAAGTGATAGCTGTTAGTGTAGTAGCCTTTGTCCGTCACACCGTCAATCATACCGAACTGTTTGGTATCCAAACGACAGAAACGATCGCATAGATTTTCGCTTGGGGTAGAGTATAAGCTAAACGCATAGCCTGTTTCCGCCCGCCATTGTTTTGCTCTATCGCTTAAATATTTAACGATTTCCACACCTTTTTGACGTAGCGTTGCATTATCATAAATATGCGTATCGCCGAATAACGCATTGATGGTTTCGTGAATACCGATATAGCCTAATGACACGGAAGCCCGGCCGTTTTTGAAAATCTTCGCAACATTTTCATCGGCTTTCAAACGCACGCCGCACGCCCCTTCCATATATAAAATCGGTGCTACGCGGGCTTTGGTATTTTCCAATCGGGCGATTCGGGTCATCAATGCCCGTTTTACCACGCTCAAACGTTGATCCAAAATTTCATAGAATTTGGCTTCATTACCTTTCGCTTCAATGGCAATGCGCGGCAAGTTCAAACTCACCACCCCCAGATTATTGCGGCCGTCGTGAATTTCTTCGCCTTGTTCTTCATAGGCATTTAAGAAACTGCGGCAGCCCATCGGAGCTTTGAAAGAACCGGTTACTTTCACTACTTGGTCGTAGTTTAAAATATCCGGATACATCCGTTTGGAGGCACATTCCAATGCAAGCTGTTTCACATCATAATTCGGATCGCCTTCCGCCTGATTCACACCTTTTTTAATGGTGAACACCAATTTCGGGAACACCGGAGTTTTATGATTTTTACCCAAACCGCGGATACGATTTTTCAAAATTGATTGCTGGATTAATTTTTCCTGCCAGCTGGTTCCTAAACCGAAACCAAAGGTTACAAACGGCGTTTGACCGTTAGATGTATGCAGGGTATTCACTTCGTATTCTAAGGATTGAAAGGCGTCAAAACATTCTTTTTCAATCAATGTTTTAGCATAACCTTCCGCATCAGGAATATTCCATTGAGCAGCGGTTTTCAATAATTTTTCATAGCTTTGCTGCACATAAGGAGCAAGCACTTCATCAATGCGGTTAATAGTAGTACCGCCGTAAATATGGCTGGCCACTTGAGCAATAATTTGAGCCGTAACGGCGGTAGCCGTGCCGATAGATTTCGGCGGTTCGATTTCCGCATTGCCCATATTAAAGCCGTGCTCCAACATACCTTTTAAATCCACCAGCATACAGTTGAACATCGGGAAAAACGGAGCATAATCCAAGTCGTGATAATGAATTTCGCCTTTTTCATGTGCATCCACCACATCTTTCGGCAAAATATAGTTTTTGGCATAATGCTTCGCTACAATACCCGCCAATAAATCCCGTTGGGTCGGAATCACTTTAGCATCTTTATTAGCATTTTCATTTAGCAGTTCCACGTTGCTTTGCTCAATCAATCCTTCGATTTCACGAGTCAAATGGCTGCGTTTCTCGCGAGCCAAATCGCGATCATGACGGTATTCGATATAAGCACGGGCAATTTGCGGATATTGGCTGTGCATCAAATGGTTTTCAACAATTTGCTGAATTTGGTTAATATCGATTTCTTGCTGATAGCGGGTGAAAATCTCATCACACACCTGCTGTCCCAGACGGTAGCAGAATAATTCGTCGTTAATTCCTACCGCACTTGCGGCTTTTTTTATCGCATTGATAATTAACTGAATTTCAAATCCGCAACGGGAACCGTCGCGTTTTATCACCATAAATGATGTACCCATGATATTGTCCTATATATTGTGGTTTTATAAACGAGAGATACTATATATAGTTTAAATAAAGATATCAACACACAATATATAGGGCTATTTATTTACATTTTATTAACTTTTGTGCTTACTGATTGGTTTTATTGAGAAATTTTTTTATTTATTGCGAATGGCTCTTAAATTATTTTTTCAAATTTGTGATCAAGATCAAAATTTTGTGAAAAATATACCGCACTTATGGCAATATAATTTTTGTCTTGTTGATGTGAAGTATAAGGAATTTCGATTTATTGAAAAAATAGAAAAAAGTGAAAATCATTTTTAACTGAGATGAAATAATAAAAAGTGCGGTTCAAATCTTGAAATATTTTGTAGCAATCTCCATATATCAAACAAATTTCATTTGAACAAAAGGACAGAATTATGACTACAATCGTCAGTGTACGCCGCAACGGTCACGTTGTTGTGGGCGGCGATGGCCAGGTATCTTTAGGCAATACCGTAATGAAAGGCAATGCCCGTAAAGTACGCCGTTTATATAACAATAAAGTATTGGCAGGGTTTGCCGGCGGCACGGCGGATGCTTTCACTCTGTTTGAATTATTTGAACGTAAATTGGAAATGCACCAAGGGCATTTATTAAAAAGTGCGGTAGAATTAGCCAAAGAATGGCGAACCGACCGTGCGTTACGTAAATTGGAAGCAATGTTGATCGTCGCCGATGAAACGGAATCATTGATCATAACCGGTTTAGGCGATATGGTTCAGCCGGAAGCAGATCAGATTTTGGCTATCGGATCCGGTGGTAACTACGCCCTTTCTGCCGCCCGTGCGTTAGTGGACAACACAGCACTTTCCGCACGCGAAATCGTGGAAAAATCCTTAAAAATTGCCGGTGATATTTGTGTATATACAAATACCAATTTTACTATTGAAGAATTACCCAATGAATAATCAATTCAAGGAACTATTATAATGTCAGTGAATCAAAAAGCAGAAATGACACCAAGAGAAATAGTGTCGGAATTAGACAAGCACATTATCGGCCAAGCAGATGCCAAACGTTCTGTGGCCATTGCATTGCGTAACCGTTGGCGTCGTATGCAATTGGATGAACCACTGCGTCATGAAGTCACTCCAAAAAATATTTTAATGATCGGTCCGACCGGTGTGGGTAAAACAGAAATTGCCCGCCGTTTGGCAAAGCTCGCCAATGCGCCGTTTATTAAAGTGGAAGCCACCAAATTCACCGAAGTGGGCTACGTAGGTAAAGAAGTGGACTCTATTATCCGCGATCTCACTGACAGTGCCATGAAACTAGTACGTCAAACCGAAATCGAAAAAAACCGTTTCCGTGCTGAAGAAGCGGCGGAAGAACGCATTTTAGATGCATTGATTCCACCGCCAAAAAATCAATGGGGTGAACCCGAAAGCGGTCACAACGCAAGTAATAATACCCGTCAAATTTTCCGTAAAAAATTACGCGAAGGCGAATTACAAGACAAAGAAATTGAAATCGATGTTTCTGTCGGCATGTCAATGGGGGTGGAAATTATGGCACCACCGGGAATGGAAGAAATGACCAACCAGTTGCAGTCAATGTTCCAAAACCTGTCTAATGAGAAAACCAAAAAACGCAAAATGAAAATTAAGGATGCGATGAAAATTTTGGTAGACGACGAAGCGGCTAAATTAGTGAATTTGGAAGATTTAAAAGAAAAAGCCATTGAAGCCGTAGAACAACACGGTATTGTGTTTATCGACGAAATCGACAAAATCTGTAAACGCGGCGACACTTCCGGTCCGGATGTGTCTCGCGAAGGAGTACAGCGTGATTTGCTACCGTTGGTGGAAGGTTCAACCATTAATACCAAACACGGTATGGTGAAAACCGATCATATTTTATTTATCTGTTCCGGTGCATTCCAAGTAGCCCGCCCGTCGGATTTAATTCCGGAATTGCAAGGCCGTTTGCCGATTCGTGTGGAACTTTCTGCTCTAAGTGCGGATGATTTTAAACGAATTTTAACGGAACCGAATGCATCACTCACCGAGCAATATCAGGCTCTGATGAAAACCGAAGGGGTGAATATCGAATTTAAACCGGATGCCATCGACAGCATTGCGCAAGCGGCTTTCCGTGTGAATGAGAAAACCGAAAACATCGGTGCCCGTCGTTTGCACACCGTAATGGAACGCTTAATGGATAAAATTTCCTATAACGCCAGTGATATGAACGGTGAAACGGTGATTATCGACGGGGCTTATGTAAAAGACGCACTGGGCGATGTAGTGGAAAACGAAGATTTAAGCCGCTTTATTTTATAAGGATAACAGGGAGCATTGTGCTCCCTTTTCATCAATAATCAACTCAACAAGGCTTAGGCACGGGAGCCATTCGTCTTTTATGATGAGAGCGGTTGTGCCAAAAGTCGATTTGTTTTTGAGCTTGTTCCGAAACCTTTTCACCACGTAAAAAGGCATCAATTTCTGCATAACTGACCCCCATTTCACTTTCATCCGTTTGCCCCTGCCATAAACCGGCACTTGGAGATTTATCTAATACTTGTTGCGGTACATTGAGTAAACGGGCTAATTCATACACTTGCTCTTTACGTAATTGTAGCAAAGGTGCTACATCCACACCGCCGTCACCAAACTTGGTAAAGTAACCGGTCAACCATTCTGCGGCGTTATCCGTCCCCACAACAATAGCCTGGTGGCTTTGGGCATAAGCGAAAAGTGCGGTCATTCTTAAACGAGCTTGTACATTGCCTGCAATCACATTTTGTCTGTTTGCAGTTTCATTAAATAAAGGTTGCATGGATTGCATAAAGGCATCATAAGTGGCGGTAATCGGCACTTCCATGACGGGACAACCGGCACTTTTGGCTACCGCAAAAGCATCGCTGATATCTTGTTGTGATGTAGTCGCTGAAGGCAGGATAATGCCTTGCACCGGTGAACCGGTTCGCATTAAAAGATGTGCAACCACTGCAGAATCAACCCCACCGCTAATGCCCACCACATAGCCTTTTGCACCGTATTCCTGACGTTGTGCTTCAAGCCAGTTCACTAAATAATTGAGATAATTTTGCATTCTGTTAGTCCTTATCTGCATTAAATTTCCACAAAATCCACCGCACTTAATCGTGGGTTAGGACTATATTTCCTACCTTGTTTGGCTTGTTCCACACCGTTTAATTTCACGCAATCACCGGTGAAACCGATATTCACTTTCAGTAAACTGGAACCTACGCCATAAGAATCCACCGGTGCATTACATTGACGGAAACGACGAATTTTTTCCGCATCAAATCCGCCACTTACGATAATTTTTACCTTAGGGAAACCGGCAGCATCTAAGTGCTCGCGTAAGCGCTGAATCAATCGTACATTAGTACCACGTAAATCATCCTGCCCGAATTCATGTTGATTATTAAGGAAATATTGATCCACCATATTGGCTGATGTATCCACCCGAACACCATACAGCTTGTCGCCGAAATGACGGGCTACCGTTAAACTGTCTTCGATGACATTATTATGATAATCAACCAGAGCAATCAAATTATCTTCCGGATAAGTCGATAAATAGGCTTCACAGGCTTTCACCAAATCACCGTCAAATAACTGAATTAATGCATGCGGCATAGTGCCCACACCTGCTTTGCCCCACCATTCATTCATTGCGTGGGTAGCTTGAGCGGCAGCACCGCCGATATAAGCGGAATAACCGTCACCGGCTTGTTGAGAAAAATGATCATCGCGATCACCCATAAAAATCACATTATCTTCGCCCGCTGCCTGCACTACGTTATATACATTAGTGGCTACCGATGTACGACGTGCCAAAATGCCGTCAATAATCCCTTCCAAATAACCGAAATCTTCATAATAGCCTTCAATCATCAATACGGTTTCAAAAGGGGAAATTTTATCGCCATCGTTTAATGCCCAAATTTTCAGATTTTGCGGCTCCACGGCAAAAGTATGCAATAACGCAATGGCCTCATCTACACCGCATAAGACGGCATCTTTTTTCTGGAAAAATTGCATTGTGACGGTTTGTTTAGGTCTTTTTTGTTTGATGATTTCAGTAGTTTTTAAAAAATAAACCGCTGAAAACCAACCGCTCTTTACACGCGGATCGAATTTAAAAGTGCGGTTGGTTAGGCGTGAGATTTTTCCTTGACGTTTTAATTCAAATTCTTTTTCTAACATCGGCATAATTTCCATATTTTTACGATTAACCTGGCAAAATTGAAAAGTATTTGCTACAAAATCAAAACGAAATATGCTCCTTTTTAGCATAAAAATCAAGTTAAATATAAAACTTTAGGAAATATCACCGTACTTTATTCTAAAATAAGCGGTTTCTCGGCACGCTGTAATGCCTTCTTATGTTCACGAATAATCGCTAAAAACGGCGGGGCAAAACGTTCCAGCTTTCTGGCTCCCACGCCATTTATTTGTAGCATTTCACGATCATTAATCGGCATATAACGACACATTTCTTGTAATGTAGCATCATTGAATACCACAAACGGCGGAATATTCTCCGTATCGGCAATCTGTTTACGTAAGAAACGCAGACGAGCAAACAGATCTTTATCATAATCAGTGACGGTTTGACGTTGTACCGTAACTTTGCTAACGGAAGTTGTTCTTGGTAATGCTAATTGCAGTGACATTTCACCACGCAACAGGGGACGAGCATTTTCGGTCAGTTGTAACGCTGAGAAATTGGCAATATTTTGTACGATAAAACCGAGATGGATTAACTGGCGGCTCACCGATAACCAATATTCTTGCGAATGTTCCTTGCCGATACCATAAACACTGAGCTTGTCGTGCTGCAATTCGCTAATACGCTGATTATGCAAACCACGTAGCACAGCAATCACATAATGTGCACCAAAACGCTGCCCGGTACGATAAATGACCGACATCATTTTTTGTGCATCCGTTAAGCCGTCATATTTTTTCGGCGGATCCAGGCAAATATCACAGTTCTGGCAAGGTAAACTGCGGTGTTCGCCAAAATAATTGAGCAACACTAAGCGGCGGCACGTTTGGCTTTCCGCAAAAGCATTCATCGCTTGCAGTTTATGCTCTTCGATTTGCCGTTGTTTATTTTCCGGCTTTTCCTGTAAGACTTTATGCAGCCAGGCATAATCTTCCGGGGCATATAATAAAATAGCTTCTGCCGGTAAGCCGTCACGCCCTGCCCGGCCGGTTTCCTGGTAGTAAGATTCGATACTGCGGGGCAAGTCAAAATGAATGACAAACCGCACATTGGATTTATTAATCCCCATACCGAAAGCCACTGTCGCGATCACCACTTGCAGGTTGTCCCGTTGAAATGCCCGTTGCACCCGCTCGCGTTCCGCCGTACTCATTCCTGCATGATAACCGGCCGCGGCAATGCCTTTATGCTGCAAACTTTCCGTCAGTTTTTCTACTTTGCTGCGGCTATTGCAATACACAATCCCGCTTTTGCCTTTTTGTTGATGAATCAATTGGTACAGTTGCAAGGTTGGTTTGAATTTTTCCACCAACGTATAGCGGATATTCGGTCGATCAAAACTGCCTACATATAAGTGCGGTGCATTTAATTTAAGATTTTGCAGAATATCGTTGCGGGTTGTCTGATCGGCAGTAGCAGTTAATGCCATTATAGGAGCATCGGGAAAGGCGGCTTTTAAGCCGCCAAGCTGAATATATTCCGGACGAAAATCATGTCCCCATTGTGAGATACAATGTGCTTCATCAATGGCAATAAAGCTCACTTTACACAGGGAAATAAAACGGAAAAAGCTGTCGGTCATTACTTTTTCAGGAGAAAGATAAAGCAATTTCAGCTGTCCCGAAATGGCTTTATTTTGCACCTGTTGCTGCTGTTCAAAGGTTTGCGTGGAATTAAGATAATCTGCTTCAATACCGTTTGCAAGCAGTTGATCCACCTGATCCCGCATTAAGGAAATCAGCGGCGAAATCACTAAAGTCAAACCATCAAAACAAAGTGCAGGAATTTGGTAGCATAGGGATTTGCCATTACCCGTTGCCATAATCACCAAGCTGTCTTTACCCTGTAAAGCGGCATTGATGACATCTTCTTGTCCTTGACGGAACGATTGATAGCCGAAAACAGCACGCAACACTTCAAGTGCGGTTAAATTTTGTGGATTTTTTACCGCACTTTCTGAATAGACTTGAGCGTAAGAGGATAATTCAGACATTAAGATTGAAAGCTAACAATTTCACCGTGTGCGGCACAAGCTTGTTGCAATGCCTCCCAAAACAGCACGCCATCGCTGTTAATCCATTGATTATGTTTAAATGCAAAATGCAGCCCCCCCAAACGGCTTGCCAGCCATAATTCTAACAACGGTTCTTGCTTATTGATAATAATCTGGCTGCGATCATCAAAAGTAATGGAAAATACCGAACCTTGTTTATCACAATCAACATCGCAATTCTGTGCTTCCAATTGTTCTTCAATACTATTCCACACCAGTTCGATATTTTGATGAAATTCTGCTACATTCATAATCTATGTTTTCCCCCATTAAATAAATGCTAAATTATAGAGATTTTCTGCGAATAACGATAGCCAAAAGGCGTAATAAATGGTAAAAAGTAAAAAAATTTAAATTAAGGATATAAAAATGAAAAAATTACTTTCGATTTTCTTATTAGGCACAATCTGCTGCTTATCCGCATGCGGAGTAAAAGGGCCGTTATATTTTCCGGAAAAAGCACAGGCAGAACAAAATCAACAAAAATAAAAACAATAAGGGATCCGTAGATCCCTTTATTCATCAATGTTCTTTTAATTTTTTTGCCAGTTCTTGGATGAAACCTTTAAATTCTTTTCCTAATTTCTCATGCTGCAAGCCATATTCCACAAAGGCTTTCATATAACCGATTTTATCTCCGCAATCAAAACTTTCGCCGGTCATATGGAATGCTTCGACCATTTCTTTTTCAATCAGCATATCAATAGCATCGGTTAATTGAATTTCATCACCTACACCGACAGGCGTTCTTTCCAATAAATCCCAGATCGTTGCAGAAAATACATAACGTCCTACAACCGCTAAGTTAGACGGTGCTTTTTCCACACTAGGTTTTTCTACAATACTATTAATTTTTGCACTATCACCGCCTTGTAGCTCCACGCCGCCGCAATCTGCAATCCCATAACTGCTTACTTCTTCTCTCGCCACCGGAGCCACCATAATTTGACTGGTTTTCGTTTCATTAAAACGCTTAATCATCGCAGAGAGATTTTCAGTTTTTTGGTTAGCGGTAAATTCAGCTAATAACACATCAGGTAACACTACCACAAAAGGCTCATTACCAACAGCCGGACGACCGCATAACACTGCGTGCCCCAAACCTTTTGCATTACCTTGACGGACGTGCATTAAAGTCACGTCTTTCGGACAAATTGAACGGACTTCATCCAGCAACTGACGTTTTACCCGTTTCTCCAACATGGTTTCCAATTCAAAAGAAGTGTCAAAATGGTTTTCGATAGCATTCTTAGATGAATGTGTAACTAACACGATTTCTTGAATTCCCGCTGCTACACATTCATTTACAATATATTGAATTAATGGCTTATCCACCAAAGTCAGCATTTCTTTCGGAATTGCTTTAGTTGCCGGCAACATGCGAGTTCCTAACCCAGCAACAGGAATAATCGCTTTCATAGTTTTCCTTCAAAAAATAAAATAGCATAAACCGCACTCTACCATCTTTAATAAAGTGCGGTCATTTTTTTATAATTATTGACGTAATAAAGCCAAAATTTCTTCGGTTTTTTCTGTCATTAATTTTTTATCGCCACGGGTTTCAAGATTTAAACGCACTACCGGTTCGGTATTTGAACTGCGTAAATTGAAGCGCCAGTTTGGATATTCGATGCTGATACCGTCTGTTTCATCTACGCTTAGTGCATCTTTTTCGTATGCCGCACGTACGCGAGCAATTGAGGCTTTCGCATCGGTTAATTTACTGTTGATCTCACCCGGTGACGGATAAGTTTCCAATGCTTCACCCACAAGTTGACCTAAAGTTTTTCCTGTAGTTGAAACCAATTCCATTACCAATAACCATGGGATCATACCACTATCACAATAGAAGAAATCGCGGAAATAGTGGTGAGCACTCATTTCACCGCCATATACCGCATCTACCGCACGCATTTTTTCTTTAATGAAAGAGTGACCGGATTTAGACATAATCGCTTCACCGCCATTTTCTTCCACTAATTTAATGGTATTCCAGATTAAACGCGGATCATAAATGATCTTCGCGCCTTTATATTTTTGTAAGAATGCTTGTCCTAACAATCCCACAATATAATAACCTTCGATAAAGCCACCGTTTTCATCAAATAAGAAGCAACGGTCGAAATCACCGTCAAAGGCGATCCCCATATCCGCTTTATTGGCTAATACCGCATCAATAGTGTCTTGGCGATTCTCATGCAAAATTGGATTAGGAATACCGTGTGGGAACGTACCATCCGGATTATTATGAACTTTCACAAATTCTACCGGAATGCGTCTGGCTTTAAATTGAGCTTCAATAGCATCAATGACATGCCCTGCCGCACCATTACCGGAATTAATCACCAATTTTAACGGTTTAAGATTATCTAAATTAATAAAAGAGAGTAAGTGTTCGACATAATCCCCCACTACGGATAATTGTTTATATTCGCCGCGTTTAGTCACTTCGGGGAAATTATTTTCTTCCGCTAAGCGTTGAATATCGGCCAATCCGGTATCGGCACTGATAGGACGAGACCCTTCACGCACAAGTTTTAATCCATTGTAATCCATTGGATTATGACTCGCGGTGACTTCAATACCACCGTCAGTTTTCAAGAATGAGGTGGCAAAATAAACTTCTTCTGTACCGACTTCCCCCAAGTCAATAACATTCACGCCGGAATCAAGCAAGCCGTTTGTTACCGCACTTTTCAATTCTTTGCTGGTTAAACGAACATCGCCTCCCACAACAATCGTTTTAGGCTTTAAAAACTGACCGAATGCCCGACCAATTCGGTATACAATATCTACATTTAGCTCAGAACCCAACTGACCGCGAATATCATAAGCTTTAAAACAAGTTAGTTTTCCCATTGAACTCCTCCAATACTGCCTTTTGTAAATAAAACCCTAAGCTTGTTCAACAAAGTCTTCATTTTCCACAGAATCCAGAGATTCTTTGATTCGGTGATAAATTTCTTCTCGATGAACAGAAACATCTTTAGGAGCCTTAACCCCTAATTTCACTTGATTACCACGAATATTCAAAACTGTGATAGATACATCATCACTAATGAGTAAGCTTTCGCCAACTTTACGAGTTAATATTAGCATACAAACCGCCCCATTTTTTATCAATATAAACGTCCTTGTTGCCAATCAATCCCTTATTTACTTAATAACTAATTCTCGACAACTCATTGGTAACTCGTTTATAAAACTTATAATTACAACAAATTGCGAGTTATCATACAAAAACTTACACTACTCAAGTAATAATGCAAGGAATACTTACAAATTTTGTGACAACCACTCCTCACAACACTTCAATGCTTCTATCGCATTTTCAGGTTGCGTACCGCCTGCCATAGCCATATCCGGCCGGCCGCCACCTTTTCCGCCAACTTGCCGAGCCATTAAATTGACCAGCTCACCGGCTTTTACTTTGCCGGTTAAATCTGCCGTCACGCCGACAATTAAATTAATTTTATCATTATTGACCGACGCAAAAGCCACGACTGCAGAACCTAACTGGTTCTTCAAATCATCAACCATAACCCGCAAAGATTTCGCTTCAACATTATCCAATTGCTGAATAACAACGGAAACGTCGTTAATTTTTACCGCACTTTTAGCAAAATCGGAACCCGCTTGTTGTGCAGCTTTTTCTTTCAACTGTTGCAATTCTTTCTCGGTTCTTTTCGCTTTATCTTGCAGCTGTTGAATTTTTTCCAACAAGGAATTAGTATCGGATTTTAATAACTCCGCACTTTGATTCAATAAAGCCTGCTGTTGATGTAACCAAGTAATTGCATTTTCACCGGTCACCGCTTCTACACGGCGAATACCTGCAGCGATTGCACTTTCACTGATAATTTTAAATAAACCGATGTCACCGGTGCGTTTTGCGTGAATACCACCACAAAGTTCAATAGAAAAATCGCCCATTGTGACAACGCGAACTACATCACCGTATTTTTCACCAAATAAAGCCATCGCACCTTTTGCTTTAGCCTCATCAATCGCCATTATTTCCGTGCTGATCGGGTTATTGGCACGCACTTCACGGTTTACAATACGTTCGACTTCCACTAACTGTTCTTTGCTGATTGCTTCCGGTTGAGCAAAGTCAAAACGTAATGCGGTATCTGACACTAAAGAACCTTTTTGGGCGACATGTTCCCCCAACACTTGACGCAATGCCGCGTGCAATAAGTGAGTTGCAGAGTGATTCAATGAAGTTTGTTGACGACGTTCAGCATCCACAACTGCATTAATAGTCTGCCCTACGGACAACGTACCTTGAGTCAATTCGCCAATATGCCCGAATACCTGACCATATTTTTGCGTATCTTTTACTTCAAACAATACGCCATTGGCTTGTAAACGGCCTGAATCACCAATTTGACCGCCGGATTCCGCATAAAACGGTGTATTTTCTAAAATAATCACCGCACTTTGGCCGGCTTTAATTTCATTTACCGCTCGACCGTCATAGAAAAGTGCGGTCACTTTTGCCAAAGTTTCCGATTCCGTATAGCCTTCAAATTTCGTTGTGCCCTCAACGCGAATTACATTATTGTAATCCATGACGAACTGATTTGCAGCCTGTGCTCGTTGACGTTGTGCTTCCATTTCTTTATCAAAGCCCGCTTCATCAACAATAATATCACGTTCACGACATACATCAGCGGTTAAATCTAACGGGAAACCGTAGGTATCATACAGTTTAAAGGCCACTTCACCGGATAATACACCATTTTTTACTTCCCCCAAGGCTTCGTCTAATAATGTCAAACCACGTTCTAAGGTACGAGCAAATTGTTCTTCTTCCAAACGTAATAATTTTTCAACGTTAACTTGTTTATCTTTAACTTGTTGACCGGCATCAGCCATGACTTCAATTAATGTCGGCACTAATTTATAAAAGAACGCTTCTTTCGCGCCTAATAAATGCCCGTGACGCACAGCTCGGCGAATAATACGACGTAATACATAACCGCGACCTTCATTCGACGGAATCACGCCATCAGCGATTAAATAGGCACAAGAACGAATATGATCCGCAATCACGCGTAGTGATTTATTATTTAAATCCGTTTCACCGGTAATTTCCGCTACTTTCTTAATAAGAACCTGGAAAATATCAATTTCGTAATTAGAATTTACGTGTTGCAATACCGCAGAAATGCGCTCCAAGCCCATTCCGGTATCTACAGACGGTTTTGGTAATTTTTCCATCGTGCCGTCTGCTTGGCGATTATATTGCATAAACACCACATTCCAAATTTCAATATAACGGTCACCGTCTTCTTCCGGCGATCCCGGCGGCCCCCCCCAAATATGATCACCATGATCATAGAAAATTTCCGTACAAGGACCGCAAGGACCAGTATCACCCATTTGCCAGAAATTGTCCGAAGCATAAGGTGCACCTTTATTATCACCGATACGAATAATACGTTCCGCAGGAATACCTACCGTTTTATTCCAAATATTATAGGCCTCATCATCGGTTTCATAGACAGTTACCCATAATTTTTCTTTTGGTAAGCCCAACCATTGTGACGAAGTCAGATATTCCCAAGCAAATTGAATCGCATCAGATTTAAAATAATCACCAAAACTGAAATTCCCAAGCATTTCAAAAAACGTATGATGTCGTGCTGTATAGCCGACATTTTCTAAATCATTATGCTTACCGCCTGCACGTACACAACGTTGTGCTGTTGTTGCACGATGATATGCACGTTTTTCCAATCCTAAAAATACCTCTTTAAATTGATTCATCCCTGCATTAGTAAATAGCAATGTCGGATCGTTTTCCGGCACTAAAGAACTGCTCGCTACAACCCGGTGCCCTTTACTATGAAAAAAATCAAGAAATGACTGTCTGATTTCAGCTGTTGTTTTCATTCATTAAAACCTTGTTTGTACTTATTAAATTTTTCTTTCTTTATTGTTACATATTTTGTAAGTTTATCAATCGCTAAATAGCTAATTATGTAAATTTTAGCAATTTTTTAAGCTACAAAAAAACAAAACCGCACATTCCATTTCACTTGCAATGAAAGTGCGGTCAAAAAATTCAATTTTTACTTACTATTCCGTCATTCCTCGTCACGAAGCGGCACAACAAGCATATCAATTGGAATATTATTCATTAATTGACGAGTTGAAGACATTAATTTACTCCAAAAATCTTGGTGATGTCCTGTAACCAATAAATCCACATCATATTGTGCGATAGCATCAGTTAAAACTTGACCGAGATCACCGCTACCACTCAAACGTTCTGCAACTGGATAACCTGCCTGATCAGCCAGCTGAGTTAATGCTTGATGGGTTTCGGTTGAAATACGGTCTTGCATTGAAGACATATTCACATCGATCAATCCTGTATACAAATCAGAGAAGTTAACATCAACGTGGATGATTGATAGTTTGGCTTCATTCCGTTTTGCCACTTTTACCGCTTTTTCTAATAAAAATGAACTTTCTTCTGAAAGATCGACGGCAACTAACACGTGTGTATACATATTCTACTCCTTAGTCCGATTTGACAGTTAATCTAATACTTTTTTCCGTATGCTCAAAGTATCATGTTTAACATAAAAAAAATATGAAGCAGATCACAGAATTGAGAAAATGATCAAAAATTTCTATATAAATTAAAAAAATAAAAAAACCGCAACTCTTTCAAATTGCGGTTTCTTTAATTTGAACCTGATGGTGTCCTACTCTCACATGGGGAAACCCCACACTACCATCGGCGT
>NZ_SLYB01000009.1 GCF_004340985.1 Cricetibacter osteomyelitidis
TGCGGGAATACGCGGTTTTTCTGCTTGTGGGCTTTCCTTATTTTTTTCCGACATCATATTGCTCCTTTATTTAATTAAGAAAATTTTAATCGACGTAGGTCAATTGGTTTACCGTTATGTACCGGCAGATTAAATTGCGTTGTACTTTCCGCCTCACCACTCTCAAACACCAACTCGCCCTCAATCCGCACATTCCCTTCAAAAGTCACGCCTTCCCCGTTAAATATCACTCGTCCACCTGCGCTTTCCAATATCACTTCGTCATAGCCTTCGCAATGGAAGGTTTCGCAAAGTTGTTCAAAAAACTCACAGCTTGTCCAGTCGCCGTTATTCGCCACTTCAATAATATAATCGTTTCCTACTTTGACTAAATGGTCGGCATATACTTCTATGCTTTGGCAGTTGCCGATATTGAGGATATCGTCTTTTTCTATCTTAGCGATACGGTTGCGTCCGATGGCTTGGAGTCGGTCTTGCCCGATGGTGACGCTTTCATCCGCTTGTACGCTTTCAGTGCGATTATTGCCGATATTAATCGTTTCATCATGCCCCACCTGCTCCGTGCGGTCGTTGCCGATTTGGGTGGTTTCGTCGTGGTTGACGATATTGTTTTGGTCTTTTTCAGCGTGGATAAAGATTTCTTCTTTATCCTTTTCATCTTCAAACCGAAGTTCGTTAAAGCCGTTGCCCTTGTGCGTTTTGGATTTTATCGACATGCGGGTTTTGTGTTCCGGCAAGTTATACGGCGGTTCGGTGGTGCTGTGATAGGTGCGGCCGGTGATGATGGGTTGGTCCGGGTCGCCTTCTAAGAAGTCCACGATGACTTCATGTCCGATTCGCGGAATGGCGATATTGCCGAACTGGGCCCCGGCCCACGCTTGGCTGACCCGTACCCAACAGGAGCTATTTTCGTTGTTTTCGCCCTCTCTGTCCCAAGGGAATTGGATTTTCACCCGTCCCCAGTCGTCGCAGTAAATCTCTTCGCCCGCCGGGCCGACGACATGCGCAATCTGCGGGCCGTCTACCCGCGGTTTCGGGTTCGGGGTCGGGCGCCATTGCGTGGCGCTTGGGATAAACTTGATATGGTTTTCATAGCGGTTGCCCTGTTCTCCCGCTTCTTCTTCCAGAATGCCGGGCTGCCAGCCGCGATGCTCTACTTCCACCGCTAACCAGCTTTGATTGAAACTTTCCCGCGGATGCCCCGAGAGGGTAAAGCGATAACCAGGAATCAGGCGTAAATCATCCCCCGTTGCAAGTGCCACTTCCGCTTCGCGCTGTTCGTATTCCAATCGGTAGCGGCTGAACGGTTCACCCTGTGCATCGCGTTTGTAACGCCCCGGGTAATCGTATTTTTCGTAAATATTGACCGCACTTTCGCCGAGTACGCTAGTTTGCTGCAGGGCATGTTGGTGTTCTTGAGAGTAAGTCGGGTGGGTGAAGGTGTAATCGCGTAGGGTTTGGCGGTTGGTGCCGAGTTTGGCTTGATATGCCCAGTGCCATAAAGCGGCTTCGGGGCGTTCACCGGCAGGGGTGGGATTATACAGTAATGTGCCTTTTTCCGGGGCCAGTGCGCTATGGTTGCTGAAATGGAGGGTGTGACCGTCTTCGGTATGTGAAAAATAATAATAAGTCCCTTCTTCCGCCGCCAGTCGTTCGATAAAGGCTAAATCTGTTTCCCGGTATTGGACGCAGTATTCCCGTTGCCAATAGCTATCACTTAAATGAAATTCGACTTGGTTGATATGATTCTTTGAAAGGAGCTGACGCAGGATTTTTTCGCTGTCTTGTTGTTGGAAGATTTTATTATCCGATTGATAGGACGCCCGCACCAAATCCGGCTCGATAACCATGTTATAGCGGGTGCGGGAAAAACCGCTTTCGCCCTGTACCAACTGCGTCACAACCCCGTTAACATAACGCACCGGCTCAGAGCCTTGCCAGAAAGTGAGTGTGGCGCTGTTATCCAAAATCTCAGCAAAAGAAGGCGACGAATCAAAACTCGCCAACTCCAATTCCAGACGAAAAAGTTGAGAAAGCCCTTCTTTTAACACAAAACTGACGACATCGAATTCGGTAGCGCCGTTCACTTTTAAACTATAGCGGTAGTCGGATTGTTGGGTCATATTAATATCCTTCTTTGTTTGTTAAATGTGTTGTATTAATTAAGTGTAGTATAAAAATACTGCATTTTATAATTATAAATTATGCCTGCATAGAAAGCTTGATTGGAAATCGAATCAATAAGGTTGGGTTACCACTCCGTATCAAAGCTCGGCACATGACGCGTATAACGCGGCAGTCCTTTCTGCGTACCACGCAGGCTCCAAGTATTATACTGTGTACCTGTTTCAATAAACAATCCCGAAGCATAACGTATATCAGTAAATAACTCTTTTACTATTATAGGCATTAATATCCGAATTTAACTCGATTAAATAAGGAATCATTGAAATAACTTCGTCATATTCAAACGATACAAAGGTTCATAAGGCAAACCCCATACGTCTAAATATAGCCTGTGGAATAAGCTGTAAAAGAGCGGTCAATTTTGACCGCTCTTTCCGCTATTGTATAGGCTCTATTCCTGCTTTTGCCAATTACCCCATTTTCCATATTTCGGTTCTAATTTATCCAATAACGCTTGGATTTGGTTGGCTGTACTTCCTGCCATTTCTGCATATAAGAATGCCTGCTCCATTATTGCATCACTTGAAGCATATTCTCTTACTATTTGAGCAACAAGCAGATTGTTGCTAAGGTCTTTTTGTATTGGCACTCGGGGCTGTGAAATCATATCTTGTGCTACACTAGATAAATCCACATCGCTGAGCGCAATACGGTAATCCAACATTGCTTTATTAACCTGTTCGCTCTAAAGTGCGGTTGATTTTAAAATAATTTAATTATTTTCCGATAACTTCTAATCCTCCCATATACGGACGTAATACTTCAGGCACGGTAATTGAACCATCGGCGTTTTGGTAGTTTTCCAACACCGCCACTAAAGTACGACCAACGGCTAAGCCGGAACCATTAAGGGTGTGGACTAAACGGGTGTTCTTATCGCCTTTGGCACGGCAACGGGCTTTCATACGGCGGGCTTGGAAATCCCACATATTTGAGCAAGATGAAATTTCACGGTAAGTGTTTTGTGCCGGAATCCACACTTCTAAATCGTAGGTTTTGCAAGAACCGAAACCCATATCGCCGGTGCAAAGCAATACTTTGCGATACGGCAGATTGAGTAATTGCAACACTTTTTCTGCGTGACCGGTCAATTCTTCCAGCGCTTCCATGGATTTTTCCGGTGCTACGATTTGCACCATTTCCACTTTGTCGAACTGGTGCATACGGATCAATCCACGGGTATCACGACCGTAAGAACCTGCTTCAGAACGGAAACACGGTGTATGTGCTGTCATTTTAATCGGTAATTCCGCTTCATCTAAAATGCTGTCGCGTACAAGGTTGGTTACAGGTACTTCTGCCGTCGGAATCAATGCGTAAGGCTGTTCGCCTTCCAATGGATTGGTATGGAATAAATCTTCGCCGAATTTTGGTAATTGACCTGTACCATATAGGGTTTCGTGGTTTACTAAATAAGGTACATAGGTCTCAATATAGCCGTGTTGTTCGGTATGTAAATCCAACATAAATTGCGATAATGCACGGTGCATTTTAGCAATTTGTGCTTTCATCACCACAAAACGGGCACCGCTTAATTTTACGCCGGCAGCAAAATCTAAGCCTTGTAATTCTTCGCCTAAGGTAACGTGATCTTTCACTTCAAAATCAAATTTTCTTGGTTCACCCCAACGTAAAATTTCTAGGTTTTCCGTATCATCTTTACCCAGCGGTATTTCGGCTGCCGGTAAATTCGGAATACTTAATGCGATTTCATTCAGCTCTGCTTGAACCTCATCTAAATGCGTTTTCGCTAAAGTTAGCTCTACGCCTAAATGTTCAACATCATCTAACAAAGCGGAAATATCTTCTCCGCGAGCTTTTGCCGCACCGATACTCTTTGATCGAGCATTACGCTCTGCTTGTAATGTTTCCGTTTCAACTTGTAATTTTTTGCGTTTTTCTTCTAAATCCGCAACTTTGGCAACATCTAAGATAAAGTTACGTTTTAATTTTAATTGTTCTGCTGTTTCTGCAAGATTAGTGCGAAGTAAATTCGGATCGATCATAGTTTACCTACTTTTTATCTGGTTTATTTATCTATATTTTTCTTATTTTAGCCTGTATCACGAGTTGCCACAAGGCTTTGTTTTAACTTCTCAACCCAATGCCTTTTTCGATTAAATAATAGGCAAAAATATAGAGCGTAATAATAAATCCGCCTAATACTAAGAAGCTGTACATAATCGATACATCACTAACACCTAAAAAACCATAACGAAAGCCGTTGATCATATACACAATAGGATTCAATTTTGAAACACCTTGCCAAAACGCCGGTAACAAGGAAATAGAATAAAATACACCGCCCAAATAGGTTAATGGCGTTAGCACAAAGGTGGGAATAATGGAAATATCATCGAAAGTGCGGGCAAAAACACCATTAATTAATCCGCCTAAGGCAAAGGTGGCGGTGGTTAATAATAAGGTGAATAAAATTATTGGCCAAGAATGAATATCAAAAGACACGAATAATAGCGATACGATAGTGACTAACACGCCGACGCACAAGCCACGTGCCATTCCGCCTGCCACATAACCGAGAATAATGACATGGGAAGAAGTCGGTGAAATCAGCAATTCTTCAACATTGCGAGCAAATTTAGTGCTGAAAAATGATGAGGCCACATTTGCAAAGGCATTGGTGAGCGATGACATCATAATCAAACCCGGTACGATAAACTGCATATAGGTAAACCCGCCCATTTCACCGATACGGCTTCCGATGAGCTGACCGAAAATCACAAAATATAACGTCATTGTGATGACCGGCGGAACCAATGTTTGCACCCAAATACGGGTAAAACGGGTAATTTCTTTGTGTAAAATGGTGTTAAATGACACCCAGGCTAATTTCATTTTTTTATTCCTTTCAACTTATTCTTCTGTTTTTTCTACGGGTTTATTGAGCGACATACTGACGAATAATTCTTCCAAACGATTGGCTTTATTACGTAAGCTCAATACTTTTATGCCTTGTGCGGTCAGTTGGCTGAACAGCTGATTCAGTCCTTGTTCCCGTTTTACTTCCACTTCAATCGTGTTACTATCTAGCATTGTGACGTTGTAATTTTCAATTTCCGGCACCGCACTTTTTTCCGCTAAATCTAAAATAAATGTTTCGGTTTCTAATTTAGCCAGCAAGGCTTTCATTGAAGTATCTACCACTAATCGACCTTGCTGAATGATACCGATGTGGCGGCATAGCATTTCGGCTTCTTCTAAATAATGAGTGGTTAAAATAATAGTCGTACCCTGCAAATTCAATTCTTGCAGAAATGTCCACATTGAACGTCGTAAATCAATATCTACACCAGCGGTAGGTTCATCTAAAATTAATAATTTCGGATTGTGCATCAAAGCACGGGCAATCATTAGGCGGCGCTTCATGCCGCCCGATAATTGACGGGACATTTCGTCGCGTTTATCCCATAAATCCAATTTTTTAAGCCAATGTTCCGCACGTTTCACTGCTTCTTTACGTTCAATACCGTAATAACCCGCTTGGTTAATTAAAATATCCAACACTTTTTCAAACTGGTTAAAGTTAAATTCTTGTGGCACCAAACCTAAATGAGTTTTAAGTGCGGTAGGATTTTGGTCTAAATCCTGACCGAACACGTTTACCGTGCCGGATGTTTTGCTGACTAACGTACTGATAATGCCAATAGTGGTAGATTTGCCCGCTCCGTTATGACCGAGCAAGGCGTAAAAATCCCCCTGTTCTACGGTTAAATCAATTCCGTGCAGAGCTTTTACTCCATTACCATATTCTTTGGTTAATTGTTTGATTTCTAATGCTTTCATTATTATTTGAGATTTTTAAGAGTAGATCCGTTATACTGCTTGCGTAATTATAACAATAAATGGAACTTATTATATGAAAAAAATAGAACAGCTTTTTGCTAATAACCACAGCTGGGCTATCCGAATGAAGGAAGAAAATTCCACCTACTTTCAAGAATTAGCCGAACATCAAAATCCCAGTTTCTTGTGGATTGGTTGTTCCGACAGCCGTGTACCTGCCGAAAAGCTTACGAATTTAGAACCGGGCGAATTATTTGTGCACCGTAATGTGGCAAATCAAGTGATTCATACGGATCTCAACTGTTTATCCGTAGTGCAATATGCCGTAGATGTATTGAATATTGAGCATATTATTATTTGCGGTCACACTAACTGCGGCGGGATAAAAGCAGCGATAGCCAATCAAGATCTCGGGTTAATAAACAACTGGCTGCTGCATATTCGTGATATTTGGTTTAAACATAGTCATTTACTCGGAAAGCTTTCACCGGAACATCGTGCGGATATGCTAACCAGAATCAATGTGGCAGAACAAGTTTATAACTTGGGGCGTTCATCCATTATTCAGTCTGCCTGGCAACGAGGCAAAAAGCTCTCTTTGCACGGTTGGGTATATGATGTGAATGACGGTTATTTGGTAGATCAAGGTGTGACAGCCACCAGCAGAGAAAGTTTAGAAATTTCTTACCGTGATCTGATTGCCAGATTAACAACCAGTAAAACAGAAGATGAGCATGAACAAGAAGCCGTAATCCCAAGCGAATAACAAAAAAACCGGAACAAAATAATAATGTTCCGGCTTTTTTATATGGTACATCTGATTAAAAAATAGCTACAGAAAGTCCCACAATCATAGATAATGAGAAAATTACCGTTAACATTGCATAACCAAAGTCACTCATTTTTCACTCCTTCCTATTTTATAGTTAAACATACCTGTCGGATTCTAACATTGTTAGCGTAACCAGGTAAATATGGATTGATTAAAAATTTTTTAAAAAACCAACCGCACTTTAACGCCTTAAAATCCTTTCACATTTTCTTTTAGCGGCGCCGCTAAATTTAACTGCATTTTCATTCCTGCGGGAGCATAGACCGCCAGGGCGATATTAGTTTGCAGTGATTGCGCAAAAGAACCACTGTATAACTTAGCACCTTGATGGGTTAAATTGGATTGAACGTCCACTGCCACTTCCCCACCAATATCACGCCATAAACGACAGAAGAAATAATCTTCCGATAAATAACGCTTACTAATCGGATCAACGGCACAATCAAACAAACGATAACGAATTTCACCCGGCTTACTGTAATCACTATCCGATACATAAGCTAAATTTGGATAAGCTTCAATCATTTTTTCAAATACCTGACGTTTAATCACCATAAAGCCCGTAGGTGCTTCGTCCACATTCATAAAACCGTCATTATCAACGTTCAATTGCAAAATACCGTTTTCATCCGCAGTATGTGCATTAACCGTGTAATGCGTATAATGTGCCTCAAAATCAGCCTGCGTCATGCCTTTTGGTAGTCCTTGAGCCGGCCAATCTTCTTTTTTAAGCGGATAAATACCCGCAGCAATATCACGATCCGCCAATAATAAACGGAAAAATGCCATTGGTGAAAAACCGATATCGGAATCAATCCAAAACAGATGAGTCCATGCTTTATTTTCTAAAAATTGTGCTACGCAGTTATTACGGGCACGAGTAATCAAGCTCTCTCCACGTTGTAATAATACTTGTAGCGGCATGCCTAAACGATTCGCTTCGGAAATCAAACTAATTAATGAAATGGTGTAATTATGAAAATATTTGCCGTCGTGACTTGGTGTCACAATCAAAGGAAACATTTCGCATAATGCGGATTCGGGTAACATAAAATTTTCCTAAAAAGTATAATTAAAAAACGGGCTAACAATCGCACTTAATTGATAGCCTGTCAATATTTTGTAAATATAAATTAAGCAATTATAAAACTATTTTCATCAATACTTACTTCGTCTGATAATGTTGTGAAAAAAAGAAAAAGTAATTGGCTTAATTCAGTCGATAAAAACGGACAGTAATCCCGTCCGTTTTTGTTGAAAAGTGCGGTCAAAAATTAATTAATTTTTGCCGTTCCACGCTATGACGTGCTTACCTAAATCAATGACTTGGTGGCAATAATGTTCGATTAAATCATGATCGTGGCTGACTATCACTAAACTGCAATGATGTTGATGACATTGCTCGGTCAACAAATCCAAGGTTTCTTTTTGTGTGATCGGGTCTAAACGCGAAGTGACTTCATCGGCAAATAATAATACCGGATTAAATAATAAAGCCCTTAAAATCGCAATTCGTTGTAATTCACCGCCGGAAACATTTTCCGCGCTACGTTGTAACAAATCCGGTGTCAGTTTTAGCTGTTCGAGTAAATAAGGAATACGGGAACGATCCAATTTATGTTTATTAATCACATCATCCAGCAATGTTTGCAATTTAATATTCGGTGCAAATGCTGCCGGCGGATCTTGATATAATTTCAGCACTTGATGGCGTTTAGGCTGAAATTTCCACGAAATCTTACCGCACTTCGGCTTTAATAAACCGCATAACGCATCACCAAGAGAACTTTTACCGATACCGCTGTCTCCGACAATACCGATAACTTCGCCTTGTTTCAGTTCAAAATTCATTTTTTCAAACAACACTCGTTTGCCGCGATTTAAACCGAGATCTGTCACAGTGAGCAACACATCTTGCTGTAACGGCTTTTTGTCTGCCTTTTCCCAATATTTCGGCATGGCGGCAATAAGTGCTTTGGCATAATCGGAACGTGGTGCTTGCAGAATTTGTTCTGTATCGCCCTGCTCTAACAATTTTCCTTTTTTCATTACCATCATATTGCCGCCCAATTGTTCGGCGACTTCAATGTCATGAGTAATGGTTAATAATGTACCGCACTGCTCTGCAACCAACTGTAACATGCGGATCACCACACCTTTACTGATAGAATCCAAACCTTTGGTCGGTTCATCGGCTATCACAATTTTCGCACCGCCTGAGGTAGCAACGGCAAAAGCAACCCGTTGAGCCATACCACCGGATAATTGATGCGGGTAATAATCGATGAATTTTCCTAACCCTAGAGCAGCCAGTTTTTGTTGAGATTTTTCTTCTGCCTTTTCCGGTTGTTTTGCCACAAAATACAAACTTTCCCACACTTGATTTAAAATCGTCATAGTAGGATCAAGGGAGCGAACTGGCTCTTGCGGCAACATTGCCAATTGTTTGCCCCAATAAGGAGCCATTTTTTCCGGTGTTTCACCGTGAATTTTTACATCGCCTTCAAAGATTAATCCGTCCGGCAACGCGCCCATAATCGCTTGAGCCAATAAACTTTTTCCCGAACCGGTTTCGCCTAAAATCGTTAAATTTCTGCCCTGTTGTAAACGCAGGTTAATGGGTTCAACCAATGTTAAACCTGATTTTGTTTTCACTGATAAATCAGTAACTTGTATCATATCCATTATTTCACTTTCCCTGACATCAATTGAAACGCCAACACTAATAAAAACACGGCCAAAATCGGCTGCATAAAAATATAAGGTGCTTCATAGTAATAAGGAAATAATTCCGTCATCATCAATCCTAGTTCAGGTGTAGGAGGTCTCAAGCCGACATTGACAAACCCTAGTGTTGCCAACGCCAATACGGCATTACCGGCTGAAAATGCACTTAAGGTAAACACAACCGGTGCCAATTTCGGCATAAAATGACGTTTAAAACAATAGAAAAAGCCCATCCCCATTAAACGGGAAGATTGAATTTCCGAACTGCCTGCAATCGTTTTGGTGATCGCTCGCACAATGCGGAAAAACTCCACCCACATAACCAATGAAATTCCCAGATACAATGCCCAGAATTCACCGGGAGCAATAGCGGCGAATAATAAAATAAACAACAAGCCTGGCAATGCCATAATAATATCGGCAATAAAATCGAAAATACGATCGACCCAGCCGCCCATGTAGCCGGCTAAAATACCGAACAGCAAACCGAATAACAACGAGCACGCGACGGATAAGACAATCAATGAGAAGGATAAACGAATCGCCGATGCCAAACGCGCCAACATATCACGCCCAAAATGATCCGTGCCGAACCAATAAAATTCGGAAGGTTTTTGCAAGATTTCATTTAAATCCTGTAATGATTCGTCCATAGGATAAAAATAAGGCTGAAAATAAGCAAAGGACAGCAATAAAATCAGCAAAAATGCACCGCACTTTTGAGCAATGGAAAACTGTGAAAGAGATTTTAACATTAGTGTACCTCTCCAGCTTGATTTGCACGCGGGTCAATCACACTGATTAACAGATCCACGATCATATTTAATAACACAAAAATAACGCCCATAATCAAGGCTGTGCCTTGAATCATCGGAACATCACGAGCAATCACCGCATGCACTAAAGCATGTCCGCTACCAGGCCAGGCAAATAAACTTTCGACCACTACCACGCCTTCAATTAAATAAATTAATTGTACGGAATGATAAGCCAGAATCGGAATCGCCACGTTACGCAAACCATGGCGTACAAAACTACGCCATTCGGACAAGCCTTTTAAACGGGAAAATTGATAATATTCCGATTGATTGACCGTCAACATTGCACGAAAACTGACCCTAACAGACACCGCACTTAGTCCTAATGCCAGAGTCAACGCGGGCAAAATAAAATATTGCCAACTGCCATAACCGGCGGCAGGTAGCCATTTTAAATTTACGGCGAATACGGTAATCAATCCGATACCGATAATAAATGCCGGTACGGAACGAAATAACGTACTGAGAATTAAGGTGAATCGGTCTAAAAATCCTTTTGGTTTCTGTGCCGCCAATAACCCCAACGGTGGACCGATCAATAAAGAAAATAACAACGCCACTAATGCCAATAAGAGCGTATGACCGAATTGGTGCCCAATCAGCTCCCAAACTTTTTCACCGCTGACTAAAGATCTTCCCAAATTCAGTTGAAGTAAATCGGTGAACCAGTGAAAATAGCTGTGCCACCAAGGTTGATCTAAACCGAGTTCCGCACGTACTAATGCCGCCGCTTGTGAATCCATTTGATCATAGCCATAACGGCTGGCGGCAATTCGATATGCCATATCACCGGGCAGACTGCGAGTTAAAATAAAGGTCAGTGTTCCCACCGACCAAACGACTAAGACAATTTGTCCCAGTCGTTTTAATAGAATATTGAAAATATTCATGATAACTACCAAGACAATTTATTTAAATTGAAAGTACGTTCAAAGGCATCTAATTCCAATCCTTTCAACGAATTATGAGCAACAACATTTTGTTGATAAAACACAACCGGTGTAATCGGTTTTTCCGTATAAATAATGCCGGAAATTTTTTGCTTCAGTGCAAATTGATGTTCATTATCTGCGGTAGATTGTAGCTCATTCAATGCTGCAGTTAATTTATCGTTATGCCAGTTCATCACACCCCAGTCATTCCCTTCCGATGCAAAATCTGTCATTAATACACCGATAGGTGTCGGAATCATCCCGTAGTTACGTGCATATAATGCCATTTCTAACGTACCGTCTTGATGACCGGCCGGAATTTCCGAAAAGTTGCCTACGGACACCGCCACATCCACACCGATTTGTTTCCATTGATTTTGTAATGCCGTGGCAATAATCGGTAATTCAGGGCGATCGGAAAATGTACGTAAGGTAAATTTAAACGGCATACCATCTTTACTTAACATACCTTTTTCATCCGCAGTAAAACCCAAATTGATCAATCTGTTTTTGATCTCTGCATAATCCGGTTTTTGGGCAACCGTTACATTCAAACGCCAATCGGCAAAAATCGCCGGAAACAGTTGTTCGGCGGCACCATTGTTAATACGTAACACCGATTCCGCAATACCTTTACGATCAATGGCATCGCTTAAAGCCTGACGAACGTTAATATCAGAAAACAGCGGATTAGCGACATTCACTTTAAATTGAATAGTGCGTGCAATAGACTTTGATTGCACATTCAAATTACTGTCTTGTTGTAAACGGGCAAGGCTGGCCGCATCTAAATTAAACACTAAATGATCTTGATTACTTTGTGCCAATAATGCTCTTGTTTCACTGCGACTATTGGCAAGATAAGTGATATTGGCAATTTTCGCTTTATCTCCCCAATAATCACTGAAAGCAGTCTGTTCGATTTTTTGCGGCGGCTCCAGTTTAACCACTTGATAAGGGCCTGTTCCCACTAGTTTCACGACATTATTTTGTTCATCAAAGGATGATTTCGCCAAAATAATTGCCGTGGCATGGGTTAAATAAGCAGGAAAAAAGGCTAACGGTTTTTCTAATTGAAATTGCACGGTTTGTACATCAAGTGCGGTGATATTTTTAATGAATGCAGACTTTAATACTGTTGGTTTACTCAAAGCAACTTGCAAACTTTTTACCACATCTTCCGCCGTCAACGATGAATTGTCATGGAATTTCACATTACGTAACACAAACGTCCACGTATCCAACTGTGCATTATGACTCCAGCTTTCCGCCAATGCGGGGATAATTTTTCCCGAGCTATCGCTATCCACTAAAGTTTCCGCTAATTGTAAGCGTTGAAAAATATAACCGGATTTACTCGGATCTGCAGAAGTAATTTCCCATGGTGTCACCACGGTTAAAGTTTGATGATTTGCTGACGGGTTAGTCGATATATTTTGTACCGAATCATTGCTATCACAGGCTGCGAGCAGCAATCCCAAAATACCAAGGACAAAACCGGAAAATGCTTTTTTCATTTAAGACCTCCTTTTTAAATAATATTTTTTTATAATAAAAACGTAAATCTATCAGAGATGATAATAGATTTCATTAAGTTTTTTAGAAAAATGTTTATCGAATACGTGATGTAACGAATTTTAGACAGTTTATACGGCGATAATGTGGCAATCAAATCCAATACTCAATTTAAAAACTCCCGCATTTTATACCGCACTTTATCCCTTTGTGGTTATAAAGGATAAAACAAAACCCCGTTCACAAATAAACGGGGTCTTTCTATTTTATTTACGGAATTACGCCAAATTCTTGGTCGTTTTACGTTTATCCCACCAAGCAAACAAATTACCCAATACGGTTCCGGATACGGAGTGCCATACACAAGCTACCGCCGAAGCAATAGCAGATTCAGCATTTGCCGGGAAGAATTTAGCACTTAAACCAGTGGCAAGACCGGCATTTTGCACGCCGACTTCAATTGCCATCGTGCGTTTTTTTCCTACATTCATTCCAACCATAGCACCGGCATAATAGCCCAAAATATAACCACAAATATTATGTGCACCAATAGCTAAAATCATTACTAATGCAGATTCCAGGAAACGATGCCCATGCACGGCGGCCACACCGCCCACAATGCAGGCAAAAGCCAATACGGCAACGCTAGGCATTACGGCCCGCACTTCTTCAAACCAATGTTTTTTATGGAACAGCATATTTAATACGGAACCAATCACTACCGGTAAAAGTGTCACGAGCAACATAAATTTAAACATTGCCCAACCGTCCATATCAATAGTTTCTCCCACCAAATGCATAATCCATAACGGTGTCATAATCGGTGCAAGAATAGTGGATACCGTAGTCATCCCCACAGAAAATGCGACATCGCCTTTGGCTAAATAACTCATAATATTTGAAGATACACCGCCAGGACAAGATCCCACCAGCACAAGTCCCAATGTTAAGCCTGAAGACAAATCAAACATGCGAGCAATACCCAGTGCTAACAGCGACATAATTGTGTATTGTGCTATGGAACCGATAAAAATATCTAACGGGCGTTGTGCTAAGATTTGATAATCTTTTTTACCCAAAGTCATCCCCATGCTAAGCATAATAATGCCCAATACGACAACCTGCACATCACCTTTCACCCAAGAAAAGGTTGTAGGTTCAATTAAGGCAATAATTGTAGCTAAAATAATAACCAGTGCTGTGAATCGAGTCAGCTGCCGACTAATCATCGCTAAAAATCTCATCATATGTTGTGTCCTTATAATAGTTATATAAAAAGAATGGTTATTTTACAGACACTTTTATTTGAGAACAACTGATTTGAATGGTTTCAGCTTAAAAAATAGGAATGTGAAAATCTGCCGAAAACCACGCGTGATAACCCCGTGGAATAGAGTCCCTGTCCCGGGAGTAGCTTTTTTAGTTACGGTCATCATAACCATGGTTAATTTTGAATAACAAAAAGCCCACTTGTTACGGCGGGCAGTTGTTCTATAAGGTTAATTGTTTCAACTTACTACTTCAATCGTTCTATTAGGTCATTTGGTGAAATGTAGCTTACTGTTTGCCCTGTTTTAAATCGCCCCAGTAAACCTAATTCAAGCAAAGCGTTTAAATCTTTCCGTGCGGTATTTTCCGCTATACCGTACTCGTTGCTAATTTCTTTTGCCGTGAATATATGGCCGCTTTCTTTAACTGCTTTCTGTAATATTTGAATTTGTCTATAGTTTAATTTTGGTGTAACTGTTTCGGCATATTGCGCAATAATAGATAAAAATTCTTTAAATCTCGCTTGCTTGTCGTTCACATAAAGATTTAAATCATTAATCGCCCTTTTCATGATCTCTGCTTGATAGTAAATAAAATAAGTCATATCAAGCTCATCTGTTTCTGTATAAATGTAAGCCTTAGCATATTTTGCGGGTGCGTTCTTTAACAGTCGACTAATTGAAATATACTCAAATAACCAATAGCCATTTTTTAGCATAAACCAATAAAACAAAGCTCTCGCCGTTCGCCCGTTGCCATCCCCGAAAGGGTGAATATAACCCATAAGGAAATGTAAAATAATCGCTTTGATCACGGGGTGAATAAATAACACCTGTTCGCCATTGTGCTCCGTATTGGCAAAATCACAAAATGATTGCATTAATTTATTAAGCTGATTATGTGCTGGTGGACTATGTAAAATATTGCCGTCATAGTCTGCTATAAATACATCGTCACTCTGCCTAAATTCACCGCTTACTGCATTATTTTCTATTGCGTTGTGGGTTGCTATACGGTGCATTTTCAGAATGATTTCAGGTGTAATAGGCGTATTTCTTAATGCTATCGCTTCTTTCATTAAAAGATAATTATTTAAAATCATCATCTCGTCTTTTGTTCTTGGCTTTCGTTCAGTTTCCAGCATTGCTTTAGCGTCTTTCCTTGTCGTTGCCGCTCCTTCTAATTGTGCTGAAGTAATTGCTTCTTCCATAATAAGAGATTTTATTAAAAAACGCTGCTGCTCTACTTTGCCTAGTCCGCTCAAATTATCCGTTCCCACATTACCACCGCTGTTTTTATCTACATAGTGAAGCAATGATTGTAGAGAATTAGGGACGCAATAAGAAAAATGAATATCACCAATAACAATAGTATTCATTAATGATTTACGGCTTATTTTTGTAGCAAGCCAACTTAATTCAGGATTTTTATAAATCCGTCTAAATTTATCCCAGTGTAAATACCGCCCTTTTTCATCTGTAGCTTGAAATTGTCCCAATAATGAAAGATTTTCAAGGGGGATGTCGGAAAGTAATTTCATTAAATCCGATATAGGTTTCGGGGTTGCTATCTTCATTTAATCCACCAACGCAATTTTTAAAATTTGCGTTAGTTAAGCATTTTTTTTAAATTTTGTCTATTTAAATAATGTAATTTGAAGTTCGATTGTCTTTGCTCGTATCTTGAAACGGTTTTTTATAGTTGAATTGCCATGTTTTAACGCCTGTAGGCTTAACTAATAAGAAAAGCCTGTTACCGTCTGCTAGCCTATAGGGTTTATCTTGTGGTTTAGCCTTATCTACTACATCTACTACTAAAATCTTGAGTTAGAATGACTTAATATGAAGCAATCTGAAGCATTAGCTGGCGGGAGTTGAATTGTACATCTTGAAGCCTTGCTAATGCTAGGTTTTATAAATTGGATATTGCCACGAGATCACAAACGAGATCACTAAAATCAAAAGTCATCTATTTTAAGGCTAATTTCTAGCCTTTAATTTACGGTTTGATAGCGGTTATTTATTCCGGTTCTTTTCTGTGGGTTCATCATCTACTACCATTTAAAAGGTGTTGTTGTCATGGCTACACCTTTTTTTTAAAACTGGGCTTTATATTCCTTTTAGTTATCAATTTTTCAGGTACACAATAAATAAAAACAAAAAGTGAAAAAATTTTATTTCACTTTTTCACTCTTTCACTTTTTTAGTGCTTAACTATATGATTTTACTTAAAATAGTGATGATTTTTCATTTCACTTTTTTTTCACTCAAATCCGCTTAAAACAGCATATAACTATTTGATTTATAAATAATAGTGAAAAAGTGAAATGAATTTTTAGTTTTTCACTTTTTTTTCACTTTCTGGCGGTTTTAGCTCTGTAACAGGTGATTTTTAGTATATTCTTTAATCATTTTCTTATATATTAATGGTTATAAGGATGTTTTAATATCTGCTAAATCATTTAAAAAAATAGCAAGATGATGATGACCCTAAACCCCAAAAATCTGCCGAAAACCGCGTGCCCGCAACCCAGTGGAAAGCCCCCTCAGGAGTACCTTTTTAATTGTGACCATAGCCTAAAGCACTAATTTACTTTACCGGCTAGTTTGGAGTGTCCGCCACTGGCTGAATGATAGTGAAAAAATGCCCCGCTGGTTCGGGGCTGTTATATCAGGTATGATTAGGTGTTGGCGGTTTGTGGTAGAATTGGTTTAAGACTAAATGATAGTTCATAGCCTAAAGCCGTTGCTATTCGTTGCATTGTGCTGAATTTTGGTTCGGTTTTGCCGGATAAAGCACGGTAAAGATTTTCCCTCGCCATTCCGGCTTTCTCTGCCGTCTGTGCTATGCCTTTCGCTCTTGCCACGGTTTTAAAGGCTCGTAAAATTTCCGCTTGGTCTGCGGTTTCTAAGGCGTTTTTTAAATAAAGCCCGGTCAATTCCTCATCTTCAGCTAGATATTCCGCCACATCAAAGCGGCTAACTTGTAGATCGTCTTCGTCTAGCTCAATGCCGTCCACGATGATTTTTTTACCCATTTTTTCATCTCCATAAATTGCCCTGAGGTGAAGCGGTGTAATTATTTAAGCGTTGGTTTGAGTAATTTCCATGTTGCCTTTGCCTTTTTTATATCGTCTTGCTGTGTGGATTTATCACCACCACAAAGCAGCCAGTAAGTAATGCCGTTTTGTTGGCTAAAATAGGCTCGATATCCCTTACCAATAAATATCCGTATTTTCATAAACGCCACCACCAACGCTTTTATGATCGCCGAAATTTGCTCCGTTCTCGGCTTGTTCTATGCGTTTCAAAATCGCTTCTTTGGCGGCTAAATCTTTCAGGGATTTAAACCATTTTTTAAAGCCTGCCAGTTGATGAAAGGTTAGCATTTTTTCTTCATCTTTCGGTGTGTTGGTGCTGTTGTTCATCTGTTTTCTCTATATCAAATATGATTACAAATAGCAAATTTTAAATGATAAAGTTTTATAGTATCAGAACGTTTTTTTAAATTTTGTCTATTTAAATAACTCAATTTGATGAATATGTACAACAGAAAACGCCCTTACAATATCACTATCGCTTGGGCGTTGTTGGTGATTTAATAAACCGTTGGCGGCGTGTTTTTATTAATTAGTCCATTGTTTATAAGTGCCCTCCTTGTCTTTGTAAATAGCGTTCGTATGTCGCTGCCTACCCCCTAAGGTGTTTATATGAAAATTAATGCTATATCCGGCTGATTTGAATGCGTGCTTTAATTCTTGTTCCAGGTATTTAGGTTTCAGCCGTTGGCGGTCATCTATGCCGTGAGCTTCACAGTAAAACAAATACGCCCAATAGAATTTATCAAGCATTAATAGCGGATTTGTCGGAACGGAATTTAAACCGCCATATACAAGTCCTTTATTGCTTGCTCTGTCTAGTAGCTCGAAAGCTTGAATAAAATCCAATATGTGGTCATTATCCCGTTTTAATTTCAATACTTCATCATTTCGCTGTTGTTCGTAAAGTGCCAATTTTGCTCCGTCTGCAATAGGAAACGTAGTTATTATTTTCCGCACTATTCCGGCTAATTCGCCTTGTAGTTTGCTGATTAATTGCGGATCACGCTGTTCCGGCGTTACGGCCCTATAAAAGGGGAATATTACTCTACGCCTATCCATTCCGCCACCATCATTTTTATAAATCGGTAGGGTGTTACTGGCAAGAGCAAAAATTGCTTTCACCGCGACGCTAAAAGCCGGTTTATTTTTCGGGTTAAAGTCTACGGCTTCACCGCTTGATAGCTTTTTGAAAATTGAGCTATCTCCAATGTATTTGCTTTCATCACTGGAATAAATAAAGCTCTTATTCAGAATTTTGACAATTTGCCGTTCATCATTCAGGGCTTTGAGTGATATAGGTTCGCTATTGTTGCTACCGGCTAACATTTTCCCCACTTCAAGAAATACCGATTTGCCGCCCCCGGCTTCGCCGATTAATTCAAGTGTTAATTGCCAATCGTTACGGTTAAACAATATCATATAAAGCCCTGCTAAAAAGCCTAGTTTGCGTTGCTCGTTGCCGCTGCTGATAAAGTCTAGCCATTTATCAAAATGCGGTGTAGGTGGTGGATTATCGCTATAGTCGCATTCATTAAAGCCAATCAGCCAATAATCAGGGTTATGCGGTAAAAATTCCAAAGTATCTTTATTCAATACGCCATTATTAAATGCTAAAAAGTGCGGTGCGGTTTCACCGAAAAACGGCAATTCTACAGACAAGTACTCACAGATATTTTTCACTTTCTGCATTGAATGCCCTACGCCGTAAGCATTGAAAAAGTCTTTTATTAGTCTGTGTGCGTGTGTGTCGGGTAAATAATCCCATGTCTTACCATTAAAGCAATAAAGACGATTATGTAAAGCGTGATAGGCTAATTTATTGTTAATTGGTTGTGTGCTTAACCACTGCAAAAAGTAAGCCGTGATTTTATTTACCGGTGCATTTCTCATTTCATCAGCGGTTAATGTGACTTGTAGCCCATTTCCTACCGTTTCCGCTACAATTTCCGCTGCGGTGTCGCCGGTTCGCACTCGTTCAATATAATCACCTAGGCTTTCAATAAATCCCCCTGTGCGGTCGTATAGCTCGCATTTTGTGACTGCGGTATATTGAGCAAGGTTTAAGCAAATAGCGGTTTTTTGGCTCTCGCTTAATGCTCCGATTTGAAATAGCTTAATGTAACGTTGTTCAGTCGGTGCTATTTGTAAGCCTTGAAGCTCTGTCAGTTGCTTATTCCCTAAAATAACCGGTGGTGTGCGTTTATTATTTGGAATTTTAAACACGTGATCCATTAAGTTTAAATAGTCCGTGCCGTTGCTCTTGTCATAGCCTTG
The DNA here is from genome assembly GCF_004340985.1 of Cricetibacter osteomyelitidis. Lineage (GTDB taxonomy): Bacteria > Pseudomonadota > Gammaproteobacteria > Enterobacterales > Pasteurellaceae > Cricetibacter > Cricetibacter osteomyelitidis. Next base: position 19,459 of record NZ_SLYB01000009.1, read on the forward strand.
AAAGGCTTCATCACCTACAAAAATAAACCAGTCAGAAAAGTTGCTCACTTTTTCCGCTTGTGCTTTAAAGTGCGGTGCGTTTTTCAGTTTTTTATTCATTGTTCCACCAACGATTTTAATTAAGTTCAATCTGAAATTTTAGTAATACGAATTTCAAGATAAATAGCTTTATCAGCTTTGCTTGCTTTGGTTATCGCTTCGTTATAATTCGTTACCGTTGCCAGTATGTGCGGTCTATGTGTTCTATCTATACCAGTTACTCGATACTGTAACGGCTGTTTTTGTTGTCCATTCATAATAATTAAGCCCCTGTGTTTGTTTTTGTGGACTCCAATTAATCCACCAACAAGATTAATTAACGTTAGCGGTTTTCCGCTATCGCTTCCGTTTTTATCGCCTTGGCTTGCTTTGCGTTTTCCCCTAGCTTGTCGAACTTGGCTGAAAGATAGCGTAAAGCATGCGTTATGGCGTTGTAGTCGTCTTTCTGCTCTTGGCTGATACTTTGCTTAGGTTGTAAGCGGTTCAGCTCTTTGAGCATTACAAGCCCCTTTTTCAGCGTGTCGGCTAAGGTGTCGCATTCTTTGCCCAGTTGCTTAACGTGGTGTAGGTTTTCCGCTCTTACATTCCAATTTTCATACTGCACTTTGAAAAATCGATAATCTAATTGCGTAAAGTAAGGTGGTTTTTGCGTATTTTGAGTAATTTTCGCTTCCGTTTTAGGTACATTGCCGGTGCTTGCTTTGTGGTTTGCTTTCCACTGGTTTAATGCTTCTTTCGGGTTAGTCGGTTTCATTGCTTGCCCCCTTATTCCTGTTCTGCTATATATGTGATTTCGGTTTGTAATAACTGCCCTTGTCGGTTTAGCAGTTCTGTCATATTAATCATCATCTCCCCCTAATCCGTTTGGATTGCTTACATTTGCTCGGTAATATTTGCCGGAATGGTTTTCTCGTAAATCTTTCAAAAATTCGCATACATTGTTATGCGTGCGAAAATGTTCTACCCGGACAATTTCACCGGCTTGATTTAATAATTCCACTTGATAAGGTAATTGAGTAAACAGAGTTGAATTAGCCATTGTTACACCTCTGCCAAATCATTTAAGCCGTTGCTCATTAATTCAAGCACACCATTTAAAGCGGAAATCAGCGTGCAGTTATCATCAACTTGTGCCGATTTAGAAATAAGCTCAATAATGGCGTGGGCTTGCCATATTGAATTAATACCGTTTTTCAAATTGGCTTGGGCTTGGTCGTCTAAAATGTAAGGGTTTGGATTACGCATAGCATTTCCCTCCTTTGGTTGAATTGAACACAATAGAAAATGCCGCTAGTGCGGTGGGTTTTGGGGTAGTTTTCATAGTGAAAAGTCTCATATTTTGTTTAGTAAATAGATTTGCTCGCCCGTAAGGGTGTAGCAAGGGTTCAACTACCGCAAAATATGAACGGCTGGCGTTATTCGTCCGATTGCTCGGCTTATTTCTGCCTATCGCCCTTGCTACAAATTCGGCTAATGAAAGGTATAGGGAAAATCCCCACGCCTTAGTGATTGGATTTGTAGAATTTGGATAAAAAAATACCGCTTGTCTATCGGGTGCGGTTACCGCATATTTTGTTGTAGTGTTGATAATACTACCCACATCAACGGCATTTCGCAAGCTGTGATTTTGAACAGGGGTGAGGTTACACATTTAACACTCCCTTAACAGATAAACAATTTTCAGAAAGTTGATAAGCATAATTTTTAATACGGTTCGCAAGACGTGCTAATTTGTTGCGGGCTGCGGTAAGGTCGTTATTTGAATAACGGGCAAGGGTTAAGTAATAGCGGTGTTCTGCGGTTAAGGTGCGGATTACATCGCTTTCGGTTTGATTGTCATTGCCTTGAATAAGCAATACATCTTCTTGATAAGTCGCTGCGTTGCGGTTGCAGCAAAGGAATAAGTAAATCATGGCTGATAACTCCGTATGTAAATTGTCGGAAGTTACCGCTTGAAGTTTCGAGGCTTTAGGGCGGTAACGTGTAACGGGCTCGAAAACTGTCACATACGGTAAACAGCAAAGGGCGAAACCTTTCCCGCTACACGCTACCATTGAGAAAAATTTAACCGGCTCAAATGTGGGCTTGTTAAATTCTTTGAACTCGTCAACCAATCCAAAATTGGACGGGTTGCGGTTTTTCGGTGTGTGTGCGTTACGAACAAAAAAAGCACGATTCAATAAAGGCGTGCTACTGTTCGCCGTATGTAAATTATTCGAGTTTCGAGGCTCGGTAGTCGATTTTGCGACTACGGGCAAACTATACGAAAATTGACCGCACTTTGTAAAGTGGTTTAATGCGAAAAATTTTAATGATAAATATTGATTTATATTAATCTTATTCATAGAATTTAATTCTCTTTAATTGTGTTTGTTGTAGGCTTAACGGTTTCTAAGTTTCTGCTAAGCCTCTTTTTATGCCTGAATGGTGGACGGTCTAGGCGGTTTGCGTACAATGTATTCACCGTCTGCCACTTTCAACGGGTCGTATTTGTCATTAAATCGACTTAATGCAATGCTAATTTGACTTTTCGTCATCAACGGATAGCCTTTCTGTTTGGCTTTGAGCTGATAAAGTTTAATTAGCGTTTCACATTGTTTTTTATTCGCCACTCTATAGGCGGTGTAATGTGTTTTCCCATTGGCTTTCGGTTTCCGTACTCGCACCAGTTCAAAATTATTCAAGCGTTCAAGGTCGTTAATTGCATTTCTGCCGTTAAAAATCCGCACTTGGTTAAATGTAGTAAGTTCTGAAATTTCCCCTAATACCGCTAATAAGTAAGCTGTTGCCGGTGTGCGCTCCATATTGGCTAGGCTGTGACTGTAATCTAGTTCTATATTGCTCATATTCACTCCTTAATTCGCTCAATGTGCCGTTAAAAAGCGATTGTTTAACATTGCCGTAAGTTTGGCTCTGCGTTCGCCATAGTCGCTTATATCGCTATCCAGTAATATTTCATTGGCTCGTTCTAAATATTCCGTCATTGCCAACTGTTCAGCGGTGAGTGTTTGGCGTAAATCCGTTTGCGGTGCTATTTGGTGGGCAGTTCGCCATTGCTTAGCACTCATACCCAATACAAGGCTGTTAATTAAATTGGCTTCGTTGGTGTAGTGGTGTGCTTTGGTCTGCTTGCCTTGGCGGTGTCGCATTCGCTCTAGTGCGTTATTCATTGCTTTGAACGGTGTTTTGCTTGATTGCCGTAACTCGGCCCATTCATAGCGTAAAAGTGCGGTCTCTTTCGGTGCAATTTCAGCAAGTCGATTTTCGCATTTAATAAAATATTGGCGTGCTAATTTGCCTTGTTCGTTGCGTTCCACCATCGCCAATTCTTTAGCCATTGATAGCGTAATAATGTAATCAATTTGTTTTTGCTTGCGTGCCTTGGCGGATTGTTGGACATTTGAGGTCGCCAATTTTGTTGAGCTCAAAGTTTGAACAATGTAATAATCTGCTTTCACTTTAAAGCCGTATTTCTCAATGCGGTCTTTAATCCAGTTTGAAAAATCACGCTTACTTTCTAAAAAGTGGTGTAAATCTCTTGCGTTGATGTGATAGGACTTCACCCCGTTAAGGTGCTTTTCTTGTACCGGCAATAAATTATTTACTCCGCCAACAAGCGGAAATAATCCGCCAGTGCTTGAAGTGGTTTCTGTGATGTTTGTGTTCATTGTACTTGTCCTAATTCGTTTAAAATCTGTTGTCGTTTACTCATTATTTTTAACTTTCTACGGCTAATGCTTAATTCAGCCAATGCCATTTCACTATTTGGATATTCATCGAAATATCGCTCTAATCGCTCGATACGCTCTTTTAATAGAATAACTACATCATCTATTGAATATGGTTCGTTATCGCTCCATAGGCTCATAAATACGTATATTTGAGCGGATTTTTCATAGTGATTTATAGCTTCATTGAGCAAAGTTTCTTTTGCGTGTCTGCTGTTCATTTTTCCCCTTTTATGTCAACATTTGGCATTATCCTTCCCCCTCTTGAACATTTCTTTTGCTGCTTCGCTCCAGTCTTCAAAATCAGGGGCTACGAGCCTTATTTCTGTAGGAAAGTCCGCCTTATTAATTTCTTCGACTTCTACCTTTTGTTTATCTAAGCCTAATAATTTAGCTTTCCCCATTGTTGCGGAAACAGCTACACTACATTGATTTAGCTCTAACGCTTGTTTGCGTGCCGTTTCCAATTCATGAAGCAAGTCATCCACGGTTAATTTGTGCCGTTCTCTATGTTCGGCTTGAAGTTCGTCAATCCGTGCCGTAATCTTGCCGTTTTCTAACAATTCACTCGCTTTACGGTTCACGGTTTCCGACTTCATATTTTCAGCGTTATAGGCTTGTCGGTATGCTTCGCTTGCGTTCCCTGTTTCTACATACTTCAAGCAAAAATTATCTTGTTTTGGTGTGAGTTCCATTATTCCCCCTTGATAATCGTTTCAAATTCAAGTGGGATATTTCGATTTTTTAATTTCGGCAATCCTTTTTTTTCCTGTTCTTTGTTAAAAATATCGAACATTTTTTTATTCATTTCCCTTTGAACAAATTTAAAAGAATGAAATTGCCAGTCACCTTTTGAAAGATTATTAATATAATCCGTTGCTGCTTCCCGTGCGGTTTCTCTATCTCGGAAAATACCTAAATCAATTTTGTTCACTTTCCTTTCTTTCAGATTTACCATTGAAATAAATACTTGAAATTTTATAGGCTCTTTAATTGAATTCTGTTTCATAGTTCCCCCTTTAATGCTTCACTTGTTCCACCGGCAAAACTTCGCTTAATGTTTGTTCGGTGTTTAAATCTGTACATTTTTGTTTAATCATTGTTAGACTCTGTTAAAAGTGCGGTTAGTTTTTCTTGAATTTTGCTTAAGTCCAATTCTAAAAGCATTATTCTGTCGCTAATAAAGTCTAGAACTTCGATGTAGTTCATTTCTCTTTGTGCTGTTGATGGAGTAATGCCACGCACTTTCGGTAAACGCCCCTCAAGAATGGGATAAATAAATTTCTGTAGCTCGAATAGATCCTCTAAAACGCCTGTAAGCGTTGGTTTGTAAATTGGTTGTTGTTCCGTATCGATATTCATAGAAAAGCCCCCTTATGCGTTGATATAGGCTTGAATGTCACTCGCTTTAAACCGGCTGGAATTACCGATTTTATAACGCTTTAATGTGCCATTTTTAACTAAGCGATCGATTTTAGAACGTGAGCCAATACCAAGGGCGGTTAGCTCGGTTACGCTGTAAAACTTCTCAATAGGTTGATTTTGTGCCAGTGTCTCAGCTGTGGTGGTAGTTGTCATAATTTCCCCTTGTAGTTAATAGTGATTTATCAAGCTAACGCTTTTTGCGTTTTGCTGTTAGTGGGAAATATAAAACGGTGTGAAATGTAAATCTATACAGTCTAACAGTTGCGTAATTGATTTAACTGTTAGCTCGTTTATTTAACTGTTGGTGGAATATTCTAGGCAATAAAAAACGCACCTTTTACAGTGCGTTATCTTGAGTTTCTTTTTTGGTTTTTCGTTTTGGGTTGTATGGTGCTATCCATTTTTTAACGGTTGATAATTCTTTGTATGCTATTTCTTCATTAATAATGTGCTGTGCCACTTTATCAAGTGATAAGTTAGGGTTTCTATCCCATATTCTTTTTGCTTCGGCTATGGCTTCTTGTTGTTTTGGGTCTGTTCTGTCTTGCTTATCTCGGTTTTGTTTAGCTACTAGAGATTTATAATTTCTTGCTAACATTTGTCCATGATGTAATAAAAATCCTATATGCATTAAGCTATTTTGTAAATATCCTATAGCTTTAAATACCTCAGGGGGGCTTCTTTTATCTTTACAATCTTTTAAAATAATATCTAGTGCTTCGTACAATGCATTCCACTTACTTTCAGTTACTCCATTTTCTAGCCAGTCAATAGTATCATCTAAATTATCAATAAACATATGTATAAATTCTTTATCTGAAAAGCCATCTGTATTTTTATTAAATATTTGACCTAAATTAGTTATATATTTTCCGCTAAGTTGAATCATAAAAACGCCCCTATACGTTGCCCTATTTGTTGAAATACGGCAAGCAGTAAATAGGGTTACTGCCTTTCGGTTCGGGTAATTAGTCCAATCCTAGCCGTATTTATTCAGTTATTAGTTAAAGGTTAAAAATATCTAAGCAAGCATTTTGATTAATTGCATTGCGTAAAAATCGCTTATCATAATTAAAGCCCTTTAAAAAGCCTGTCGATATGTTTTTGCTCTTCTATATCTGCCAGTATAGATTTTATTTGCTCTTTGCTTCTGTCAAGGTGGGCAAGTAATGAAGATAGCTTGATAGGAATTGCACCGCCTTTAGGATCTTTCCACTCCGGAACTATTTTAGGGTCGTGCGTAAGCTCTACCAGTTGGAAGCGGTCTAAATGTCCGTACTTTAAAAAAGTTTCATCTAGTATTTTTTCATCACTGTCAGACAAGTTATCTAAAGCATATTCATCAGACCAATCAATAGTTTTTTTAATGCTGATTCTATGTTCCTCTCTATCTGCGATCCACTCATTCCATACTGTCGGCAAGCGGTTCATGGTTTCATCACGTAATAAATTTAATGTGTTGCTTAATACCGGTCCATAAGGCAATGAGTAATAACTATCGCCAGTGATTGAATAATCACGTTTTTGCCACGATAGCCGATCAGCGAAATATAATAGCTTCATCATTTTTAAATAATGCATTGTGCCACCGGCTTTATGTAGCAAATAGGCTGTAGCCTGTGCGGTCTTTAATTCATTAAACATATAGTCCCCTGAATGATTTAATCTGCTTTACTGTGCGTTAGTTTAACGCAATCAATAATACTTTAAAAGCCTTTTTAACTGTCTATTTAACCAGTACACCAAAACCCCTTTATATTATTTATTACTACTTTATATTTTTCTGTCATCCTTAAAGAAAAAAATAGTGGTAGCAGCTCAAAAAAGTGAAAAAGTGAAAAAGTGAAATGAAATTTTTTTATTTTTTAAAAAGTAAATTTTAGGCGAAAAAAAGCCCTGTATTTGTACCGGCGGTATGCTCAAATTTGAGCGTACCTAAACAAAATACAAGGCTTGTTGGTGGAATATGTTAGCCGTTTACAATTTTTAAATGAAAGTGTGGTAAAGTATTTTCTGCGGATTGCTCTACATAATCACCCCACCATTGAAGCATTTTAAAGCGTTGTTCTAAATACAGTGCGTGATTATAACTTTCTCTAATTTTATCCGTATCCATGTGAGATAAAGCCACTTCGATCCAGTCTTTATTAAAGCCCTGTTCATTTAATGCGGTGCTTGCAATGGCCCGTAATCCATGAGCTACTAATTTTCCATGGTAGCCCATCCTTTTAATAGCTGCGTTAGCAGTTTGTGTGTTGCAATGCGTACTAGGGTTTTTGATACTCGGAAATAAATACTCTCTACCGTAATTTATTTTCTTAATATCCTGTAATACGGCTAACGCTTGGCGTGATAAGGTGATTATATGCTTCCTGCCGGTGTCGTTCTCTTTAATACCTTTCTTAATGTAGATTGTCCATGTTCTTGCTTGTTCGTCTATATCACAAAATTTAGCAGTTGCCGCTTCGTTTGGGCGTGTCATCGTGAGTAATTGCCATTGAATTAAAAGCCGTGTTTGTGGGTGAATTTGAGCATGAGAAAGTACGGTTAAAAATTCCCCTAATTCTTCGGGTCTGATTGTTTTAAAATGCTTGGCTTGTGGTTTATCAAATGCCATTCTTAATGCACTCATGCGGTTATCAATAATAAAATCGTGATGTTGGGCAAATATCATCACTTCATTGAGCTTTTGAATAGTACGTTTAAGGGTTTCTAAATTACCCCTTGCTTCAATCGGCTTTAATGCTTTAATCGCTTGGCTTGCCGTCATCTCGCTGATAGGCATATTTTCAAAGGCAGGGAATAAATACCGCTCAAATAACCGCCATACATCTTTAGCGGTGCTTTCGCTGAAATTTGCCCTTTGTTTACGGTCGTTAAACCATAATCCGGCAATCTTGCCAAAAGTAGAATTCAAAGCGGTGATTTTGTCCTGTTCTTGTTGTTCTCTGTGCTGTTTCGGGTCAATATCTTGAGCAAGCAAGGCGTTATATTCCCTTGCTATTTCCCTTGCCTGTGCTAGTTTTAAATCGGGATAATTGCCGATAGTGATATTTGTTCGGCTGTCCTTGTCTTTCTCTGAAAAAGGTTTTTTATAGTTAAATGTCCAGTTTTTAGCCCCTGTAGAGCGTACAGTTAAATAAAGTCCGTCACCGTCAGAAAGTCTATAGGTTTTATTCTGTGCTTTAGCATTATCTACTTGCGTATTTTTTAAAGTCTTTGATTTTCTCGCCATACTATCTCCCTAATGTTTTTTGTGATCTCGTTTTTAGGTGTGACAAATTACGCCAATCCTTACCATTATTGGCTTTATTGCGTTTTTAGTGATCTCAAATTTTGGTTATTCTATACGAGATCACAAACGAGATCACTAAAATCTTGTATTAGAATGATTTAGTATGAGGCAATTTGAGGCATTAAAAAAGCCTTGAAGCGTTATGCTACAAGGCTTTGTGGGTTAATTTGATTTAGTTTGATTTATCAATTTGGTGGAGCTGGCGGGAGTTGAACCCGCGTCCGAAACTACTCTACCTTTAGCACTACACGTTTAGTCTGGTCTTTAATTTCATTTACCCACTGCGGACAGACACGCGATAGGTAAACTAGCTTGATTCAATTTAACGTTTCGATCCTCAAGCGGAGGCATCCACGCGATCTCGTTTGAATTTGACTCCTCTTGATCCCCGTCTTACGAGCGAAAGCTGGGGAGAGAAGGCTAAGAGCAGGTTATTAAGCTGCTAAAGCGTATTGTTCGTCGTTTGCGACTATTTTTTTGCGGTTTATTTACGAGGCCTACCGCACCTCGACGTGCACCTTGGGCTTCGCTAATCCCGTCGAATCCAGAATCAGCCCCAAAATTGTCGCTAGTGTAACAAAATTTGGTATGAAATAAAAGTGTTATAAAACCAACCGCACTTTTATTCATATTTTTTAATCGAAAGTGCGGTGGATTTTGAATGAATTTACAACGGTATTGATGAGAAAAATACCAACAAAATCGGGGCGGCAATATTAATGATAAAACCGAAACTGATCGCCAGCGGTACAACTTCCATTCCGCCCGCACGCTGGATAATCGGCAAAGTACAATCTAATGCGGTAGCACCGGTGATTCCGACCGCTGTCGAGCGATTGTAATGCATAAAAAGCGGGACGGTAAACAGGCTGAAAATTTCACGGGTGAGATCATTAAAAAATCCCACACTCCCCCACACGGCTCCCCAGGCATCATTCAAGACCACGCTGGAAAGAGAATACCAGCCGAAACCGGATGCAATGGTGAGCCCTTGCGAAATCGGTGTACTTAATACCAATGCGGCAATAATACCGCCTATTAACGATGTAATAATAAAAATAACCGCGGTATAAATTCCACGCTTATTAAACATGACTTCATGCAATGAAATGCCGTTATTACGTAATTGAATACCGACAAAAAAGATCAATGTCACCAATACATAAGTGCTGGTTCCCAATGGCAATAACAGATGTGATTTTGCTAATAATCCCACAATAAATCCCAACAAAACCATCGAACAAAGTTTGAGGGAATCTAACATCAGTTTCCAACGAGGCGGCATTTCCGTGCCCAGATCTTTTAATGGTTGCGGGTACATTTTGTCATAACACATTAACCCGGTGATATTGCATGCGTGAATAATCACGCTAAAAGTGAATGCAGTCGTGGCAATTTTCGGTAATGTAGTGGCCAAATCATCTAATTGCCCTAAAGATACGCCCATCACAAAAAGAATGATATACAATAAAATCATGACGATACGATTAATATTTAATAAAAATCCTTCGTTGCGGGTTTTAATCAAATAACCCAAAAACATCGGGCCCAATACAATGGCTAATCCTTCGATCATAATAAATTATCGTCCAAATAATGTTGCTCCGCCGACACTTGGTAAAGTGCTACCGTATAATAATCCGCCGGCAAACATGATTAATAAAATACCGACCGTCAATTTGATGATCACATCAGAATTTTTTGTCAGATGTGGTGATAAATACCACTGCCCTACCCGTACCGCAAGTTTGCGGGCATATTGCACCAATAGTGCAAAAGCCGATAAGGTTATCCCCGTCCCCAATGACATAGCAAAGGTAGCGACAATTCCCCAGGCGAATAAATCCAACATATAAGATAAAAATAGGATAAAAATAGCTCCCGTACATGGTCGCATACCAATACTTAAAATAACTAACAGTTGAGATTTAATATCCGTCGCCTGATTCAATTGAGATTGGTTCGGAATATGTTGATGTCCGCAAGCACATCCAGCACTGTGATCATGAATTTCTTGCCGATTTCTGACCGCACTTAGCATCATATTATGCGGACTTATCGCCATACTTTGAATGGATTTGATACGTAGGGATGTTTTTTGCTTTGAAGTGCGGTAAGTTTTAAGAAATTTTTTTGCACTTTGCAAGACCCAAATAAATCCAAGCAACATTAATAAAATGAACGCAAACCGCTCAAGCCAAAGCTCGCTTAATTTAAAATATGCCGAAGATAAATTTAATGCCACGACAACAATAGATGTCGCTGCTACTGCCACTACACCCTGCATGAATGATGAGAGTACAGTCAAAATTATACTGGTTTTTATTTTTGATTGGTGAGTGGAAAGATAACTGGCAATAATAAATTTACCGTGTCCCGGGCCTAAAGAATGAAATACACCGTAAGCAAAACTGATCGCGATCAACCAAGTCCCCGCAGATGTAGGATTTTGTTTGATTTGGTGCAAATAGCCGGACATCAGCTGATTAAATTCACGCTGCCATACAACGACCTGTTTAAATAAAAAAGGAAATAAATAAAATATTGCTGCAATTAACAAGCCCAACAGCAACAGAGAAAACCATCTGTTTAATCGCATAAAATTATCACTTCCTGAGCAAAAATAGCACCCAATGTCGGATCATCATCACGCTGAGTTTGATCTAACGAAGCAGCATAGTCTTGCGTTTTTTTATCCACATTCGGCATTCTTACTTCTCCCTTGCATTGACTCGGAAGTGCGGTAAAATCCACCGCACTTTGCGTCTTCTTATGATCCGGCGGCAAATTATAATACATCGACACATAATAAGTAGGATCATAAGTGGACAAGATATACTTCGCTTTTGTAAGCGGTTGCGGATTCGTCAGCATAAAATCAAAGTAATATTGGATTTGCTGCCGCACCGCCCGTAATCCGTAATTTTGCGGCGTTGAGGTATATTTAATTTTACGGCCTTTATCATCATAAAAATAACTGAAATAATGTTCATTCACGACATTTTTTATCATTTCATCAAACATCTTCTGTTTCGCTTTCTGATCATCTTCAACCAGCATAAAATCATAAAGAATCTCAGATGAACTTACCTCGTCCAATGTCCATTGCATTGAAAAACCGACTAATTGTTCATTTTTTACTAAAGGAGCCGCTTTCATTTCAATAAATGCATGCGGATGTGCCGTCGCTTTACTGACAATAAATAACAATAATATTCCGATAAATTGTAAAGATTTTTTCATACTTTTAACTCTTTGAATTGTGAGTAATTATCCTAACATAAAGAAAAATTCAGATAAACCTTAAAAAATTATTAAGATTTGCAAAAAAGACTTGTAAAGAAATGTAAATTTATGTAAACTTGCCGCACAAGTTAAAAACTTGGTATTCATAAAGTTCCTAAATAAAAAATATTATAAAATAGCTAAACTACTTTCCTACCCTCCTCATGGAGGGTCTTTTTTTTAATTGAAAAACTTGTAAAATAAACCGCACTTTTTATCCCTAAATTGGAAAATTACTATGTCCACACAATTTGTTTATACGATGCAGCGTGTCGGTAAGGTTGTACCGCCGAAACGTCATATTCTTAAAGATATTTCTTTAAGCTTTTTCCCTGGTGCCAAAATCGGTGTTCTCGGTTTAAACGGTGCGGGTAAATCCACTCTGCTCCGCATTATGGCGGGAATCGATAAAGATATCGAAGGGGAAGCCCGTCCGCAGCCGGGAATCAAAATCGGCTATTTGCCGCAAGAACCGAAACTCGAACCGCAACAAACCGTACGTGAAGCGGTAGAAGAAGCCGTCGGCGAAGTAAAAAACGCCTTAACCCGCTTGAATGAAGTGTATGCGTTATATGCTGATCCGGATGCGGATTTCGATAAACTTGCAGCGGAACAGGCTAAACTTGAAGCGATTATTCAAGCACACGACGGTCATAATCTGCAAAATCAACTAGAACGTGCCGCAGATGCGTTGCGTTTGCCGGATTGGGATGCCAAAATCGAACATTTATCCGGTGGTGAACGTCGCCGTGTAGCATTATGCCGTTTGTTACTGGAAAAACCTGATATGCTGTTATTAGATGAACCGACTAACCACTTAGATGCAGAATCCGTAGCGTGGTTAGAGCGTTTCTTACATGACTACGAAGGCACAGTAGTGGCGATTACCCACGACCGTTACTTCTTAGATAATGTAGCCGGTTGGATCTTAGAACTTGACCGCGGTGAAGGTATTCCTTGGGAAGGCAATTATTCCTCTTGGCTGGAACAAAAAGAAAAACGCTTGGCTCAAGAACAGGCTCAAGAATCTGCTCGTCAAAAATCCATTGAAAAAGAATTGGAATGGGTACGTCAAAATCCAAAAGGTCGTCAAGCGAAAAGTAAGGCTCGTATGGCCCGCTTTGACGAACTTAATTCCGGCGAATATCAAAAACGTAACGAAACCAATGAGTTGTTTATTCCACCCGGTCCACGTTTGGGCGATAAGGTGTTGGAAGTGCAACATCTTACCAAATCCTACGGCGAACGTACCTTAATCGACGATCTTTCTTTCAGTATTCCGAAAGGGGCGATTGTGGGCATTATCGGACCTAACGGTGCGGGTAAATCTACCCTATTCCGGATACTTTCAGGTCAAGAACAGCCGGATAACGGTTCTGTGACCTTAGGTGAAACCGTGGTACTGGCTTCTGTGGATCAATTCCGTGACGCAATGGATGATAAGAAAACCGTGTGGGAAGAAGTCTCCAACGGTCAAGATATTTTGACCATCGGCAATTTTGAAATTCCAAGCCGTGCTTATGTAGGTCGTTTCAATTTCAAAGGCGTGGATCAACAAAAACGCGTGGGCGAATTATCCGGCGGTGAGCGTGGACGTTTACATTTGGCAAAACTGTTACAACGTGGCGGCAATGTGTTGTTACTTGATGAACCGACCAATGACTTGGATGTTGAAACCTTGCGTGCATTGGAAAATGCAATCTTGGAATTCCCCGGCTGTGCGATGGTGATTTCTCATGACCGCTGGTTCTTAGACCGTATCGCCACCCATATTTTAGACTACGGTGATGAAGGCAAAGTCACCTTCTACGAAGGTAACTTCTCTGACTACGAAGAATGGAAAAAGAAAACCTTTGGTGCAGATGCAGTGCAACCGCACCGTATCAAATATAAACGTATTGCAAAATAATCAAATTCAAGCTCTCTTTTAATTAAGAGAGCTTTTTTCGTCATTTCTCATTCAAGGACAATTTTATGACAACACAAACTTCAGGTTTGGAAAAAACCTTTGAACTGACCAAACGCGGTTCCAGCGTTCGTCAGGAAATTATTGCGGGTCTCACCACTTTCCTAGCAATGGTCTACTCCGTTATCGTTGTGCCGAATATGCTTGGTGCGGCTGGTTTTCCGCCGGAATCGGTCTTTATCGCCACTTGCTTGGTAAGTGGTTTAGGCTCAATTCTTATCGGTTTTTGGGCAAATGCCCCAATGGCTATCGGCTGTGCTATTTCACTCACCGCATTTACCGCTTTCAGCTTGGTATTAGGTCAGCAAGTGAGTATTCCGGTGGCACTGGGTGCAGTATTCTTAATGGGTGTGGTATTCACACTGATTTCTGCCACGGGTATTCGTGCGTGGATTTTGCGTAATTTACCGGAAAGTATCGCTATCGGTGCAGGTATCGGTATCGGTTTGTTCCTGCTGCTGATTGCCGCCAACGGCGTAGGACTGGTTGTAGGCAATCAAAACGGTTTACCGGTAAAACTCGGCGAATTCACATCATTCCCTGTAATGGCTTCATTATTAGGTTTGGCGGCGATTATCGGTTTAGAAAAACTCCGCGTAAAAGGAGCGATTTTATGGGTAATCATCGCTATCACTATTGTGGGATTGATTTTCGATCCAAACGTTACATTCGGCGGTGAAATATTTAAAATGCCGACCTTTGGAGAACAATCTTTATTCTTAGGTTTGGATATTATGGGGGCGTTACAACCGGCTATTTTACCAGTGGTTTTCGCCTTAGTGATGACGGCAGTATTTGATGCTACGGGCACAATCCGCGCGGTAGCCGGTCAAGCGAATTTATTAGACAAAGACGGACAAATTATCAACGGCGGTAAGGCTTTAACATCCGATTCCGTGAGTAGCCTATTCTCCGGTTTATTCGGCACAGCTCCGGCAGCGGTATATATTGAATCCGCAGCAGGTACGGCAGCGGGCGGTAAAACCGGCATCACGGCAATTGTCGTAGGTATCGGCTTCTTATTAATGTTATTTTTCCAACCGCTTGCCTTCTTAGTACCGGGTTACGCTACCGCTCCGGCGTTAATGTATGTGGGATTATTGATGTTAAGCAACGTGAGCAAGTTAAACTTTGATGACTTCATAGGAGCAATGAGCGGTTTAATCTGTGCAGTATTTATCGTACTCACTGCCAATATCGTTACCGGCATTATGCTTGGCTTTGCCGCACTGGTTATCGGCCGAATTGTTTCCGGTGAAATAAACAAACTGAACATCGGCACGGTATTAATCGCAATTGCATTAGTCGCGTTCTATGTGGGGCATTGGGCAATTTAATGGATAAAGTGCGGTCAATTCCGCACTCTTTTTGAGTGCATAAAAAAGGGAGCATTAGCTCCCATTTTTATTCAACACCTTGAATTAAAGTGCAGATTTTGCTTTTTCAACTAAAGCAGCAAATGCAACTTTATCGAATACTGCAATGTCAGCAAGGATCTTACGATCGATTTCAACAGACGCTTTTTTCAAGCCGTTGATAAATTTGCTGTATGATAAACCGTTTTGACGGGCTGCTGCATTGATACGAGCAATCCATAATTGACGGAATTGACGTTTACGTTGACGACGGTCACGGTAAGCATATTGACCGGCTTTGATCACCGCTTGGAATGCAACACGATACACACGTGAACGTGCACCATAATAACCTTTAGCAGCCTTAAGAACTTTCTTATGGCGTGCTCTTGCAATAACACCACGTTTTACACGAGCCATTATTTAATCTCCTATGTATATTAATAACTAAATTGAACTAATTCGTACGACTTGTGCTTATGCGTATGGCAAGCACGCTACGACTAAAACTTGGTCTGCTTTTGCAACCATTGATTTATGACGCAAATGACGTTTACGCTTAGTTGTCTTTTTAGTCAAAATATGACGTAAGTGAGATTGTTTACGTTTGAAACCGCCTGAAGCTGTTTTTTTGAAACGCTTAGCAGCACCACGTACTGTTTTAATTTTAGGCATTGTTTTATAAACTCCGCATTGTTTTACATAATACACAATAATCAGGCGAAAAATGCGATTATCGCTAATCGTATTTTACTTGGAAAGCACTAATTATCTCGAAAGAGCATTACCGCTCATAAGCTTTTCAGCTTAAAAAGCAAATCAGGCTGCGAAATGTGCCTGTTGATTGCTTTTGTCTCTCTTTTTTACAAAAGAGAAAACGGACGGATTGTATAGGATCCGTCCGTTTTATGCAAGTATAAATTATTTTTTCTTCGGTGCAATAACCATTACCGCTTGACGACCTTCGAGTTTGCCCGGTGCAGATTCAACTACTGCAACTTCAGCTGTATCTGTTTTAACGCGTTCTAAAACGTCTAAACCGATATTCTGATGAGCCATTTCCCGTCCACGGAAACGAACGGTAATTTTAACTTTATCGCCGTCTTCTAAGAAACGTAAAATACTGCGTAATTTAATTTGGTAATCACCATCGTCTGTAGCCGGACGGAATTTAATTTCCTTCACTTGTACGACTTTTTGCTTTTTCTTCTGCTCTTTTGCAGCTTTTTCTTTTTCATAGATGAACTTACCGTAGTTCATAATACGACAAACCGGCGGTTCCGCATTAGGGCTGATTTCAACTAAATCTAATTCGGCTTCGTCCGCTCTCGCCAAAGCATCTTGAATTGATACGATACCGACTTGTTCGCCATTTTCATCAGTTAGGCGAACTTCCTTTACGCCACGAATTTCATCATTAAGACGATGTGTGCGATTTGACTGAACACGTTTTACAGGTTTAATAGTATTATTCCTTCTTGTAAGTTTTACTCTGAAATCGACTGCTAAGCAGAAGACTGAAATTTATAAAGCCCAAAATCTAAATTAATTAGAGGACAAACGCTAGAATTCTAAAAGATATTGACATGTTATGCAATAGTACACATAAAAAATAACAAACATTAACTTAATTAGACTAAGTCAATATAAGCTCTTAATACATTAAGAGCTTATATAATCGACTATTTTTTAACTTCTTGTTTTCCATATGAAGGATGGCGAGGACCAATTAATAATCCACCATTTCTTCCTAAATGAACCAAAGAACTCATTGCAGAAGCTGAAACCTCATAGCCTTTATCTTTTGTTGTATCTATCACTTGACTAATTGCTGCTTTAACTAATGCAACTAAAGCGCCATCATTACTATGTGTAGATCCTTCAGCAAAACGACCTGTACCTTCCCAAAGCGTTTTGCCTGTTTTAAGGTCAATCAATTTTCCTTCCAGTTCTACTTCCGTAACGCTATCGAAAACCTTATAGCTTGAACCGTATTTATCTACATTTATATATAAAATGCTATCGGCTCCGAAGATATCATATATTTTCTTAATGTTAGCACTTCGAATTGCATTACCGTCCGTTAAACCATTTTGTTTAAATACCTCATCTACAAGTAATACAGGATAAACATAATAGCCTAATTCGGCTAAAGGATAAGTTGCTCTCGCTAACACACTTGTATCCGCTTTAACATCTACAGAATTATTCACAGGCAATACAACAAGAATCGATTTCGGCTTACTTTCTTTCAATGCACTGTAATCATAAGAAGGCATTTGCTGCTTAGCACATCCAGATAATAACAAAATACCTGAAAGTAAAATTAATAATTTTTTCATTCTACTTATCCTTATTTTTTACGTTGTAAATATTGCATGAATGTTTTGCTTTCAGGGAACAATTGTTGCTCTTGAATAAAGGCATTCTGTGCTTCCGCTGTTTTCCCCTGTTTTAATAAAACAAGCCCTAAATGCCCGTATACACCGGGTGCGACAGGTTTATTCGCATCTTTTGCCATTTTAATAATTTCATTAAAACCGTTCTCTTGCTTAACAAAATCACCCGGTTCATTGTAATAACTATATATGATATCCGAATAATTCCCCCAGTAATATTGGGTATTTGATGGTTTTGAAGAACAAGCGGATAAAATCATTGCCATTAAAGCAAATATGATTATGTTTAGCTTCTTCATTGTTACTCCTTATTTAACAGGGGTCCAATATCCGGCTTCAATACCGTTTACTAAATTATTTACTGCTTCTCGAATTGCTAGATCCAGCACTTTTCCGTTTAAGGTTGAATCATAACCCGCTGTGCCACCGAAGCCTAAAACCTCTCGATTTGACAAGTTATATTCGCCGGCCCCTTGCACTGAATAAACAACTTCAGATGTATTTACATTAACAACGTTAAGAGTAACTTTTGCATAAGCAACTTGCTCTTTTCCTCGCCCTAAAATACCAAATAATTGGTGATCACCAACCGTCTTACGACCAAACTCGGTTACATCTCCCGTAATCACATAGGCAGCGCCCTTGAGTTTTCGTTTTTGCCCTTTAATCTTAGCCTCATTAGCCGTTTCACTCATATTTGTTCGGTCAAGAACAGAAAAACGCCCAGTTTGCTGTAAATGGGAAACCAGAATAGTTTTTGATTGATTGCCCAGCTGATCTTGCCCATCTGAAAACACGCCATTTTGGAAGCTGGATTTATTATCAAACTTACCAACAGAAATAGCGGTTTTTACACCGTGATAATTTGCAGCAGTACTTGCAGCCTGTGTTGCTGTTGGCGCAATAGTTCTAGAACCCTCAGTTGCACAACCGGCTAAGCCTAATGCTGCAATACATGTAGTCATTAATAATTTTTTCATTTACATCCCCTTTAGTTAGATAAAAACCGTTCGGAATTCTAGCATATCAAAAAAGCCTTTTAAATATACAAAATTGACTCAGATGAAAATTATATAAAAAGCGACCAAATTTGACCGCTTTTTGCAAATAATGAAACTACTCTTCGCCTAATAATTTAAGTTCACGAGCTTTCACTTGGTTTTTCAGGATTTCAACAAATTCTTCAATTGTAAATGTGCCTAAATCCATGCCCTTACGGGTACGCACCGATACTTTGCCCGCTTCGATTTCTTTATCGCCGCAAACCAGCATATACGGCACACGACGTAAGGTGTGTTCACGTACTTTAAAGCCTACTTTTTCGTTACGTAAGTCTGATTTTGCACGGATACCCGCATCGGATAATTTTTTCACTACTGATTGCACATAATCAGATTGGCTATCAGTGATGTTCATCACTACTGCTTGTACCGGCGCCAACCACGCAGGGAAGAAACCGGCATATTCTTCAGTAATAATACCGATAAAGCGCTCAATTGAACCTAAAATTGCACGGTGGATCATGACCGGTGTACGACGACTATTATCTTCTGCAACATAAGTTGCTTCTAAACGTCCCGGTAATGCAAAGTCTAATTGAATCGTGCCGCATTGCCACTCACGATCTAAACAGTCACGCAAGGCAAATTCAATTTTCGGACCATAGAATGCGCCTTCACCTTCTTGAATTTCATACTCAAGACCATTGTGTTTTAACGCATTTGCCAAACCTTGTTCAGCACGATCCCACATTGAATCTTCACCGATACGTTTTTCCGGACGGGTCGAAAGTTTCACAAAAATATTCGTAAACCCAAATGTACTGTAAATATCGTAAACCATTTTAATACAGCTGGTTACTTCACTTTCAATTTGATCTTCAGTACAGAAAATATGCGCATCATCCTGGGTAAAACCACGTACACGCATTAAACCGTGCAATGAACCGGACGGCTCGTTACGGTGACAAGAACCGAATTCCGCCATACGAATTGGTAAATCACGGTATGATTTTAAACCTTGATTAAAGATCTGAACGTGTCCCGGACAGTTCATCGGTTTGATTGCATATTCCCGGTTTTCCGATTGTGTGGTAAACATTAAATCCGCATAGTTTTGCCAGTGACCGGTTTTTTCCCACAATACGCGGTCCATCATAAACGGACCTTTTACTTCCTGATAATCGTACTCTTTCAATTTCGTACGTACAAAAGTTTCTAATTCACGGAAAATTGTCCAGCCGTCATTATGCCAGAACACCATACCCGGAGCCTCTTCCTGCATATGGTATAAATCTAATGCTTTACCGATTTTACGGTGATCGCGTTTTGCCGCTTCTTCTAAGCGATGCAAATAATCAGCAAGTTGTTTTTTATCTGCCCATGCTGTGCCGTAAATACGCTGTAACATTTTATTGTCACTGTTACCACGCCAGTATGCTCCGGCAATTTTCATTAATTTAAAATGATGACAAAAGCGCATATTCGGCACATGCGGACCACGGCACATATCAATATATTCTTCGTGATGATATAAAGCAGGTGCTGCCGTTTTCTCAATATTTTCATCAAGAATTGCCATTTTGTACGGTTCACCGCGTTGCTCAAAGGTATCGCGGGCTTCTTGCCAGCTCACTACTTTTTTCACCACGTCATAATTGGTTTTAGCCAATTCGAGCATACGTTTTTCAAGTTTATCTAAATCTTCTTGAGTTAAAGAACGATCTAAATCTACGTCATAGTAGAAACCGTTATCAATAGTCGGCCCGATAGCCATTTTCACATCCGGGAAAAGTTGTTTAATTGCATGACCTAATAAGTGAGCCGTCGAGTGACGAATAATTTCCAAACCGTCTTCGTCTTTTGCGGTAATAATTTCAAGACTACTGTCTTCTGTAATTAAATCACACGCATCTTTGCGAACTCCGTTTACTCGTCCGGCAATAGTGGCTTTAGCAAGACCGGCACCGATATTTTGTGCAACTTCTAATATGGAGATTGGATTATCGAATTGACGTTGTGAACCGTCAGGTAAAGTAATAATTGGCATAACATTTGTCCTTTACAGTGGTCACCCATACGCGAGGCAACTTGTTGATTTACATTAAAAAGCTTTATTTTTGTGAGCTTACTTCGGCTGTTACCTACATTGTAGCAGTAAAAGTGCGGTTAAAAATGAGCGGGTATTTTAACACAATAAAACACAGAGGTAAAAATTAAAATAACTCTGAATCTATGCTGTTACGAAAAACAAAATCTTGTTTTGTTTGTCATCTAAAAGTTAAATTAATAAAAAATTACCTGTAATAATTCAATGTTCTACAAAAAAGTGCGGTAAAAAACTTTTCGATTTTCTACCGCACTTTGTCAGTGTTGTTAATTAAAATTTATATTCCAATTTACCCATTATGCTATTCTGTTCCGCCCCCTTGCCGGATAAAGCCTGGCGATGATTATAATGCACGCCGACGGTGAACGCAGGCGTTACCGCAACTTCTGCGCCCACTTTATACAACATTGCATTGCCTAAGCGTGATGTGGTGAATTGGTGGGTTTGGGTATCGGTGATTAATACATTGCCACGGTTGCCGCTGTTGTTTTCATACAAGACATCGGCTTTTAACCGCAACATATCACCCTGCCAAGTGAAATGCGTTCCCGCTTGAGTGGTCAATACGTTTTGGTTATCGTTGCGGATATTCCAATTACGTCCGCCTTTGTCTCTTAAATCGGTGTCAAGATATTGATAATTCAACCCTAAAACCGGTGTGACCGTGAATTTGCCAAACGGAATATCATAACCCACACGAGTGAACATTTGCAGGTGTTTACCTTTCACATCCACAATGTCTTTTTTCTCGCCGGTGGAAATATCGCCGCGGTGCCAATGGTATGCCAGCCCCAAATCAAGTGAAAATTTATCCCATTGGTTATGTAATGCTGCCATTAAGGATGTGGTTTTATATTTTGCACTGCTTGAGCCGTCTACGGCTTTCGGGGTAACTTTCTGGCTGCTTAAGCCTGCCCCTAAATGCAATTCGCTATTGGCCGAAACCGGGAAGTAACCGCCAAATAAGGTGCGGTTTTGTTTGGATTTGTAGTCATAGCCATAATTTTGGAAAGATAAATCGCTGCCAAAATTGCTGTTGTTATGTTGTTGAATCACATAGAAACCTTTTTTATCACCAAACCAAGGAGCAATGTTATCCATAAAGCTATTAACCAATCCGTTGCCTTGGTTAAACAATGCCGTATTGGTGGATAACACGGTCGGAATATCAGGCGTTACCGCATAACGAGTCGGATCTGTTGGTTTCGGTGATACATAACGGATATTATTATCCACCGGTGCACCGGATTCCGTCACCAAACGCGTTTGAATACGGTAATCATAAAATGCACTGTCTGTGCCTTGCAGATTATCTGCCGCATTCGCTGCACCCCGTTCTACATTAACTAAGGTCATTGGGTGTACAGTGGCAGCACGTAATACTCCCGGTACTAACCAGAACTGATCTAAACGGCTGACGTTTAAGGCTTGAATTACGGAAATCCCTTCGTCCGCATCATATTTGCCGTTACCGTTAGTATCGGAATTACTGCTGAAATCTCTTCCCCAATAATGGATTGCTAACGGAATACGCTCTGTACTTTCAATTTGTTTTGCCACAATTCTATCGTGTTGCCAATTCGCTACCGGTTCTGCCGTGTTATTCACCATTAAACCAATAGTTGCACCGTCTTTCACGGTTAATTTGTCAAATTTCATTGTGGCAGGTGTATAGTTATTCGCTGTAGCTGTTGGATTTAATATCAGCATTGAGGTATTTTCTAATGTCACATTGGCAATATACCCGGCACCGGTTAGCATAGATCTTGCCCCTAAAGTGACCGCACTTTGGTTGATATTCCCAAGTAAATTGGTGGTACCGCCTTGTAAATTGGTATCGCCGCTGTGATTAAAGGTTCCGACTAAATTCAGTGTACCTTCACCTTGTTTCAACAAACCGCCGGTGCCTTGCGTATTCGCATTTAGTGTGGTCGCATTACCAGTTTCGGTTTTTGTCATAACCAAACCGCTGCGTTCAATAGCCAAGCTGTTCATAGCGGCAGTAGCATTGTGCTCCAATACTAATTTTGCCCCGTTTGCTACACTGGCTTGAGCTATATTATTTTTGCTAGCTGTTCCCAATGTTACCGAACCTTTTTGCACACCTAATTGATTAAGATGACTATTGCCACTCAGCAAAAGATCGCCTCTGTCTTGAGCCGGGTTATAAAACAAGTTCAGTTTGCCGCTTTCATTTCCCACTTGCCCGGCAATTTCATGGTCATCAGAAAGCTGATAGTACAAGGTTGAGGCTTTTTGGGCATTATTGTTAACAATATTGCTATTCAGCTTTTTGGTATATAAGCCGGTATTTTTAGAATCATCACTGAGAGTCAGATCATTACCATATAAATCTAATGTACCGCTGTTTAAACTGATATTTTCTTTCGGTGTGGCATCCCATTTTTTAATGCGTAATGTGCCGTTTTTGTGCACCGATATATTTGCAAAAGCACGATCTTGTGCTGTGGCAGAATTTAATGACAATATGCCTTCTTTCACGGCAACAGTTGCATTACTCATGCCACTACCTTCTTTAACCGCTTCGCCATCACCAATTTTTTCCAGAGACTCATTGCCATTATAAGTGATTACCAAAGGTGCCTCTCGGCGACGATCACTAAAGATTTGATTGTTTTTCCAGAAAAACTCCTGTAAATCAATTGGAAGATACATAATGGTGGTATATTCTGTGGTATTTTCATAGGCAAGACCGATATTACCGTTATTTAGTTCTGCCATTGAGCTATAAACATAGCCGTTGTTATAACGTGTTCCATTTTGTACCGCTACGCCTGAACTTTTAATTTCACGCACTAATTTTACGGTATCCCATTTAATATTGCCGTCTTCTTGAACTTCACCTAAAAATAATTTACCATCTCGACGATATTGATCTCCGCTTGTCCCGGGTTGTGATTGACCGGAGAAAATAATATATTCCTTGCCGTCAATACGTTTGGAATATTTAATCACCGACATTTGTGAATAACCGTGTTTCAAGGCATCAATAGTTTCGGTTTTTGACCACGTATAGCCACCATCTTTGGACGTTGCCATTATTACTCGTTGACTATTATTACGCATAAATAATTTAATATCGCCGTTATCCAATTCCACTAATTGGGATTCGGTTAATTCTTTATTATTACCGCTATTATTATTCAACGTTTGGGAATTTTGTCCTTGTAATTCCGCACGTGTATCATTCGGACTCTGCCCTAAGTTCCAAGTTTTTCCACCATCTTGACTAATAATTAATGCAGAGGATTGTTTGCCGTGCGTATTAAAATAGTAAACCGGAAAAATCAAATTACCGTTTTTGGTTTGAATGCCTACACCCGGCCCGGTGCCGAAAAAACGCATCCAAGATTGTTTCACTTGTGGTGTTAAATCCACCGGTTGTGACCACGTTTTACCGTTATCATCAGAATGGATTAGCCAGAAATAAGAGGTGTGTGTGATGGTGAAAGGAACCTTGGAATTATTACCTTCTTTTTTCAGATAAATATTACCGAGTTTTTCATTGTTGGAACCATAAACATCACCTAAATTATGGAAGTTTCTTGCCGGGTCGCCATTCATATCAACTCGGTAAGTAGTTTTTTGATTATTTTCATCAAACACTTCACCGTTTTCACGTAATGTCCATTGCTTGCCGTCCTTTTTTAATTTGAGATATTGTTTACCGCCAATATTCACGTAACCGCTGCCAGATTCGGTAACACCGTTATCTGTTGGTTGCGACAATCCCGTGCTTTCAGGGAACATATCCACCGCCATAAAAATTCTACCGGTGTTACGGTCTTGTAACATTTGAGAATCCATGGTAAATGCGGAATTACGGTATGTTGCATCTGTTCCCTTACGATGTGCCCAAGGGTTAAAGTTAGCTGCATCCTGCACAATTGGTGAACGTTCACCGTTACGAGAAACTAAATTCAAGATAGTGGTAATATCCCCCCAAGTTTTACCATTATCCTGACTAATACGAATGGCAGAATCAATGTCTCCCCAGTCACCACGATGTTGCCAACGCTTATCCGCTGCGGCAATTAACACACCGTCTTTAGTATTGATAAGAGAAGGAATACGCCAAATCGGTACACCATCACTGCCTTGGTCCTTTAAATCTTGATGAAATAATTTAATTTCCTCTGCCGGATTAGCGCCTAAACTAGCCTTATCCGACTCTGAAACAGCAGCAAATACCACTAATGGTGTAAATAATGCAACTGAAATAGCACAACTCAATAGGTTAAGTTTAAATTTTGATGATTTTTTCATAGTACTCCCCTTTAATATTAAAAATAGACTCAACGACACAGAGCCAAAATTGCATTCAATGTATTTAAATTTCAAAATGAAGTAAAATTATGGAGTTTTATTTCGTGATCTGATTCAAAAAATTTTATTTAAAAAATTAATTTTTTTACATTTTTCTTACAAAATAAGTGCTATTTTTTAACAAAATAAATATCTTAATAATAAATTCATTATCAAATGATAGATGGTTTTCATTTGATATAAATTTATTGTTATTTTTCTGTTTTGTGATTTAAATCACGGTATCTTTCTCAATTTATTATTAGTATTGAAACAATCCTTTAATTTGTCTTAAAACAAGGGGGTCATTATGTGGAAATCTATCTCACAAGTGCTAGCGGATCAGTTCGGTGCATACTATTCGATCAAGAGTAAAACTCAAATTCAAAGTGGTGAAAATCATGAAGCCTGGATTATTGATGATGGTATTCAACCGGTTTTTGTCAAAATTAATGAAAAATCCTACCGCTCTTTATTTCGTGCAGAAGCGGATCAATTAGAATTATTGGCAAAAAGTAACACTGTCACAGTACCGCTGGTGTACGGTGTTGGCGTTTCTCAAAGCCATAGCTTCCTCTTACTAGAATCACTTCCTATGACAGATTATAAACAAGGTGATATGGCTGAATTCGGCCGCAGTATTGCTAAACTTCACCGTTGGGCGAATCAAGATAAATATGGTTTGGATTTCGATACCTGGCTTGGTCGCGTGCATCAACCAAATGAATGGCAATCTAATTGGTCAACTTTCTTTAGTGAAAAACGTATCGGCTGGCAGTTACAGTTATGCAAAGAGAAAGGTATTGAATTTTGTGATATTGCACAAATTGTGCACGCAGTTACCAAACAATTAACCAAACACAACCCCCGACCGTCATTGTTACATGGTAACTTATGGTCGGAAAATTGCAGTACGGTAAACGGTAATATTGTCACCTATGATCCGGCCTGTTACTGGGGCGATCACGAATGCGATTTGGCATTCAGCGAATTATTTGAACCTTTCCCGATAGAATTTTACCAAGGCTATCAGGAAATTTACGCCATTGAAAATGGCTATGAAGATCGTAAGTTAATTTATCAGCTCTATTATTTGCTGAATTTCTGCCATCGTTTTAAAGGGCAATACATAGAATTAACAAAAGCAAGAATTAAGGAAATTCTTCAATAAATGATAATCAATAAAAAATAAGTGCAATTTTCACCGCACTTATTTTTTATTTTTGAATATCAAGGTTGAATTGGTATGATCTTTGTTGCGTGAGAACCTTTATCTCCATGAATCGCTTCAAACTGAACTTTTTGCCCGGCTTTTAATGAGCGATAACCATCCATTTCAATAATTGAATAATGAGCAAAAATATCCACATCACTATTTTCCGCACAAATAAAACCAAATCCTTTGGCATTGTTAAACCATTTTACAACTCCGACTTCCATAGTATCTAACCTCTATTTAAAATTTTTCCGTGATAACGTTGCTAACCATGAACGGACCGATATACACCTTCAGGTTCAATTCTCGGTAATTCTGAAATAAATCTTCATTAAATTCAATGACAAATATTTAAAAATCCAACAGAGATCACAAAAAAAATCGAAATATTTTAAGCTGATACAATTCAGCCGAATTATGATACTACCGGAATTCCGCCCAAATCGGTGCATGATCCGACGGCTTTTCCATGGAGCGAATATCCAAGGCAATGCCGACATCAATACAATTCTCTGCTAATTTTGCATTTGCCAAAATATGATCAATTCGCAATCCACGATTGTCATCAAAGCCTTTAGAGCGATAATCAAACCATGAGAATTTATCGTTAACATTCGGATTAAGTAAACGGAATGTATCCTGTAATCCGAAATCATACAAACGTCGATACCACTCTCTTTCTTCTGGTAAAAACGAACATTTGCCGGTACGCAGCCAACGCTTACAGTTTTCTTCACCGATACCGATATCTAAATCTGTCGGGCTAATATTCATATCACCCATCACGATCACATTTTTGCCCACAAGATCTTTTTCTAAGTATTGCTGTAAATCCGCATAGAATTTTTCTTTTGCCGGAAATTTAGTTTCATGATTACGGCTTTCCCCTTGCGGAAAATAGCCGTTGATCACAGTAACTTCGCCGAATTGGGTATCAAAATCCGCCATAATAATGCGTCTTTGCGCATCTGTTTCATCGGTGGGGAAACCGTTACGCACAGCCTTAGGCTTTTGCTTGGATAATAACGCCACACCATAATGCCCTTTCTGTCCGTAATGAAACACGTGATACCCCAGATTTTCAACTAATTCATAAGGAAAAACTTCATCTGCCACTTTAATTTCCTGCAATCCCAATATATCCGGGCTATATTGTTCGATAATAGCGTTTAATTGGTGTGGGCGAGCTCTCAACCCATTAATATTAAAAGAAATAACTTTCATAAAAAACCTCTTGCTGAAGTAAATGGGAAACATTATAACAGATAAATTGATTTTTGATTTAAATCAAAGAGCAAGCTAAGCTAAATTTATATACTGCATAATCTTAACAAAAGAGTGAATAATTTGATGAATATGCGTACAAACTGGTCTTGCTTAGTCGATAACAATGCAAATCTATCCCAATGGGAGGATAAAGCAGGCATGGAGTATTTGACTGTTTTTACACAAGTTATTCACTATGCTCAGGCTTTGATTCACTCAACTAAAGATAGCCTACATTTCTATTATCATGCCGAAAACGCTGAGTGGCTGCATATTTATTTACAACGCTATCAAGATAGCTTTTGTATTGTGCAGGCTGAACAGGTTTCACTTCCTTTTGAACTCAGTAAACGAGAGTTAGATATTCTGACTTTATTAAGTAGCGGCTTATCCAATGGCGAAATTGCCGAACAACTTCATATTAGCGAACGTACCGTTGCAAAACATATTGAAAATATTTTCACCAAAACAAATACGGAAAATCGTACCGCACTTGCTGTCTTTGCCGTTGTTGAAAATTTATGTTGTTTACCTCTGCCGTGTGTTTTAAAGCATTCTGTATTGAGTGTGTATGAGATTGAAAAAATTGCACATCAATTATTAACCTCCTCTCATTCTACTTTTGCCATAAGACGTAGTAAAAGTCGTCCGATTATCATCGGTGTACCTTATGTAGAAAAAGGAATTGGAAAAATTGATACGCAAGAATTACTCAACGGTTCTTTGCTTGCGGTGAATAAAATTAATCAACAAGGTGGTATTCAAGGGCGAGAAGTGCGGTTAGAAACCGTCGGATTTTGTGTTGATGATAAAGCAAGTATTCGTTCTGCTTATCAACAATTATTTGAGCGTGAAGTGGATGCGATTTCAACCAGTTATGCCTGTTATTCCCCGGAAATTCATGATCTCGTCGCTGGCAGCGGTATGCCTTATTTGCATATTGCCACGCATAGCGATTCAGACAAACGCAATCATAATTTATCAACGTATAAAATCGACAATATTTTTCAAGTGTGTGCCAGCGATACCAATTATGGTGCTGGAGTATTGCGTTTTTTACAAGCATATCAACAACATTATTCACAGTTGATTGCCCATCGGCATTTATTAGTTATTCAGGTCAAATGGCAACGTATTGATATTGGCATTGATAAGTTAATCAGCGATTTAAAAGCCTTACATTGGAAAGTGGATGTGTTAGAACTTGATCAAACCGCGGAAACTTTTCAATATGCAATGAAGCAAATCCACAATCTCAATCCGGCATTAATTGTTTTAGCCTCTTATTTTGCCGAAGATATTGTAAATTTCTATCAAGACTTTTTGCGTGCACCGATTAATGCGATTCTTTATAGCATTTATGCACCGTCTGCCTTTTTACCGCACAATCAGCCATGTGAAGGCGTGTTATGGTCAACGACCAGTGGATTAAGTAACAATTATGCAGGTAAGCAATTCGTCCGGCAATATCAACAATTTTTTGGTTATCAGCCAACCTATTCACAAGCCAGCATTGCCTACGATCAGATCAATATTTTAGCCAATGTCTGGCGTAATAGCGTTTCGCCGCGGATGTTCAAAGACGTATTGAGAGGTATGCGTGCTATGCTTCACCACGGTGTAAACGGTACCTATTACTTTGGCTCTGATTCGCAAATTGGTTTGGCTTATCCGGATAACACAACGGATCTATCTATTAGTCTCCCTCATTTGATTTATCAGGTTCAACAAGGCAAAAGTGCGGTCATTATGCCAGATTTATTTGCTGAAACGACCTTTAAACTTCCGCATTGGTTTAATTTAAAATCCTAAAAACTGATATATATCAAGTTTTCGTCTCTTTTATTTTTATCTACCTCAAAATACGTATTTTTACTTATTGAGCTTTCCTACTTCACAAATACAATAAATCCATACCTAATTATAGGGATTATATATGTTGTATTTAGGGGGAAAGAAACATGTTAAAAATAAAAACGACTTTAATTGCACTGGGGCTGATGGCAGTAGGTGCAAGTGTATTATTTGGAGTACAGTATACAATGAAAGAAACGAGCACTACCGAGTTTTGTGTGAGTTGTCATTCAATGAGCCATCCACAAGCCGAATGGGAAGGCAGTGTCCATTTTTCTAATCGTAAAGGAATTCGTGCAGAATGTGCTGATTGCCATATTCCACATGAAGGCATTGATTATTTAAAAACTAAAGTTATCGCACTAAAAGATATATGGCATACTTTTGTCACAAACAAACTCCCTGATCAGGAAGCCTATGAAACACACCGTTTAGAAATGGCTCAACAAGTATGGGAAGATATGAAAGCCAATGATTCGGCGACTTGTAAATCTTGCCATAGTACCGAAGCAATGGTATTAAGCGAACAATCCGAAGCCGCACAGAAAATGCATACACTGGCACAAGAAACCAATCAAACCTGTATCGATTGTCATAAAGGTATAGTGCATTTTATGCCGGAAATTGAAGTGGATAATGCGGCGGCCGCAGGTGAACTCGCGAAACACGGTGGTGAATTTTCCGCCGGCGATAAAACACTCTATTCTTTGGCGATGACCGCAGTGAAATCACCTATTGGCGGCGAAGTACGTTTAATGCCTTATGCTGAATTAACCCAATGGAAAGAAACTGACGGCAAAGTGACCGCACTTTTAAAAGGCTGGCAACAGGTAGGTGCCGAATCAGTAATATATATGGGTTTAGGCAAACGTATTATGGTGGCATTATTAGGTGATGATATGAAAGATAAAGTGACTGTAGTTCAAACCGTTCACGATGCAGTGACGGATTCTGAATGGAAAGAAATCACCTTAGAAATTAATGCACCGAAAGAGGCTATTACATCAAATATCGCCGCATTAAACAGTTTCGGAAATAACTTGAACCAAACTCATTGTAGCGGCTGTCACGCCCCGATTGGTGCCGATCATTATACCGCAAACCAATGGATTGGTGTTGTAAACTCAATGAAAGATCGTACATCAATGAGCGCTGATGATGTGCGTACGGTGACAATTTTCTTACAACGTAGTGCAAAAGATATGGTGGGTTCATCTCACTAATATAAACCAAAACTAAGACACCGAGCTTATAGCCCTAAGTCGCAAGATATGGACTACAAGCCGAATAAATGGCTGATGTTTAAGCGATTTATTCCAAGGATAGCTGAGAAATTGCCTGTCCTCTCGTATTCAGAAAGGGTCTTTCATTTTAACTTAATAGACGGAGTTTATTATGAAAAAAGACAAAATCGATGTGAAACGTAGAACTTTCTTAAAAAATACCTCACTCGGTGTGGCAGGCACATCATTAAGTGGTGGTACTTTGGGGACATTAATTTCCCCTACTGCGGCCGCCGCTGAAACGAAAACGGTGGTCACCGCAGCGCACTGGGGACCGCTCGGTGTCGTCGTTGAAAATGGCAAAGTAGTGAAATCAGGTCCTGCCATTGAACCTGCCATTGTCAATGAGTTGCAATCCGTGGTTGCCGATCAAGTGCATGGTGAAACCCGTGTGAAATATCCGATGGTACGTAAAGGATATTTGGAAGGTAACAAAGATACCAGCTTACGTGGTCATGACGAATGGGTGCGTGTGTCTTGGGATAAGGCGTTTGATTTGGTACATAATGAAATCAAACGAGTGCGTGATACCTACGGCGTTACAAGTATTTTTGCAGGATCTTATGGTTGGTATAGCTCCGGTGCATTACACGCCTGTAAAACATTATTACAACGCTATATGAATATTACCGGCGGTTTTGTCGGCACAAAGGGCGACTATTCTACCGGTGCAGCACAAGTGATCATGCCGCATGTGCTAGGTACGATTGAAGTCTATGAGCAACAAACCAGCTGGGAAACTATTCTTGAAACGTCAGAATTAGTGGTATTGTGGTCTGCTAATCCGATTACCACAATGCGAATCGCATGGACGTCAACAGACCAAAAAGGATTAGAATATTTCAAAAAATTGAAAGAATCCGGTAAACGCATTATTTGTATCGACCCTGTTCGTAGCGAAAGTTGTGAATATTTGGGTGCTGAGTGGATTCCTGTGAATACCGCAACGGATGTACCGCTCATGTTGGGTATTGCTCATACGCTTGTGGCGGACAACAAACACAACAAAGATTTCTTAAAAAAATACACTACCGGTTATGATAAATTTGAAACCTACTTGTTAGGTAAAGAGGATAATCAACCGAAAGATGCAGCGTGGGCAAGTCAAATTACGGGAGTGCCGGTTGAGGTGATCAAAGCCTTAGCAGCGGACTTCTCCAGTAAACGTACAATGCTAATGGGCGGTTGGGGAATGCAACGTCAACGTCACGGTGAACAAACCCACTGGATGCTGGTAACACTGGCGGCAATGCTCGGACAAATCGGTTTACCGGGCGGTGGATTCGGTTTGAGTTATCACTATTCCAACGGCGGTGTGCCGACTGCAACAGGCGGTATTTTAGGTTCCATTTCCGCTAATCCTTCTGGCGAAGTGGGCGAAAAAACTTGGCTTGATGAAGTATCTAAAGTCTCTTTCCCGCTAGCCCGTATTTCTGATGCCTTATTAAACCCGGGCAAAACAATTCAATATAATGGCGGTGAAATCACTTATCCAGATATTAAATTGATTTATTGGGCGGGCGGTAACCCGTTTGTACACCATCAAGATACCAATACCTCAGTGAAAGCGTGGCAAAAACCTGATACGATTATTGTCAATGAACCCTACTGGACACCAACAGCCCGAATGGCGGACATCGTATTACCAGCCACGACATCTTACGAACGTAACGACTTAACTATGAGTGGCGACTATTCAATGATGAATATTTATCCGATGAAACAAGTGGTTGAACCGCAATATGAAGCGAAAAACGACTACGATATTTTCCGCGAATTGGCAAAACGTGCCGGTGTAGAAGAGCAATTTACCGAAGGTAAATCTGAAATGGATTGGCTCAAAGGCTTCTATCAAACCGCCTTTGATGCGGCTCGTAAGAACCGTGTATTAATGCCGAAATTTGAAAAATTCTGGGAAGAAAACAAACCTTTGACCTTTAATGCTTCAGAAAAAGCAAAAAAATGGGTGCGTTATGAAGAATTCCGTAACGATCCATTGCTTAATCCATTAGGTACGCCATCAGGTAAAATTGAAATTTTCTCTGATGTGGTTGCTAAAATGAATTATGACGATTGCAAAGGTCATCCAACATGGATGGTGCCGGAGGAATACGCAGGCAATGTCACAGCAGAAGCACCATTGGCGTTAGTGACACCACATCCGTATTATCGTTTACACAGCCAATTAGCACAAACTTCATTACGTGAAAAATATGCGGTAAGCGATCGTGAACCCGTCTTAATTCACAAAGAAGATGCGGCAGCTCGAGGTATTGCTGATGGTGATGTGGTACGTATTTTCAACTCTCGCGGACAAGTGCTGGCGGGTGCAGTGGTAACTGATGGCATTATTAAAGGCACTGTCGCATTACACGAAGGTGCTTGGTATGATCCGCACGAGTTAGGCGCAACGGAAAAACCATTATGTAAAAATGGCTGTCCGAACGTATTAACCCGCGATGAAGGCACATCCAAACTGGCACAAGGTAACTCACCAAATACCGCCATTGTCCAAGTGGAAAAATTTGTGGGTGAAGCTCCGGCTGTTACGGTATTTAAAGAACCTAAATATACACAAGCTTAACTTAACAGCATTGACCGCACTCACAAAAAGTGCGGTCATTTTTTTATCTATTTAACATTAAATTAATCTGTTTATATAAAATTTCAAATTTTTTTATAAAAGATCCTATTTTTAGGCGCAATACCAATTTATTTTATGATAATAAAAGTGTATCCTATACCAGTAAGCCTTTTATGCGGATTCATTCTATGGGTTACTTGGAATGAATTGTTTTTTTAATTTAATCCAATAGGTTATAACACAATGTCAAAATTAGTACTTATCCTTAACTGCGGTAGTTCATCTCTAAAATTTGCTATCCTTAATCCTCAATCCGGTGAAGAAAAATTATCCGGTTTAGCCGAAGCGTTTTACTTACCGGAAGCCCGTATTAAGTGGAAATTGCATGGC
Source organism: Cricetibacter osteomyelitidis (assembly GCF_004340985.1). GTDB lineage: Bacteria > Pseudomonadota > Gammaproteobacteria > Enterobacterales > Pasteurellaceae > Cricetibacter > Cricetibacter osteomyelitidis. Next base: position 52,978 of record NZ_SLYB01000009.1, read on the forward strand.
GAGAAAGGACAAGCCGATTTAGGTGCGGGTGCGGCACATAGTGAAGCATTGAAATTTATGGTAGATAATATCTTCTCTTTAGATCCTGAATTACAAGAAGGTATTGTTGCAATTGGCCACCGTATCGTTCACGGCGGTGAAAAATTTACTTCATCTGTTATTGTAACCGACGAAGTAGTGAAAGGTATTGAAGAAGCAATCCAATTTGCACCGCTTCATAACCCGGCACACTTAATCGGTATTAAAGAAGCGTTTAAAATCTTCCCACATTTAAAAGATAAAAATGTTGTAGTATTTGATACTGCATTCCATCAAACAATGCCTGAAGAAGCCTATTTATACGCATTACCATACTCTTTATACAAAGAACACGGCGTACGTCGTTACGGTGCTCACGGTACCAGCCATTTCTTTGTTAGTCGTGAAGTGGCAAACCGTTTAGGTGTAGCGGAAGACAAAGTTAATGTAATCACCTGCCACTTGGGTAACGGTGGTTCTATAAGTGCGGTTCGTCATGGCAAATGTATTGATACCTCTATGGGTTTAACTCCGTTAGAAGGTTTGGTAATGGGTACGCGTTGTGGTGATATCGACCCGGCTATCGTATTCTATATGCACGATACATTAGGTATGAGCGTGGCGGAAATCAACGAAACTTTAACCAAAAAATCAGGTTTACTTGGTTTGACCGAGATTACCAGCGACTGCCGTTATGCAGAAGACAACTATGAAAAAGAAGTACCGGCAAAACGTGCTTTAGATGTGTACTGCTATCGTTTAGCGAAATACATCGGTTCTTATATGGCTGTCATCGGCGAACGTCTAGATGCAATCGTATTTACCGGCGGTATCGGTGAAAACTCTGCACACGTGCGTGAAATTACGCTAAATCACTTAAAATTATTCGGTTATCAAATTGATAACGAAAAAAACCTTGCAGCACGTTTCGGTAACGAAGGTGTGATTACCGCTGACGGTACACCGATTGCAATGGTTATCCCAACTAATGAAGAATTAGTAATCGCACAAGACACAGCTCGTCTTTGCATTAAATAATAATCGTTAAGCTGCCGATTTATCGGCAGTTTCTTTTTTCATTAAAACAAAAATAAGGTTTATTATGTCTCGTACTATTATTCTTATTCCTGTCAGCACCGGTGTAGGATTAACCAGTGTTAGTCTTGGTTTGATTCATTCATTGGAGCAAAAAGGGGCAAAAGTCGGTTTTATGAAGCCTATTTCCCAACCGATTTCCGGTGAAGATACTCTGGATCGTACCACCTCTATCGTTCGCACAAGCACCACGATTGAAACGGCCGAACCGTTTATGTTAAGTGTAGCGGAATCATTGATCGGTCAAAACCAATCTGACGTATTGTTAGAAAAAATTGTGGAACAGCATCAAACTTTAACAAGAAACAATGATTTAATTGTTGTGGAAGGATTAATTCCAACGCGCAAAAACACTTATGCAACCCGCGTAAACTATGAAATCGCTCAAGCATTGGATGCGGAAATCGTGTTGGTTGCCGCGCCGGCAACAGAAACTCCGGCTGAATTAAAAGAACGCGTAGAAGCAACGGCTTCTGCATTCGGCGGTAAAAATAACCCGAATATTCTCGGCGTATTCATTAATAAATTTAACGCACCGATTGATGAATCAGGTCGTACTCGTCCGGATATGACAGAAATCTTTGATTCATTCCAACATGCACATAGTAACGTTACAGAAGTGAAAAAATTATTCGCAAACAGCCCGATTAAATTACTTGCTTGTGCGGAATGGAAAGCGGATTTAATTGCCACCAGAACCATTGATCTGGCAAAACATTTAGGGGCGGCTATTCTTAACGAAGGCGAAATTCAATCTCGTCGTATTCAAAGCATCACCTTCTGTGCCCGCCATTTACCGAACATGGTAGAACACTTCCGTACCGGCACATTGTTAGTTTCTTCTGCGGATCGTCCGGATGTTATAGTAGCAACAGCATTAGCCTGTGCAAATGGTGTTCAATTAGGCGGATTATTGCTTACCGGCGGTTATAAAGTGGACGCACAAATTAAAAAATTATGTGCACATGCATTCGAAAGCAGCGGTTTACCGATCTTCCGCGTGGAAGGCAATACATGGCAAACTGCGTTAAACTTACAAAGCTTTAACCTCGAAGTGCCGGTAGACGATAAAGAACGTATTGATAATATCAAACAATACATGAGCGACACGTTTGATGCCGACTTCATCGATTCTTTAGTGGCAACTTCAACTCGCGTTCGTCGTTTATCTCCGCCTGCATTTCGTTTCAACTTAACCGAAGCCGCTCGTAATGCGAAAAAACGCATTGTATTACCTGAAGGTGATGAACCACGTACCATAAAAGCTGCCGTACTTTGTGCTGAACGCGGTATCGCAGAATGTATCTTATTGGCAGATCCGAATGAAGTTCAACGCGTTGCGGAAGCACAAGGTGTTCAATTAGGCAAAGGCATTACCGTGATTAACCCTGCGGATGTGCGTGAAGGCTATGTTGCCCGTTTAGTGGAATTACGCAAAGCAAAAGGTATGACTGAAGTGCTTGCCCGCGAACAGTTACTGGATAACGTAGTGCTCGGCACCATGATGTTAGAAGCCGACGAAGTTGACGGTTTAGTATCCGGTGCGGTTCATACCACAGCAAATACGATTCGTCCGCCGATGCAAATCATCAAAACCGCACCGGGCAGCTCGATTGTTTCTTCTATCTTCTTTATGTTATTGCCGGATCAAGTATTAGTGTATGGTGACTGTGCAGTGAACCCAGATCCGAATGCGGAACAATTAGCAGAAATCGCGATTCAATCTGCGGATTCCGCCAAAGCATTCGGTATCGATCCGAAAGTAGCGATGATTTCCTACTCTACCGGCACATCTGGTTCCGGTGCAGATGTAGAGAAAGTGAAAGAAGCGACCCGTATCGCGAAAGAAAAACGCCCGGATCTAGTGATTGACGGACCATTACAATATGATGCGGCGGTAATGGAAGACGTAGCAAAATCCAAAGCACCAAATTCGCCGGTTGCGGGTAAAGCGACCGTCTTCGTGTTCCCGGATTTAAATACCGGTAACACGACCTATAAAGCGGTACAACGTTCTGCAGATTTGGTTTCTATCGGTCCGATGTTACAAGGTATGCGTAAACCGGTAAATGACTTATCGCGCGGTGCGTTAGTTGATGATATTGTTTATACAATTGCATTAACGGCAATTCAAGCGACACAATAAGCCTAAAACGTTGTGATTTTTAACCGCACTTTAAGCCATTAAAGTGCGGTTATTTTTTAGAAAGTTTTAAACACTCAGCATACTAATTTCACCGAATAAAAAAAAGCACCCTGACTCAGGGTGCTACTCGGAAAGCAAAATATATCGGCTATTTAAAAATAGCACTTATTTTTTATGGCGATAGGATAAAGAATTTGTTTGCCATGTGCAAATAAAACAACACAAAAAGTAATGTTATTTTCCAATTTTGTGAGCTACTTCAAACTTTTGCCTAAATTACGCTCTTCCAAAAGCTTGATTTATGTTACAAATTGATAACAGTTATCATCTTTTTCTTGCATTCCGTCACAAATAAGCATAATGTATTAGCAAATTAAATTTATTCGCATTTAAATTAAGAGTCTGTTTGTATGTTCGTCCGTTATCTTTTTATTTTTTTATGTTCCGTTTTATTTATCCACCCCGTGCAAGCAGAAAATTATCAAGCTTGGGTTGAGGATATTGAATCTCGCCTGGATCAGACTGCACTTCTCTACCAACAAAATCAAATTGATGATGCTAAAACCACAGTACAAATGGCTTATTTCGAAGTGTTTGAAAATTTAGAGGGTCCTATCCGTATTAACTTTTCCGCACAAAAAAGCTACCAAATGGAGGCGGCTTTTGGTGAAATACGCAAAATGATTACCGAAGGCAAATCGTTGGCCGATGTACAAACAAAAATTAACGAATTAAAAGCCGAATTACAAGAAGTGTTGCCGACATTAGGGGACGGCCATCAGTTAAATGCGGAAGGTCAGCATGGTGTATATAGTAACAATGAAATTGCCGTGCATTGGCAAAACAGTTTCAAAACTATTGACGATCAATTAGCCCAAGCAATGGCGGATTATCAAGCCGGTAAATTTGCAGAAGCCAAACAAGCCGTGCAAAAAGCACAATATGACGGCTTTAAAAATTCCGAAATGGAAACCTCTATTCGTCAAAATCGTTCCGCATCAATTTCTGCTGAGATTAATCAACAATTTTATGATTTAATTCGTTTAAGCGAACAACCTGATCAAATCACGGCATTAGGCTACCAAATTACGACATTGCTGCAAGATATTGAAGATCAACTGCCGCAATTACCGACCACACGCGAAGATCAAGTCGTTCAAGCAAACACGGCAAGCCCGGCAACTGAAAGTGCGGTAGATAATTCGCAAGATTGGAATGCCGTTACAACAGAAATTAATAATCGTATTCAGCAGGCTATTCAAACCTATCAAAACGGTGATGGTAAAAAAGCAATGATGGCGGTGCAGGATACTTATTTCGATGTATTTGAAAATAGCGGAATGGAAAACAAAATCGGTTCCCGTGATGCTAATTTCAAAACACAATTAGAAGGCTTCTTCACCCGCTTGGTGAGTTTGATTAAAGCCAATGAATCGGTAGATAAGTTACAGGCTCAAGCAAGCGGTTTACAGCAAGGCTTGACACAAGCGGTCACCATGTTGCAAGGTGAAAATCAAAGCGATTGGGGAATGTTCTTATACAGTTTGTTGATCATTCTGCGTGAAGGTTTGGAAGCATTATTGATCGTTGCCGCGATTGTGGCATATATGGTGAAAAACAACCACCAAGATAAACTGCCTGTTATTCGCAATTCCGTTTATGTGGCATTAGGTGCCAGTTTCGTCACTGCATATTTATTCCAACTGGTATTTGAAAATTCCGGTGCTAACCGTGAATTACTGGAAGGCTTTACCATGATTATCGCCGTAATCATGCTGTTCTCCATGAGCTATTGGTTGCTGTCAAAAGTGGAAGCCCAAAACTGGAAACGCTATTTGGAAGGTAAAATGTCTGCTGCGCTGACCACAGGTTCTCTTATCGGATTATGGTTCACCAGCTTCTTGGCGGTCTATCGTGAAGGTGCCGAAACCGTATTATTTTATTACGCCTTAGTCAGCGATGCCCAAAGTGCGGTCAGTTATTTATATCTTTTAGGCGGCTTTACGGTAGGTGTGGTCATTTTGGCCGTCTGCTACTTTATCATGCGTTACACTGTGGTGAAATTACCGCTCAAACCGTTCTTCTTATTTACTGGTAGTTTTATGTATCTAATGGCATTCGTATTTGCCGGTAAGAGCGTATTGGAGCTTATCGAAGGTAAATTATTTGAACCGACGTTACTTAGCGGTGTACCTGAAATTCCATTGCTTGGTATCTACCCTTATGTAGAAACCTTAGTACCTCAATTTATTTTAATCGTCGCTGCGATTTTTGCATTGATTATTATGAAACGTCAAAGTAAAAAAACAGCATAAACTTGTATCATTACCAAAAGGAAAATTGTATGAAAAAAACACTTCTTGCAACCGCACTTCTTGCCAGCATTGTTGCTGCTCCTTCTGCATTTGCATTTAAAGAATATCCGGCAGGTGAACCGGTTACCATGAATGGAATGGAAATTGCAGCGGTTTATTTACAACCGATTGATATGGAACCGCGCGGCATGGGCTTAGCGGCGAAAGATTCCGATATCCACTTGGAAGCGGATATTCATTCTGTGAAAGGAAACAAAAACGGATTCGGCGAAGGCGAATGGATGCCGTACTTAACCATTAACTATACTTTAGTGAATACCGATACCGGTGCAAAACAAGAAGGTACTTTCATGCCGATGGTTGCCGGTGACGGTCCGCACTATGGTGCAAACATCAAAATGATGGGCGTAGGTAACTATAAAGTGACTTACCATATCGATCCTCCGTCAAAAGCAGGTATGCACCGTCATACCGACAGCGAAACCGGCGTAGGTCGTTGGTGGAAACCGTTTGATGTAAGTTTCGATTTCAAATATACCGGTTTGAATTAATAGGTCCTTTCTGTCATTACGTGACATCTCTCCCGTTTGCGGGAGAGAGTTTAAATTCGATAATTTCACTATGAACTACTTCTTTACTCATTTTTTACAAAGCGTTCTTCCTTTTGCCTTATTACTCGGCTGTATTTGGGCTAATAGTCCTACCGTTGATCTCAAAAAACTCAAAAGCACGCTTTTTTTCAGCGTGATCATCGCATTCTCTCTGACTCTGATTCCATTAAAATCACAGCTCAGCCTACTTATTTTTAATCTGATTATTCTGGTTATATTGCTATTACTCCCCGTAGCCTATCGATTAAATTCAGAAAAAATCAACCGCACTTTTAGCGGGTTATTAGCCGTTATCGCCCTATTACAATGGTATCGAGATCCCAATCTTGCGGCAATCACAAGTACCGATGTAATTAATACCGATTTTATACTCAATATTGCAGCGATCATTCTCGGCTTATTATTATGTATTTTCCTTGCTGCCTGGCTATATTTTATGCTACGCACGGAAAAAATCAGCAAGCTAAATGTCTATCTGTGGGGATTATTACTGATACTTATCGCCATTCCTATTTTCAGTGATATTCTGCTTAACCTGATGAAATTGCAGCTCATCGAACTCACTAAAGTGCGGTTAAGTTTTGTTGCAAAAGCCACGAATTTGGCTGAATTTAATAATTATATCTGTGCGGCTCTGTTAGTCATGTTAATGCTGATTTTCACAGCAAAAATTTATCTCCCCCGCTATCACATTATGGCAACAGAAACAGATTTAATTGAAAAACGCAAAAAAACGGCACTTTTCCGTTCTGCAAAACATCTATTATTGTGGGGATTGTGCGGCATATTGCTCATTGTCACCAGCCAACTATATTGGGATAAAGTAGCGTCTCAACCGCCAAGATTATCAGAGGCTAAACCGGTTACGCTCAATGCCGGAAATAAAATCGAAATTCCAATCGAACAAGTAAAAGACGGTAAATTGCACCGCTTTGTTTGGATTTCCGATGAAGGCAAAGCCGTCCGCTTCTTTATTATCAATAAACAGCCTGAACGGTTAAATTTAGCCGTGGTATTTGACGCTTGTATTTTGTGCGGCGACCAAGGTTACGTGATGCAAGATAACCAAGTGGTATGTGTCGGTTGCGGGGTGTATTTATTTATTCCGTCCATCGGCAAGTCCGGCGGTTGTAACCCTGTACCAATTGAAGGCTGGCAACAATCGGAAAGTGCGGTCATTTTAAGCAAAGATATTTTGGAAGACGGCTTAAATTACTTCTCTACCATTGTAGAAATTGAAGTAACGGATCCCGTTGACGGTAGCAAAATGAAAAATACCAAAACAGATCATAAATATAATTATGACGGTAAAACTTATTTCTTTGCCACAGAACAAAACTTAAATTTATTCCGCGATAATCCGGAACAATATATAAAATAATGGTGAAATAATGTTATTTAGAATGATATTACAATCTTGGAAGCATAATCTGCGACGAAAAATGTTAGCTGTGCTCACCATTTTTCTTGCTTCCGGATTAATTTCTGCTCTATTGGCCGTGTCCATTGATATCGGCGATAAAATGGCTAAAGAACTGAAATCTTACGGTGCCAATATTTTAGTGGAGCCCGCAAGCAGTGCTGTGTTACCGGAAATAGCAGGCAGTGCCGATCTCTCCAGTCAGGATTTCTTAGATGAAAAAGAACTCCCTAACGTTAAGGATATTTTCTGGGGAAATAATATTGTCGGTTTTGCACCACTCTTACAAACTGAAGTGCAGGCACAATTAAGCGATAGTGCCGATCAAAGTGCGGTTAAAAACGTCAAAATTTTAGGTACGTTTTTCGATCATAATATTGCCATTGCCGATGATGACAGCTATCACACCGGACAAAAAATTATCAGTCCGTTTTGGCAGGTCAGCGGCGAATGGCCTGATGATTTTAAAGATGAACTGCCGACAATCGTGCCGGCATTAATCGGTTCGCAGCTGGCAAATCAAACACAATGGAAAATCGGTGATACGGTTACCTTGAATTATCACAATGATGAAGTACAAAATCAGCTTCAAATTCAAATTACCGGCGTGCTTTCTAGCGGTGGCGATGAAGAACAACAATTAGTTATGCCGTTAAGTGCGGTACAAAATTTATTAGATTTACCGGGTAAAGTACAGGCAATTAAAGTGTCCGCACTCACTGTACCGGAAAATGAACTGTCCCGTAAAGCCCGTAAAGATGTGGAAGCCTTGGATGCCAAAGAATATGATCGTTGGTATTGCACCGCTTATGTGTCGTCCATTTCTCACCAGCTGGAAGAAGCTATTTCGGGTGCAATTGTTCGCCCGATTTGGCAAGTAGCGGCATCCGAAGGGGTGGTAATTGAGAAAATTCAATTATTGTTAGCCGTCGTGACCGTTGCAGCCTTAGTGGCCGCGGCAATGGGAATCGCTTCTTTAATGACTACTACGATCATCGAACGCAGTAAAGAAATCGGTTTGATGAAAGCATTAGGGGCATATCAATGGCAAATTACCTTATTGTTTTATTGTGAAGCGGTACTTAGCGCCTTAATCGGCGGTATCTTCGGTTGCATTGCCGGTTGGGGATTAGCCAAATTTATCGGTGCTGCACTATTCGGTTCACCATTAAGTTTTACTTGGATTGTAGTGCCTTGCGTTTTAGTGCTCTCTGTAATAATCGCTCTGCTCGGTACTTGGTTCCCTGCTCACCGCATTGCCCGTTTATATCCGGTGGAGGTGCTTTATGGACGCTAAATCTATGTTCTGGCGGCTTATTTTTCGTGCATTACGTTTACGCTTGCAACGGGTATTTATTATCTTTGCCGCACTTACCGTGGGAGCCGGCATCGTGACGGCTATGTCAGCCGTGTATTTCGATATTAATACGAAAATGAGCCAAGAATTACGGACTTTCGGTGCAAATTTTTATATTGGTTCCGCCAGCGGTGAATTGGTGTCGGAAAGCACGGTTAATCAAATTATCAACCAAGCGCCGACAGGCTTAATTACTGCTGCCAGCCCCTATTTATACGGCGTAACCCGCAGTGATTTGGAAAAAATTGTTATCATGGGTGTGCACTATGATGCCATGCCGACACTAACACCTTACTGGCAAATTAACGGTTCGCAAGTCACTGTCAATTTTGATGATCGCAATGTCATGATTGGCAAAACCTTGGCGGAACGGTTAAATTTGAAGATCGGGAATAAAATTACGTTAAGTAAAAACGCCGTGGAAAAACAAACCTTTAATATTAAAGCTATTGTAGAATCCGGTGATGCGACCGATAGTATGCTGATCGTCAATTTAGAATTTGCTCAAAACTGGTTGGAAAAAGAAGGTCTCATCAATAATGCCTTACTTAATGTAAAAAACGATCAAGGACAAGTGGAGCAATTTGCTCACACTTTACAGCAACAATACCCCAATCTAGATATTCGACCTATTCGTAAAGTTTCTGCTTCCGAGGGACAGATTTTAGATAAGATCAAAGGATTGATGGGGATTATTTCCGTAGTTATTTTGATTTTAGCGACTCTTTGTGTAAACACCACATTGATTGCCATTGTGAGTGAACGTGCCAAAGAATTTGCTTTGCAAAAAGCACTGGGTGCTAAACGCCAAGATATTATCAAACAAATCGGAACGGAAATTCTGATTATTGCTATAAGTGCGATGGTTTCAGGCTTAATTTTAGGCTATATTCTGGCTCAAATATTAGGACTGACGGTTTTCAAAGCGACCATTGATATACGTTTCCCCGTTATTCCGTTGACTATCATCGTTTCTTTATTAGTAGCATTTATCGCTGTCATTGTACCTACGCGTCGTGCATTACAAATAGAAACTGCAAAAATATTAAAAGGCGAATAATTTTCTTAAATCAAACCGCACTTTTAAGGTAAATAACAAGATATAAATCAATAAAAATGAATATTTTTATTTTTTGAAATAAATCTTGTTTGCCTTAAGTGCGGTTTTTTGATATACCTATTTCCAGTAATTTTTAATTTTCAATACTGGAGTGGTTATGACTTCTGAATATAATACAATGCGTAATAACATTAATATGTTAGGGCGTTTTTTAGGTGAAACTATCAGCGATGTACAAGGTAGCGAAATTCTTGATTTAATTGAGAATATCCGTGTACTTTCACGTAATTCGCGTAACGGCGACGAAAAAGCAAGAAATCAATTAGTTGATACGCTTGCCAATATTTCCAGTAATAATATTATCCCTGTGGCCCGTGCATTCAGCCATTTTTTAAATCTGGCTAATATTGCCGAACAATATCAGACAATTTCCCGTCATCACCAAGATACGGCTTCTTCCGAACGTTCTTTAGGGGCATTATTTGAACGTTTGGCGGCACAAAAAGTGCCTGCCGAACAAGTGATAAAAACCGTAGAAAAATTATTGGTTGAAATTGTCCTAACCGCTCACCCGACAGAAACCACACGCCGATCTTTAGTACATAAACATGTGGAAATCAATCGTTGTTTAAGCCGTTTGGAACACAGTGATTTGACCGAACAGGAAGAACGCAAAATTAAACGTCGTTTGTTACAACACATTGCACTTGCCTGGCATACTAATGAAATTCGCACTAAACGCCCTACTCCGATTGATGAAGCAAAATGGGGAATGGCATTTATAGAAAACAGTTTATGGAATGCCGTACCGGAATTTTGCCGTCAATTAAACTTTCATTTGGAAAAACATTATGGCATTCAATTAGATCTTGAATTAACACCGGCACGTTTTTCTTCTTGGATGGGGGGCGACCGCGACGGTAACCCGTTTGTCACATCCCGTGTCACCGCAACGGTGTTAAATATGGCTCGTTGGAAAGCGGCAGAATTATTCTTAGAAGATATCAAAGCACTTTCAGATGAATTATCTATCGTGGAATGTACGCCGAAATTTCGTGAAAAATACGGTAATGATATTGAACCGTATCGTGTAGTTATCAAAGTATTGCGGACTAAATTACAAAACACACTCTCCTATTACAATGATATATTGGCGAATCGCAAGCCGGTCTTCTCATTGCAAGATACGATCTATTTTGACGAACAATTATGGGAACCGCTTTATGATTGCTATCAATCCTTGTTAGCCTGCGGTATGCGTATTATTGCCAACGGTTTGCTGCTTGATGTATTACGCCGTATTCGTTGTTTTGGTGTAACATTATCCCGTTTGGATATCCGTCAGGAAAGTACACGTCACACTAACGCCATTGCAGAAATCACCCGGTATATCGGTTTGGGAGATTATGCTCAATGGACAGAAGATGATAAACAAGCCTTCTTAATCCGTGAGTTAAGCTCACGTCGTCCGTTAATTCCACGTGATTGGCACCCGTCTGCAGAAACAAAAGAAATTTTGGATACTTGCAAAGTGATCGCAGAACAACCCGAAGGTGTCATTTCTTGTTACATTATTTCAATGGCACAAACAGCTTCCGATGTGTTGGCAGTACATTTACTATTAAAAGAAGCAGGACTGCCGTATCACTTGCCTGTCGTGCCATTATTTGAAACGTTGGACGATTTAAACGCGTCTGAGGAAGTCATGACCCAGCTATTCAATGTAGGTTGGTATCGCGGTGTAATCAACAATAAACAAATGATTATGATCGGCTATTCCGATTCGGCAAAAGATGCCGGTATGATGGCGGCATCTTGGGCACAATATCGTGCACAAGAAGCCTTAGTGAGATTATGTGAAAAACAAAGCATTGAGTTAACCCTATTTCACGGTCGCGGCGGTACAATCGGTCGTGGTGGTGCTCCGGCTCATGCTGCATTACTTTCTCAACCGCCGCGTTCATTGAAAAACGGTTTACGTGTAACCGAACAAGGCGAAATGATCCGTTTCAAATTTGGTTTACCTGCCGTTGCGGTACAAAGTTTGGATTTATACGCCAGTGCAATCTTAGAAGCCAACTTATTGCCACCGCCAGAACCAAAAGCGGATTGGCGTAAAGTGATGGATGAATTATCCGATATTTCTTGCGATATTTACCGCAGCATAGTGCGTGGCGATAAAGATTTTGTGCCATATTTCCGTAGTGCCACACCGGAACAAGAATTAGGTAAATTACCGTTAGGTTCCCGCCCGGCAAAACGTAATCCGAACGGCGGTGTAGAAAGTTTACGTGCTATTCCTTGGATCTTTGCTTGGATGCAAAACCGTTTAATGTTACCGGCGTGGCTTGGAGCAGGTGCTTCGATCCGCCAAGTGATTGAAAACGGTAGAGCGGAAATTATCGATCAAATGCAAAAAGACTGGCCATTCTTCTCTACCCGTATCGGCATGTTGGAAATGTTATTCAGTAAAACCGACTTATGGCTGTCCGAACATTATGATCAACGTTTGGTGAAAAAAGAGCTATGGTATTTAGGTGAAAATCTACGTACACAATTACAACAAGACATCAAAACCGTACTTTCCCTTTCACACGAAGATAAATTGATGTCTGACCTGCCTTGGGTGGCGGAATCCATTGCGTTACGTAACGTTTATACCGACCCACTGAACTTGTTGCAAGTGGAATTATTACGCCGCTTACGTACAGAGGAAAATCCGAATCCTGAATTAGAACAAGCCCTGATGATTACCATCACCGGTATTGCTGCCGGTATGCGTAATACGGGGTAGTTATTGGAATTAAATTAAGTAAAATAGACGGGCATATAAACGCCCGTTTTTTGTTATCATTATTTAAAACGTATATTTTAAATTTGTGAAATATATACGCCCTTCTTCCAAATACCCTTCTGTATAAAAATAATTTTTATCGAAAATATTAGAGATCCCGGCATCAATTGTGAAATTATTATTGATGTTATAAGTTAATTTAGCATCAGTAACACCAAATCCGGATAGTTTCACATAATTACGGCCATCGCTGCTGTAGCGCCCTGTTTCAGCAGATTGGCTAATATAGAGTGATAAATTCGGTAAAATGTTCCAATCTGCATAAGCAAAAAATTTATGTTTAGGTACATCTGCCACAATAATGGATGACTCTTTATTTTTTGCACGAATATAAGTGTAATTCGCTCCTAATGTTAATTTATCACTCACAAAAGCAGTAAGTCCTAATTCAGCACCTGCAAATTTTTCCGTACCTACATTTTTATTCATCACTTCATAAACTTGTTTTCCTTTTATCTTAGTAATATTGCCAGTTTGCACTTCATTGATTGCATCACGAATTTCCGAATAAAATACGGCACTTTCTACTTTAAACCAATTATCAAAGGTACGGAAATAGCTAATTTCATAATGATCCGCAACTTCCGGTTTTAAGAACGGATTTGGTGTTCTATAACGCTTCAAACTGCGAGAATAACGATCTTTCATTGTGGCAAAACGAGTTTTATGAGCGTAGCTGACACTTAGTTCATCATTCTCATCAAAACTATGATTCAATTTAATTTGATAATTGAAGGCATTTTTATTACCGACATCATAATCATATAAACCATACACTCCACTGGTAATTTGCTGATAGTTTTGTGATTTTATTGCTTCACGACGGTCAAAACTCAATCCCACAATCATATTGGTACGTTCGCTAAAACGATAAGTATCTTCTATACCAAAGCTATATGTGCGATCTTCACTGCGGGCGACCGGTTCACCGTCATTATTTTCTCTGTGTACGTCAAATTTATACAGTGCGGATAGTTTTAGTGTATTTTTTTCTGATGTATTGATTCCAAATTCTAACCCGCCACCATAAGAATAATCCCGATAATGACTGTTAAAGGAACTATTGGCCGCTTGTGTGGTAAAATTTAGATCATCGTAAGCACTTAGATCATTTTTAAAGTGATCATAAAAAACTTTGGTATTTAAATAATATTTTCCACCGGTAAATTCTGTGTGAGATAAGAAATATACGTTGTCTTTATCCCAAACCGGCCAACGCCAATATCTATCACGGGCATTTACACTGTTGCCAGCATAAATCGGTTGCTCTTTCTTTCCTCGTTGTGTGGTAAAAGATAGTGCATATTCATCAGTTACATTGGGTGTATAAGCAGCTTTTAAACTAAATTTTTTATCGCGGCTTACCGAGTTTTCGGCACGGCCGCCATTTTCATCACTCACGGCTGTATTTTGCCGATAATGCTTAGAAAGCTGTAAACCTTGTTTTTCTAAAAAACTACCGTTGACTTGTGCATAAAAGAATTCTTGTTTAGTACCTAGATTAAAATAAGTTTGATTTGTTGCCGTATGACTATTGTGCCCGGTTTGGAAACCATAACCGATAGTACCTTCTAATTCTTTTGTCGGTTTATGAGATATTAAATTGATAGCTCCGCCAAGTGTATTTGAACCGTATAAGACGGAACTTACACCTTTAGAAATATCGATTTGAGCAAGATCGAACGTCGTAAAACGTCCTAAATCCATATTACCGTCATAAGGCACATACACTGGAATACCATCAATAAATACCGGCACACGAGTAGAACCAAAACCACGCACTAAAATATTTTGTTCATTCCTGGCTCCTTTTCTTTCAAAAGAAACACCGGGAGTAATACGGGCAACTTGTGCCACGTTGGTAATCTGATTTTGCTGTAACTGTTCTTGTTCAATAACGGCTGTGCTGACATCCGTGCTGGCTTTACTCGCTACTTCAATTACGCCAAGCTGAAAAGTATCACTAGCATAAATTTCTCCGCTACAAGCTAAAGTAATTGCAGTACACAATAACGTTTTTTTCATGATTGTTATTTCCTTATGTATTATAAATAATATCATTATATATTTTTTTATATATTGATAATTAAAAAAATTAATTCACTTTAATATCTTCTGGGAACAATTCATCGAATTTTTGTTCTGTAAAATAAATCATCTCAAAACCCTTACTTCTGCCAGCTCACAAATGCCCAAATCCGTTGTGGCGGGCGAACGATAAGATTATTTTGATGTTTGGTAAAATATTGTTGCAATAACGCGATTTCCTTATTATTCAATTCTCCGATTGACCACTGTACGGAACGGATAAAATCCTGCACATCCACTTTCTGTGGTGCGGGAGTCATGCAACTATGAGTATCCATAAAATTTACTGTGGCTCGATAACCTTGTTGGTGCAAAATATTAACGGCATAAATATAGCTTGGAAAACCCACACTATCGCGTCCGATATAACGCAGAATATCCTGCGAAATAAAATCCTTATCAACAGTCATTGTAAGATATACCGCTTTTCGGGCTTTAGAATTGAGCTTATAGATAGCATCTTCAATGTCATTCACCATCGTAGAACGAGATGCTACACAAATATCACATTCGGGAATATGTTCCCAATTTTCATCCCAAGAGTTTAAAATTGTCGTAATATTTTGAATACCTAACCGCTCAGCTCGTTGTTGGACTACTTCTAACATTTTCGGACTGTAATCCAAGGCATAAACCTGTTTGACTTTATCCGCTAATGCCAAGCCTATCGCACCTCCGCCACAGCCGACATCAAGCACCGTATCATCATTACCGAACATCATCCGGGATAAAAAATCCTGTACATAATCATTGTTCAGATCAAATTCACTGTTTAGCATTTGTTCCGCTTTTTTATCCCAATCTTCAGGGCGTTTTGGCTCGCGAGTGGCCAATTGAATATGATTACGATACAGTTCGCCAAAATCAATGTTGTTAATGATCATTCAGTTACTCTCCAATTTGCTAATATATTTTTATCCAGTTGATAAATTTGAGATAAATTTTCTAAGTTTAAAACTTCAGTACAAATACCGTCCGACATAATTTTACCTTGATGCAATAAAACCGCACGATCTGCAATACACAAAGCATGATTGGGTTGGTGGGTTGTAAGTAAAATAGATAGCCCTTGTTGTTTTAGTTGCTTAATTTGTTCCAATACCCGGATTTGGTTACCAAAATCAAGATTTGATGTAGGTTCATCCATAATCAGTAATTTCGGCTGTTGAGCCAAGGCTCTAGCTATCAATACCAACTGGCGTTCACCACCGCTTAATTGCGAATAAGTGCGGTGATAAAGATGTTCAATATTTAATTGTTGCAAACATTGCAACACAATAGCTTTGTCCTTTTCTGTTGGCGAACTATACCAATCCACATAAGCGTTTCGTCCCATTAATACCATTTCTTCTACGGAAAAACCGAAAGTGCTGTGATGGGCCTGTGGTACATAACCGATAAATTGGGCAAGAGCTTGTTTTGTCCATTGTATTTGCGGGATTTGATTAATCAAGATTTTACCTTTCAACGGCATTAATACGCCTAAGATAGTTTTGAGTAAAGTTGTTTTACCACAACCATTCGCTCCTAATAAACAGACGATTTCATTAGCCTGAAATTTAATGTTGAGGTTTTCTGCAACCGGTGTTTTTCCATAACCGACCGCCACTTGATTTAATTGCAATATGATCATTTTTTTGATCCACCATTAATTAATAAACTTAAAAAGAACGGTGCACCAATAAATGCCGTAATCACACCAAGTGGTACTTCAATAGGAAAAACGGCTCGTGCAACAGTGTCTGTCAATACTAAAAATCCCGCCCCCATTGTAAGTGCGGTAGGCAATAAGCGGCGAAAATCAGCACCAATCCACAAACGGGCAATATGGGGGATAACCAAACCAATCCAGCCGATCACTCCGGTAATGGATACGGCAGCGGATGTCATTAATGTTGTGGATAGAATAAAAACCAATCTTGTACGTTGTACATTGATTCCCAAAGCCATTGCTTCTTCATCATTAAGACTGAGTAAATTCATTCTCCAACGTAATAGCAGTAACGGCATTATTCCGATAATAATTAGCGGTACAGCAATTTGCAGATCTTCATAAGTTGCCATATTTAAACTGCCTAACAACCAAAAAGTAATTGTAGTAAGCTGGCTGTAGGGATCGGATAAAATTTTAACTAATGAAATTCCTGCTCCCAATAATGCACCAACCGCAATACCAGACAATACCAATGCTAAAATCGGATCATGATAACGGGCTATTTGAGAAATCTTGAAAACAAAAAATACCGTACACAGCCCGCTGATAAACGCAACCACTTGAACCATCATTAACGATAAACCGAAATAAATTGCCAATACTGCTCCCAAGCCTGCTCCTACAGTCACACCTAAAATATCCGGTGATACTAAAGGATTTTTAAAAATTCCCTGATACGTTGCACCCGCCACTGCTAAGGCCGCCCCCACAAAAACCGCTGTGATAATACGGGGTATGCGAATATGCCACAACACCGTTTCCGCATTGCTTTGCACCGGTTCAAATATACGCATCACGGCAGACCACAATTCCGTCGGAAAAATCGTATATTGTCCGGCAAAAAATGCGATGATGATACTTGCCAATAAAAATAACGGCGGAAACCAATATTTAAATTTATTCATATCAAATGCCGAAATATGCTAATTCCTGTTCAGATAAGTTATATTGATAAAATATATTAAAATATTCTTTAATTAATATTCCGGCTTCCTGTTTATTGAGTTGTTCAGGGTATAATTTATGAGCCAACCATACGGCTCCTAATAAACGATTAATGCCCGGTGGTTGATCTAACCAACCGAAAGGTTCCGCAGGTATTAAATAAATTTTTTGATTTTTAACCGCACTTACCGATTGCCAAAGGGGAGCTTTTGCTATTAAACCAGCATAAAAATTTTTATCATGAGTAATGATTACATCAGGATCCCACCGTAGAATTTGCTCCATAGAAACCCTTGTCATCATTTTTTCACCGGCAATTGCAGCCACATTTATAGCGCCAATCCAATCTAGCACTTCTGCATGAATAGAACCCGCAAGACCCGTTTCCAAACCGTCCGCACTACGTCCGAAATATACACGAAGTGCGGTCTGTTTTTGTCCGATTTTATGGGTTCGCTCCATTATTTGATGTGCTAATTTTGCTAATTTCTCGCCACGTTCCGTTGCTCCAATTAATTTAGCGGTTTCTTCAATTTGAAATGTTGTTTGATCGAATCTCCCATCAATCAGCACATAAGAAATATGAGTTTGTTTGCTTATTTTGTCTGCCGTATCTAAATAAACTTTACTGACATTGCCTACATCAATAATGATGTCCGGTCGAACGGACATTATTTTTTCCAGCGGTGCGGTTGATCCGCGGCCGGCTAAACGTCCGATATTGGCAATATGTTGAATTTGTAGCGGAAAATATTTTTTTACTTGCTCCGGCGTGTTTTCCATAGATATACCTACGAGCTTTTCCGGTGCTAAAGACATTAATAATACATCAGATACCCGACCAGCACTGAGTATACGCTGTACGTTTGATGATTTCTGTAAGGTATCTGCTGAAGTAGATAACGATGTTTCGGCAAAAAGAAAATTGGGTATAAGTAACAATATTCCTGCTATAAAAAAAGATGCAAAAAAAATTCTATATTTTTTCATTATATTCCTTATTTAAATAGATATCGTTATATATTCTATTTTATATTGATAGCTTAGGCAAAGGAATAAAATGTGATTCAGATCACAAATAAAACAAAAATCCCGTTTGAGATGATTCAAACGGGATTTTGCATTAAGATTACGAATGATTATTTTACTGAAGTCGGTTTAACATACCAAATGTTATCGGCATATTCCATAATAGTACGGTCAGATGAGAAGAAGCCCATATTAACGATATTTTGTACCGCACTTTCCACCCAAGCAGCTTGGTCCTTATATTTTTCATCAACCAAATGTTGAGTTTCAACATAACTGCGATAATCGGCGAAAGCCTGATAATAATCGTGGAATTGCCATCCTTGTAATAAATCGCTATAACGCTGTGGCTCACGCGGTGAGAACCAACCGGAATTTAACTGATCGATAACTTTGCGTAACTCTTCATCTTTTTGATAATAATCGATCGGATAGTAACCGTTACGACGTAACTCTTCTACTTGCTCAACCGTATTACCGAAAATGAAGATATTATCTTTACCGACGTTTTCAAGAATTTCAACGTTTGCACCATCAAGTGTACCGATAGTTAATGCACCGTTTAAAGCAAATTTCATATTACTTGTACCGGAGGCTTCCGTACCTGCTAAAGAAATTTGTTCGGAAATATCCGCAGCCGGAATAATTAACTGTGCCAAACTCACACTGTAGTTAGGAATAAAGACCACTTTCAAGCGCCCTTTTAAACGGTCATCATGGTTAATTAAATCGGCAATGTCATTAATTAATTTAATGGTTTCTTTTGCCGCAACATAAGCAGAGGCCGCTTTACCTGCCAAGATAAACACGCGCGGTGTCCAATCTTTATCCGGATTTTCCAGTATTTGGTTATAACGGGTTACAATATGCAATACGTTCAAACTTTGACGTTTATATTCGTGAATACGTTTAACCTGTACGTCAAATAATGCGTTCGGATCGATTTCTATATTTAAGTTTTCACGCACGTATTTTGCCAATTTCACTTTGTTGGCATATTTGATTTCCGCAACAGATTTTTTGAACGCTACATCATTGGCGTAAGCTTTCAATTTAGCAATTTGGCTGAGATCTTTACGCCATTCGTCACCAATATAGCTGTCAAACAACGCTGATAATTCAGGGTTTGCCACGCCAATCCAACGACGCGGTGTAATTCCGTTTGTCACGTTAGTGAAACGCTCAGGATAAATTCGTGCAAAATCAGCAAAAGTTGATTTCACCATTAAATCAGAGTGAATTGCCGCTACGCCGTTAATTTTATGTGAACCTACCACAGACAACCAGCCCATACGTACACGACGTTCATGACCTTCATCCACCAAAGAAACCCGACGGATAAACTCATCATCATTCGTTACATATTTACGCACATGATCTAAGAAATGCTCGTTGATTTCAAAAATCATTTGTAAGTGACGAGGTAATAATTTACCGATCATATCTACCGGCCAGGTTTCTAATGCTTCACTCATTAATGTGTGGCAGGTATATGAGAAAATCTTAGTACACATTTCCCAAGCGGTTCCCCAGGCGAAGCCTTCTTCATCCACCAAAATACGCATTAATTCGGGGATTGCCAACGCCGGGTGGGTGTCATTTAAGTGAATTGCCACTTTATCGGCTAAATTATCAATACGACCGTCATGTGTCCATTTATGGCGACGGACAATATCTTGTAATGATGCTGAAACTAAGAAATATTCTTGGCTTAAACGCAATGTACGGCCGTTATAAGTGGAATCGTCCGGGTATAACACACGAGATACGTTTTCATTAGCAGAACGCTCTTCAATGGCACCGAAATAGTCACCTTTATTGAAGTCTGCTAAGTTAAATAAATTACCGGCGTGGGCTGTCCACAAACGCAACGTTGCGGAAGAATTGGTTTTAAAACCGGGAATGATTTGATCATAAGCTTGTGCCGTGATTTCTTCACTATGATTCCATACGCATTTTTTGCCTTCAAAATGAATATGACCGCCGAATTTAATGCTGTAATGTTTTGATGGACGTTCAAATTCCCAAGGCGTGCCTTTCTCCATCCAAGTATCCGGTTTTTCTACTTGCTGACCGTTTTCGATGGATTGTCTGAACATACCGTATTCATAACGAATACCGTAACCCATACCGGGAATATCCAAGGTTGCAATGGAATCCATAAAACATGCGGCTAAACGGCCTAAGCCACCGTTTCCTAAGCCCGGATCCACTTCTTTTTCGATTATATCTTCTAAATCAATCCCCAATTCATCTAAAGATTGTTTAGCAACATCATATAAACCTTCCGCTAACATGGCATTTGATAAAGTACGGCCAATTAAGAATTCCATAGAAAGATAGTAAACACGGCGGGTTTCTTTGCTACGTGCGACATCGGCATTTTTCATCCATCTTTCGGTAACCACATCACGTACCGCAAGCAAAGTTGCGTTTAACCAGTCACGTTGGCTCGCTTCTTGCGGCGAACGGCCGATTAAGAAAACCAATTTATAAACCACTGATTTTTTGAATGCATCAACGGTGACTTCAGGGCGATGATATTCGTATTTAATATCGCCTTGTTTAGTACTCATAATAAAAAATCTCCCAAAATAGATTAGCTTGAAATTTGTTCATATAATTGTTGATAATTGCGTGCTGAAATTATCCAGCTAAAATCCTGTTCCATCGCATTGGTACGCACGCTAAACCATAAGCGTTGTTTTTGCCATAAAGCAAAGGCTTCATCAATGGCGGTATTTAACGCCCAAGCCGACGGTTCTTCAAATAAGAAGCCGGTTGCGGAACGATCTTTAATATTATCAGCATTCGCCTGTACCACTGTGTCTGCCAATCCGCCGGTTTTTCTTACTAATGGCAAGGTGCCGTATTTTAATCCATATAATTGGGTTAATCCACAAGGCTCAAAGCGGCTCGGCACTAAAATCACATCGCCACCGGCGATAATCAAATGCGATAAGGCTTCGTCATAGCCGATACGCACACCGATATTTTGCGGATTTTGTTCAGCCAAATAACGTAATGCGCCTTCTAAGTGCGGTGCTCCAGAGCCTAAAATCACAAGTTGTCCGCCTTGTTTGACAATATTGTGTGCATCTTCAATTAGCAGATCGACACCTTTTTGTTCTGTCAAGCGGGTGACCATCACAAATAACAACGCATCCGGATTTTGCGGTAAATTGAAGGTTTGTTGTAATAGGGCTTTGTTTTTCTTTTTACCCGTCATGCTTTTAAGTTTGTAATGTTCTTCAATATAAGGATCGTTATACGGACTCCAAATTGATTCATCCACACCGTTTAAAATACCATGTAATTTACCTTCGGCATCTAATCCGCGTAATAACCCCTGTAAGCCGTAACCAAATTCGTCGGTAGTAATTTCTTTTGCATATGTCGGGCTTACCGCTGTCACGGCATCGGCATAATATAAGCCGGCTTTTAAGTAAGAAATTTGACCGTGCAGTTCCAAACCGTTTACGTTAAACATACTGCTCGGCAAACCGATTTCAAAAATATGTCGATAGGCGAAATAACCTTGATAAGCCAAATTATGAATGGTAAATACTGATTTTGCCGGACGGCCTTTATATGCCAAATAAGCACAAGTTAAGCCCGCGTGCCAATCATGTGCATGCACGGTTTCCGCCTGCCAGAAGGGATCCAAACCGGTCGATAATTCCGCACCGACCCAACCCAATAATGCAAAACGGCAGTAGTTATCGGCATAATCATTATAATATTCGTCATGATACGGATTACCAATGCGGTTATATAAATGTGGTGCATCAATTAAATAAATGCCTAAGCCTTTGTAATCGGCGTAACGCAATGCTACTTGCCCGCCGTATGCATAAAATTCTGCGACTGTGCCGACAATTTCAACACCTGCGATAATGGCCGGATAAGCCGGTAATAATACGCGGGCATCCAATCCGATTTCTTTTTGAGCGAATGGCAATGCCCCCATAACATCAGCCAATCCGCCGGTTTTTAATAGAGGGTACAACTCCGAGCAAACATGTAATACTTTCATTCTATTATTCTCTATTTGATCTGATTAAGTGCGGTCAATTTTTACAAAATTTTGCTAAAATCCACCGCACTTTTAAATGACCGATAACCGCTCTCAATGAAAGCGGTTACCCCTTGCAACATATTGAATCTTAATTAATCCAATTCTTTTTCGTTTGCAACTTCTTCACCTTGTAACGCTTTCAGCATTTTTCCGGTGACTAACACGATGTTGCCGGTACTACTGATACGAAAACGTTGGCTGTCTAATGCAAGATTCACACCGATTTGCATGCCGTCAGGGATAGTACAGTGACGGTCAACAATACAATTTTTTAAGATACAGTTTTTACCGACGGTTACCTGCGGTAAAATCACTGAAGATTCGATTTGAGAACCTTCATTCACACGGATCTTATTAAATAAAACGGAATTTGAAATTTCTGCATCGGTGACAACACAACCGCCGCCGATTAAAGAGTTGTCCACGTGGCGTCCGTTTTGGCTATTTTTATAGAAAAACTTAGATGGTACGGTTTGTACCGGGTTCCCGCGAATCGGCCAGGTTTCATCATAAATGTCTAACTGCGGGTTTTCAGACACTAAGTCGATATTAGACTGCCAGTAGCTTTCCAAGGTACCCACGTCACGCCAGTAAATTTCACCGTCACTGTTACGTCCGGTACAAGAACGGGAGAACGGATGTGCATATAATACGCCGTCTTCCAATGCCATCGGTAACACATCTTTACCGAAGTCATGAGATGTGTATGGCGAATTTACCGTACGTTCTAAAGCACCGTATAAATAATCCGCATCAAACACATAAATCCCCATTGAAGCCAATGATGAATTTGGTTTGTCGATCATTGCCGGCGGATCTTTCGGTTTTTCAACGAAGGATTTCACTTTTAAGTTTTCATTTACCGCCATAACACCGAACTCGGAGGCTTCTTTACGCGGCACTTCAATACAACCCACAGTACATTTTGCACCGCTTTCAATATGATCGGTAATCATTTGACCGTAATCCATTTTATAAATATGGTCACCGGCTAAGATCAAAACATATTTAGGACGGTAATGATTGCGAATAATTGCCATATTTTGATATACCGCATCCGCTGTACCGCGATACCAAGTAGAATCATCAATTTGTTGACGAGCCGGCAGCATATCCACAAACTCACCACGCTCTAACGGTAGGAAAGACCAAGCTTTCTGCAAATGACGTAACAATGAATGTGCTGCGTATTGAGTCACCACGCCGATACGATTTAAGCCGGAATTAATACAATTAGATAATGCAAAGTCAATAATACGACGGTTACCGCCAAAATATACCGCAGGTTTTGCTCGTTTGTCTGTCAATTCGTGTAAACGTGAACCCCGGCCACCTGCTAAAATTAATACCAACGTATCTCTTGCGACGCTACTTTGACCTGATAATTTAGATAAAACTGAACTCATACCTTATTCTCCAATAATTAATATTTATAAAAAAATACACGTTACAAAAAAAGCACTACGGTAATTAAATCTTTGCGTTATGACTATCCTCCTAAAAACAACTTACCCCACTTTACACAATAAACAAAAATCCAATGAGCTGACTTCAATGTTTCGATGTTTACGTACTCCATGACTTGCCGAACTGTAAATTTCCCATTCGCCTGTCGGTAAAATAAACGTTTGCGGCAATGATTTCGCATTAATTAAAAATAACCATTCGTCATCAAGCAGAATCTGCATGGCTTTTACTTGTTTGTCATTCCAGTGATTGTTATGCATTACTTCACTGTGGATATTCAACCAAGTCACATTGTCTTCATTCCACCAATCGCCGTTTTTCAAGCTGGTTATTTTTTTACGTAATGCAATAATTTGTTTCACTAAATATAACAAATCATCATTCTTATTTGCCCATTTCAACCAAGTAACGCCGTTATCTTGACAATAGGCATTATTGTTACCGTATTGCGTATTCCCAATTTCATCACCGGCTAACAGCATCGGTGTGCCGTTGGATAGCAATAAACTAAGCAATAATGCCCGACTTGCCGAAAATCGGCTATTTTCCACCGCACTTGATGTAATATCTATACCTTCATAACCGTGGTTATAGCTATAATTTTCACTATGTCCGTCACGATTATCTTCGCCGTTCATTTCATTATGCTTATGGTTATAGCTCACCAAATCACGCAGCGTAAAACCATCATGAGCGGTAATAAAATTAATGGAATTAAACGGATGGCGATTATCCCATTTAAACAAATCACCAGAACCGGCAAAACGTTCTACAAACGCCCCGAGTTCGCCACTCTTCCATAACCAAAACTTCCGCATATCATCACGATAACGATCATTCCACTGTGCAAAATAATTCGGAAAATTACCGAGTTGATACCCCCCTTCGCCAATATCCCACGGTTCGGCAATAAATTTACAGCCTTTTAAAATCGGATCTTTTGCAATTTCATTAAATAATAATGCCTGTTCGTTAAATGCAGGTCCTTCACGCCCTAATACGGTGGCGAGATCAAACCGGAAACCGTCCACATGGCAACTGTCCGCCCAATAACGCAAACAATCCAATACCCATTTACGTGTGTAAGTTTTGGAAAGATTCAGCATATTGCCGCACCCCGTCCAATTTAAATACCGCCCATGTTCATCATGCCAATAGTAATATTGGTCATCAATGCCGCGTTGACAAAATGTCGGTGACTGTTGCCCTGCTTCCGCACTGTGATTGAAAACCATGTCCAAAATTACTTCGATTCCTGCTTCGTGCAAGGCTTTCACCATTGTTTTAAATTCACTAAGCGGCGTGCTATTCGCTTTGCCCGACCAATATTTCGGTTCAACGGCAAACATCCCCAGCGGGTTATATCCCCAATAGTTTGATAATTCTTTTTCTTGCAGATGTACTTCATCTAAATGATAAGTTACCGGCAATAACTCAACAGCCGTAATACCGAGCTCTTTCAAATAGCGGATTATTTCTGGATGCGCCAATCCGGCATAAGTGCCTCGTATATCTTCCGGCAAATCTTCACGTAGTTTGGTAAAGCCTTTTACATGCAGTTCATATAAAATCGTTTCAGTCCATGGTGTCCGCAAATGATGATCAGTTCCCCAATCAAAGTGTTCGTCAATCACTAAGGATTTTGGAGCCAGCATACCATTGTCATGGCTATCCACTAATGTGAAACCGGCACGTTTTTCATGGGTATTTAAGCTCGGTTTCCCCACTATTCCCTTCGCATAAGGATCTAACATAAGTTTTAATGGATTCGCGGTAATTCGATGATGTTGTCTGTAACGTTCATACACCCGAAAACCATATTGCGTACCATAGCTGATATTACCCACCCAGATATGCCAAATTGCTTGTTCACTGTCGTCAATATTTTCTAACGAACGTTGCATTGGCAACCGCACTTCCCGTCCGTTACAGGAAAATAAACATAATTCCACCGCACTTGCCTGCTGAGAGAACAGAGCAAAATTTACACCCTCTTTACCGTTCAATACCTGAACAGAGCTACCCAACGGAGCAGAAAATCCCGTATCTATTTCAAATGTAGAAAACAATCCCATTACTGTTACACCTTAAAACTATTGGAACGACTATTGTGCAACATCAAATTTAACACTGTATAACCAATTAATTTTATTTATATTTCAATGTATCGGGCGTATGCAATACGCCCTTTTTACGCCTTATTCAACAACGTCTTTTTTCGCTTTTGCTCTTGAAGCTGCCGCTTTCGTTTTTTTTTCAGCCGTTGCTTTTGCAGCAGTTTTCGTTGTGGTTGATTTAGTGGTGGCTTTTGTTTTGGTCGTTGCTTTTTTCACCGCTCTAACAGTTTTTGCAGCAGCAACTTCTACCGCTGTCTCTTCCGCTTTTTCAACTTTCGGCTTTGTTACTCGCTTCGCTTTTGGCTTTGCTTTCACTTCTTCGACAGCCTCCTCATCAGCTTTTTTTACTTTCGTTTTAGCCTTTTTTTCCGTTAATTTTAAATATACGGTTGATAACGGCGGTACTGTAATAGAAATAGAACAATCTTTACCGTGAGATTCGATTTCCTCGGCTTCAACCACGCCATAATTACCTAAATTACTGCCTTTGTAGTACATTGAATCCGTATTTAAAATTTCTTGATATAACCCCAACTCATTCACACCAATACGATAAGTATCACGCGGAACCGGCGTAAAGTTGCTCACAACAACAATGACATTATCGTCCTTATCACGACGTTCAAAAGCAAACACGGAATTTTGACTATCATCCACTACCAACCATTCAAAGCCGGCAGGCTCATAGTCTAATTGATAAAGTGCGGTATGATTTTTGTAAGTTTTATTCAAATCACGAACTAAATTCAGTACGCCTTTATGCCAGCCACCACCGTGTTCATCTTCCAACAGGAACCAATCCAGGCTTTCCTGATAATTCCACTCGCGCCCCTGAGCAAATTCGTTCCCCATGAACAATAATTTTTTGCCCGGATAAGCCCACATATAACCATAATATGCACGCAAATTAGCAAATTTTTGCCATGCGTCGCCCGGCATTTTATCCACTAACGATCCTTTGCCGTGTACCACTTCATCATGAGAAAGCGGCAGTACAAAGTTTTCACTGTATTGATACAACATCCCGAAGGTTAATTTATCGTGGTGGTATTTACGATTAATCGGATCTTCTTTCATATACGCCAATGTATCGTTCATCCAGCCCATATTCCATTTGAAATTAAAGCCCAAACCGCCATTTTCCGGCGGCATTGTCACACCGGCAAACGCTGTGGATTCTTCAGCAATGCTTATTGCACCGGGCATTTCATTGCCGATCAGCCAGTTAGTGTGTTTTAAAAATTCAATAGCTTCTAAATTTTCTTTACCGCCATATTGGTTCGGAATCCATTGTCCTTCGGAACGGCTATAATCACGATAGATCATGGACGCTACCGCATCCACACGCAAACCGTCGATACCGAAACGCTCTAACCAATATAATGCATTACCGGCCAGAAAGTTTTTCACTTCATTACGACCATAGTTATAAATCAGCGTATTCCAATCTTGATGATAACCTTCTTTCGGATCCGCATATTCATATAATGCCGTACCGTCAAAAGCGGCTAATCCATGAGTATCGCTAGGGAAATGTCCCGGCACCCAGTCCAAAATCACATTAATTCCGGCACGGTGGGCTTTATCAATAAAACGTTTGAACGCTTCCGGTGAACCAAAACGGCTGGTCGGTGCATAAAGTCCCAACGGCTGATAACCCCAGGAACCGTCAAACGGATATTCAGAAATCGGTAATAATTCGATATGAGTAAAGCCCATTTCTTTTACATAAGGAATTAATTCATCCGCCAACTCATCATAATTCAACCAGAAATTATTTTCTAAATTACGACGCCAAGATCCCAAATGCACTTCATAAATAGAAATCGGTTTATCACGACCGTTTGCCAGTGCACGAGATTCCGTCATCGGAACAATTTCAGGTAACGGACTCACTTCAGAAGCCGTATCCGGGCGTAATTGAGCGGATAACGCATAAGGGTCGGCCTTTAACCGGAGCTGATCATTACAATCTAATAATTCAAATTTATAGCGTTGACCTAAAGATACGCGAGGTAAAAATAATTCCCATACGCCATTTTTCGGATGAAAACGCATTGGATGACGGCGACCGTCCCAATAGTTAAAGTCACCGACTACCGACACACGTTTTGCATTCGGTGCCCACAATCTGAAATTTACACCGGCAACGCCGTCCACTTCGGCAAAATGAGCACCCAATACTTCATACGGACGGCGATGTGAACCTTCAGCCAGTAACCAATGTTCCATGTCATTAATCATTGAATGAAAACGGTAGGGGTCTTCAAGAATTTGTATATCGTTACCCCAAGAAACCTGTAGCTGATAGACAAAAAAATCTCGAGTTTGCGGTATTACACCCGCAAAAAAACCGCGATCATCAATTCGTTCTAATTGACATACCGCGGTTTGAGTTTCTTTATCGACGACTGAAACATGATCTGCTTCAGGCAATAATGCTCTAACTTCAATTCCATTAGAAGTTTCATGCATTCCTAATATGGAAAATGGATCATTATGTTGACCGTTGAAGAACAAATTAATCGTTTCACTGAGAACGAGCGCCATAACACAACTCCTTATCGTTATTTTTTTAACTTATAAAATTAAGTTTAATTTTATCCAATAATACTCTTTTTATTTGCATTTCCGCTATACATTTCATTTAATAAAACCAGCAAATTTTTATTTTTGTGATCAAGATCAGATTTTTACCAACAAAAAAGCCTTTTGCTATCTACAAAAGGCTTCAAAAATATGTCAAAATCACCGAATTTTAATAATTACCACTTATCCGCAGCTTTCTGATCGCTGTCACGGCTTTCAATCCAACGTTCGCCTTTATCGGTTTTTTCTTTTTTCCAGAACGGTGCTTTGGTTTTTAAGTAATCCATAATAAATTCATTGGCGTGATAGGCATTGCCGCGATGTGCGGAACTCACACCGACTAACACAATTTCATCACCGGTTTGCAACAGCCCCACGCGGTGAATCAATGAAATTTTTTGAATATCCCACCGCACTTTGGCTTCATCGACTATCTCTCGCAATGCTTTTTCTGTCATTGCAGGATAATGCTCCAAATAAAGGCCTGATACTTCATCACCTAAATTTAAATCTCGCACTTTACCCACAAACACCACCGTTGCCCCTATGCTGTGTTCACTTGATAACCATTGGTATTCAGCATTTTGATCGAACGGTGCTTCTTGCACGGCAATTTTGATATTTGAATCTGTCATTTAATCACCTGTCAACCACCTGTAACCGGCGGAAAAAATGCAATTTCATCGCCGGATTTCACCGCACTTTGCAAACTGCTCAAGGTTTGATTGATTGCCACCAATAATTTGCCGGATTGCAATGCCAACGCCCATTTATCATTTTGTTGAGCCAAATGCTTACGCACCGCTTCCGCCGTCGTAAAATCAGCAGCAGACAGAACCACTTCATCCACCCCGACCAATTCGCGGGTTTGTGCAAAAAATAATATTTTTAACATAACTTAAACCTTAAAATGCCCCGATTTTCCACCGCTCTTTTCAAGTAATCGCACTTGTGAAATCACCATATCTTTTTGCACGGCTTTGCACATATCGTAAATAGTCAACGCCGCCACGCCCGCTGCCGTTAACGCTTCCATTTCTACACCGGTTTTACCCGTGAGTTTACACAGACTTTCAATTCGCACCTGATTAGTTTCCGGAAGTGCGGTCAAATTCACTTCAACTTTTGAAAGTAATAAAGGATGACATAACGGAATCAATTCCCAAGTGCGTTTTGCTGCCTGAATGCCGGCAATTCGGGCAGTGGCAAATACATCGCCTTTATGATGATCGCCCTGCATAATCATCGCCAAAGTTTCTGCGGACATTGTTACAAAGGCTTCTGCTCGGGCTTCCCGCACGGTATCTCTCTTGCCCGACACGTCCACCATCTTGGCTTCGCCGTTGCTGTTAATATGAGTAAATGTTGTCATTGTTAATCCTGTTTATCCGCCGATAGTCGATAAATTTGCCCGCACGCCGCTATCGCCCACGTGCAGATAATGATGTTCCCGCTTGCCTTGCAATGCTGCAAATAAACGGGCTTGCAATAATAATTGTTGATCGTCCGATTGCAATAAATCCCGCACATCAACGCCTTCTTCACCAAATAAACATAAGTGTAATTTGCCTTTGGCAGACATTCTCAGGCGGTTGCAACTGGCACAGAAATTCTTTTCATAAGGCATAATCAACCCGATTTCGCCCATATAATCCGGATGTTTGAACACTTTAGCCGGCCCGTCTGTTACCGCTTTTTGCTGCAACGTCCAACCTTGCTCCAATAGCTGACGGGCTAACACTTCGCCCGAAAGATGATATTTATTGAAAAACAGATCCATCTCACCAGTTTGCATTAATTCGATAAACCGCATTTGAATAGGCTGATCTTTCACCCATGCCAAAAACTGTGAAAATTCCTGTGAATTCAATCCTTTCATCAATACGGAATTCACTTTGATTTTTTGATATCCCACGGCAAAAGCACACTCAATGCCCCGCATTACATCGTGGAATTTATTTTCGCCGGTAATGGAATGAAATAATCGCGGATCAAGGCTATCCACACTCACGTTAATCGACGTAATTCCCGCCTGTCGCCAATCCGCCACATCACGAGCCATACGATAACCGTTAGTAGTCAATGCCACGTTTTTGATACCATCCATTTGAGCAATGGTTTCGGCAATAGGCAAGAAATCTTTCCGCAAAGTCGGCTCACCACCGGTTAACCGCACTTTTTCCGTTCCCATTGCGGCAAAAGCACGCACCACGCGACGGATTTCATTAAGAGTAAGAAAAGTTTCTTTTTGCGGATCAGGTTGATAACCATTGGGCAAACAATAGTTACAACGAAAATTGCACACATCCGTAATGGATAGCCGTAAATAGTAATATTCACGTTGGAACGAATCGACCAAACGCTCCGTTCCCACATTTTTGATAGGAATTTGCATTCTACACCTTTCTAAAGTATGAGAGGACAAGCCGTTTCCAACATTATCCCTGAACACCGATAATCAAATCGGCATTGGCATTGCAATCATATTGCGACAATCAGTTTCGATTCACACAACTTAGATCCACAAGCTCGGTTGTTTATGCGAGTTAATTAGTTGGATTTATTGTAAGTATTCCGACATAAATATACAAGTTAAAAACAACAAAAATACCTTATTTTTAGTAAAAAAGTTTGTTTAAAATCAATTATATAAATTATTATATAGCGATTTAATGAAACAAAAATGACTTTATAAATATACTATCAAATCAAAAAATCACTTGACTATTTATAATTGTACTAGTTTAATAGTGCAAAATCATTTTTAAGAGAGATTTAAAATGTCCGATGTTTTTATCCAAAGTCAATCGCAACAAGTGCAATACCATTCCGATCCGACGGCAGTGTTTGCGACATTATGTAACAATCGCAGTAATACGCTGTTGTTAGAATCTGCGGAAATCAGCAGTAAAAATAGCTTGAAAAGTTTATTGTTAATTGATGCCGCATTGAAAATCACCTGTCTAGGCCAAATTGTCACATTTACCGCATTGACAGCGAACGGAAGCGCTGTTTTACCTTTAATTAAAAAAACGTTACAGGGTAAATCCATTATCACGCAAACCGCCGAAAACCAACTGAATGCAGAATTTTATCCGCCTAATCCAAGCCTTGATGAAGATGCCAAATTAAAAGATGCATCAATTTTTGATGGTTTGCGTTGTTTAATGGATATTTATGCCCACAGCAGCACGCCGATTTTCGTCGGCGGTTTATTCGCCTATGACTTGGTAGCAAATTTTATCCCGATGGACGGCATTGAACTGCAAGATGACGGTTTGATTTGTCCCGATTACAGTTTTTATTTGACCGAACAACTCTTAACTTTCAATCACGAAACTCAACAGGCTGAGTTACAAACCTTCTGTTTTAATGCTGATGAACAGCAAAATCTGCTACAAAGTGCGGTGCAAATTTCACAAAATTTACATAAAATCGAACCGCACTTGACCATTAAAGCAGCAGACACTAGGGTGACAACAAATATCGAAGACGAACCGTTTAAGAACATTGTCCGCAAATTAAAACATCATATTAATATTGGTGATGTATTCCAAATCGTGCCGTCACGCCGTTTTTCCTTGGCTTGCCCGAATACCTTGGCAACTTATCGGCAGCTGAAAATCAACAATCCAAGCCCTTATATGTTCTTTATGCAGGATGCGGATTTTACTTTATTCGGTGCATCACCGGAAAGTGCCTTGAAATATGCGGAAGCCAGCCGTCAGTTGGAAATCTACCCAATCGCCGGTTCCCGCCCGCGGGGATTTGATACCAAAGGCAATATCGATCCGGAATTAGATGCCCGTTTAGAACTGGAAATGCGGTTGGATCAAAAGGAACAAGCGGAACATTTAATGCTGGTCGATCTCGCCCGTAACGACATCGCCCGCGTATGCCAAAGCGGTACCCGTCAAGTGAAAGATTTAATGCAAGTGGATCGCTACTCGCACATTATGCACCTGGTTTCCCGCGTAGTGGGCAAGCTACGCCCTGAACTGGATGCCCTGCACGCTTATCAAGCCTGTATGAATATGGGTACGCTCACTGGTGCGCCGAAAATCAAAGCGATGCAGCTTATTTATCAAGTGGAAAAACAAAAACGCCATAGCTATGGCGGTGCGGTGGGTTATCTTAGTTCCGACGGCAATTTCGATACCTGTATCGTAATCCGTTCTGCTTTTGTACAAAATGGTATCGCCTATGTGCAAGCAGGTTGTGGCGAAGTGCTGGATTCCGATCCGCAAATGGAAGCGGATGAAACCCGCCACAAAGCCCGTGCGGTGATTAATGCGATTGTACAAACCAATTCTCAAGCAAATTCAATAGTATAGGCGGTACAATATGGCTAAAATTTTATTTATCGATAACTTTGATTCATTTACTTATAACTTGGTGGATCAATTCCGCACACTCGGTCACGAAGTACAAATTTACCGCAATGACTGTAGTTTAAAATTATTACAACAATTAGCATTAGCCGAGCCGAATACCATTTTGGCATTATCGCCAGGACCGGGCAATCCCGCAGAGGCGGGCAATTTATTACCGTTGATTAAATCCCTTGCAGACAAAGTACCGATGATTGGAATTTGTTTAGGGCATCAGGCATTAATCGAAGCTTTTGGCGGTAAAGTGATACACGCAGGCGAAGTGTTGCACGGCAAAATATCGAAAATCAATCACGATAACCAAGATATGTTTGCGGGGTTGCAAAATCCAATGCCGGTGGCACGTTATCATTCGTTAATGGGTAGCGATTTGCCGGATGAATTGGTTGTGAATGCGGATTATAATGGGATTGTGATGGCAATTCGTCATCAGTCTTTGCCGATTTGCGGCTTTCAGTTCCATCCGGAAAGCATTTTAACGGTTCAGGGATCGCAGCTGTTGAAACAAGCGATAGATTGGTTGTTAAATCGGTAATTTATAAAGGGCGTATACAATACGTCCTCAAATAGAACAAGGAACATACTATGCAAATCGATCAAATTTTAACTAAATTATTCGATAAAAGTTCGTTGAATCAAGATGAAAGTGCGGTGCTTTTTGCGGCGATTATGAAAGGTGAACTCAGTTCGGAGCAGCTTGCAGGCGCATTGATTGCATTGAAATTACGCGGTGAAACATCGGCAGAAATCAGCGGTGCGGTGACCGCACTTTTAGCGGATGCCCGGCCTTTTGATACTCCCAATTATCCTTTTGCCGATATTGTCGGTACAGGCGGTGACGGGGCGAATACGATTAATATCTCCACCGCATCTGCAATCGTGGCGGCAACAATGGATATCAAAGTGGCGAAACACGGCAATCGTAGCGTATCCAGCAAAACCGGTGCCAGTGATTTGCTCACTAGTCTAGGCGTAAATATTTCAATGCCGGCGGTATCTGCTCGCAAAGCGTTGGATGAAATCAATTTATGTTTCTTATTCGCTCAGCAATATCATCTCGGTTTCAAACATGCCGTGCCTGTGCGTCAGGCCTTAAAAACCCGCACGATTTTCAATATTTTAGGCCCGCTGATCAATCCGGCAAAACCAAAACGCCAGTTGCTCGGCGTGTATTCCCCTGATCTGATTAAGCCTTATGCGGAAACCGTAGTAAATTTGGAACATAAACATACTATCGTGGTACATGGTTGCGGATTGGATGAAGTAGCGGTACACGGCAAAACCGATGTGGCGGAAATCATCAATGGCAAAATCGAACGTTATACCCTATCCCCTAGCGATTTCGGTTTTGAACCGAAACCGCTGGAAAGCCTGCGTGGCGGCGAACCACAAGAAAATGCCCGAATTATCACCGCACTTTTACAAGGCAGAGGCAAAGCGGAACACGCTCAGGCAGTGGCAATGAACACTGCATTATTGATGAAATTATTCGGCAAAGAAGATTTAAAAAAGAATGCCCAACAAGTGTTAGAAGTCCTCGCCAGCGGTAAACCGTTTGAAACCTTGCAAAAATTGACGACATACTAGGACCATTATGAAATTAGAATTACAAGATAAGCCTACAATCTTACAAAAAATCGTATTAGATAAAGCGGAATGGGTGAAAGCCCAAAAAGCGGCATTTCCGTTGGCAACATTTAAGGAAAAAATCATCAAATCCGACCGCTCTTTTTATGAAGCGTTGGAGAAAGGTACGCACCTTCGTCCGGCGTTTATTTTGGAATGTAAAAAAGCCTCGCCGTCTAAAGGCTTGATTCGTGCAGAATTTAATCTGCCAGAAATTGCTAATGTGTATAAACATTATGCCAGCGTAGTTTCTGTGCTGACGGATGAGAAATATTTTCAAGGAAATTTTGCCTATATAAAACAGGTACGCGATATTGTGCCGCAACCGATATTATGCAAGGATTTTATGATTTCCGAATATCAGGTATATTTAGCACGTTTTCATCAGGCTGATGCTATTTTGCTGATGCTTTCCGTGGTGGACGATGAAACCTACAAAACCTTATCCGCACTGGCTCACGAATTGGGAATGGGCGTGCTGACGGAGACATCAAACCAAGTAGAATTAGACCGTGCCATTGCCTTAGGAGCGAAAGTTATCGGCATTAATAACCGCAACTTGCACGATTTAAGCGTAGATCTCAACCGTACACTGACGCTGGCTTCGCAAATTCCGTCAGACCGTATTATTATCAGCGAATCAGGCATTTACAATCATCAGCAAGTGCAACAGCTTAAACCTTATGTGAACGGTTTTCTAATCGGCAGTAGTTTAATGAGTAGCGATGATTTAAACAGTGCGATCCGAGCGGTAATTTTCGGTGAAAACAAAGTATGCGGTTTAACCCGTCCGCAAGATGTACAGGCGGTGTATAACAACGGTGCATTATACGGCGGTTTGATTTTTGCGGAAAAATCCCCCCGTTGTGTTACCTTACGCCAAGCACAGGAGTTAGTGATACAGGCTCCATTGCGTTTTGTAGGGGTATTTCAAAATCAATCCCTTGAATTTATTGCGAAAATCGCCGCTCAATTAAATCTGTTTGCGGTGCAGTTACACGGTTCAGAATCAGATGAATTTATCGCCGAATTACGCGATGAACTACCGAAACAAACACGAATCTGGCAGGCAGTTTCCGTTGATGTCAACCAACAAAGTGCGGTGGAAATTCAAGAAAATTCTATAATTGACCGTTATGTGTTAGACAGCAAACTGGATAATCAGCAAGGCGGCACGGGAACAGCATTTGATTGGTCAACAATCCCGACGGAATTAAAAAACAAAATCATTTTGGCGGGCGGCATTAATCCTGATAATGTTCAATCTGCTTTGCAGCAACATTGTATCGGTATTGATCTGAATTCCGGTGTAGAAAGCTCGGCAGGCGTGAAAGCTCACAATAAAGTGCGGTCGGTTTTTGAAAAGATTCTGACGAAGTAAATAGAAAAATTTTATGACAGTTTAAAATACGACAATTCTTTTTTATTTAATTTCTTTTTAAAATCCATATACTTTTATGTACTAGTGTAGTAGTATGATTGCGACTTGATAAATAAATAGGAAGCACTATTATGTCTGACACACTTTTAAACCCCTACTTTGGTGAATTCGGCGGAATGTTCGTTCCTGAGATTTTAGTTCCCGTATTAAAACAGCTGGAAAAAGCCTTTGTGGAAGCCAAAGATGATCCCACATTTCTTGCGGAATTTAACGATCTGCTTAAAAACTACGCCGGCCGCCCGACGGCTCTTACACTCTGCCGCAATCTGACCAAAGGCACAAAAACCAAACTTTACCTTAAACGCGAAGATTTGCTGCATGGCGGTGCTCACAAAACCAATCAGGTTTTAGGTCAAATTCTGCTTGCCAAACGCATGGGTAAAACCCGCATTATCGCCGAAACCGGTGCAGGACAACATGGCGTTGCCACTGCACTTGCCTGTGCAATGCTCGATATGCCGTGCAAAATCTATATGGGATCCAAAGACGTAGAACGCCAATCGCCGAACGTATTCCGTATGCGATTAATGGGTGCCGTGGTGGAACCGGTGGAAAAGGGCTCCTGCTCATTGAAAGATGCTTGCTGCGAAGCGATGCGAGACTGGTCGGCAAATTATGATACCACGCACTATTTACTTGGTACAGCGGCAGGTCCGCACCCGTTTCCGACAATCGTGCGTGAATTCCAAAAAATGATCGGAATTGAAACCAAACGCCAAATTTTAGAAAAAGAAGGTCGTTTGCCTGATGCTATTATTGCGGCTGTAGGCGGTGGATCCAACGCTATCGGTATGTTTGCCGATTTCATTGATGAACCGAATGTCCGCTTAATCGGTATCGAACCGGCGGGTAAAGGCATTGAAAGCGGTGAACACGGAGCCCCATTAGGCCACGCTAAACCAGGCATTTATTTAGGTATGATTTCACCGTTAATGCAAAGTGATGACGGTCAAGTGCACGAATCCTATTCTGTTTCGGCAGGATTAGACTTTCCTTCCGTTGGCCCGCAACATGCTTATTTGCAAAGTATCGGTCGTGCGGAATACCCGTCTATTACCGATGATGAAGCTCTTGATGCCTTCCAACAGCTTGCCAAACACGAAGGAATTATTCCCGCATTGGAAAGCTCGCATGCCTTGGCTCACGCCTTGAAAATGATTAAACAAAATCCGGATAAAGAACAATTATTAGTGGTGAATTTATCCGGCCGTGGTGATAAAGACATCTTTACCGTAGATAAAATTTTGACAGAAAAGGGAGCCTTATAATGAGCCGTTTTGAAACTAAATTTGCGCAACTTGCCGCAAACAAACAAGGTGCGTTTGTTCCTTTTGTCACACTCGGCGATCCGGATTTCAACCGCTCTTTTGACATTGTCTGCACATTAGTTGACAACGGTGCAGATGCGTTAGAACTGGGCTTTCCGTTTTCCGATCCACTGTTAGACGGTCCGGTGATTCAAGCGGCGAACAATCGTGCGTTAGAAGCCGGTAATAGCACCGAGCAATGCTTTCAGTTATTGGAAAAAGTGCGGTCAAAATATCCGGAAATTCCAATCGGTTTATTGCTTTGTGCCAACTTGATTTATGCACAAACCTTAGACAGTTTCTATGCCCGTTGTGCTAAAGTGGGCGTGGATGCGGTGTTAGTGGCGGATATTCCCCTATTGGCTTGTGAAAAATTTGTAGCTGCTGCGAAAAAACACGGTATTCAACCAGTATTTATTTGCCCACCGAATGCGGACGACAAAACAATAAAAAGCGTGGCACAGCACAGCGAAGGTTATACTTATTTGGTTTCCCGTGCAGGCGTGACCAGTGCGGAAAATCAAAGCCATTCTGCAAATTTAGATACCTTGGCGGAAAAATTAAAAACCTATAATGCCCCTTATATTTTGCAAGGCTTTGGTATTGCACAACCGCAACAAGTTAAAGAAGCGTTAAATCTTGGTATTGCCGGTGCAATTTCCGGCTCAGCAACAGTGAAAATCATCGAACGCAATTTGGATAATCACACCAACTGTTTGGCTGAATTAGCAGAATTTGTGAAGGCGATGAAAGCAGCGACGTTATAAATATTCGATTTCAATAAGATAAAAAATCCTCTTGGGTTGCCAAGAGGATTTTTATTTTTTTAAAACAAGAAATTAACCTAAGATTTTATCTAATTCCCGACTTACCGCATCCACTTGTTTTGTGCCGTCTAAACGGAAATATTGCGTATTGCCTGCTTTTGCTTCTGCTTGATAGTAATCTACCAACGGTTTGGTTGTGGTGTGATACACTTTTAAACGGTCTAACACGGTTTCCGGTTTGTCATCCGCACGGATAATTAAATCTTCACCGGTCACATCATCTTTGCCTTCCACTTTCGGTGGGTTATAAACCACATGGTAAGAACGACCTGATGCTTGGTGTACGCGGCGACCGCTCATACGTTCAACAATCACTTCATCCGGTACATCAAATTCTAATACATAATCAATGCTGATTCCTGCTGATTTTAATGCATCAGCTTGCGGAATGGTACGTGGAAAGCCGTCTAATAAGAAACCTTTGGCACAGTCTGTTTGTGATACGCGATCTTTCACTAATGCGATAATTAAATCATCCGGCACTAATTGACCGGCCTCCATTAATGTTTTCGCTTGTTTACCTAATTCTGAACCTGCTTTAATTGCACTACGCAACATATCGCCGGTGGAAATTTGCGGAATACCGAATTTGTTCATAATAAACTGGGCTTGAGTACCTTTACCCGCCCCCGGTGCACCTAATAAAATAATTTTCATAATTGACCTCTTTGTAAAAAAATAAATAAAGTGTAAATGTTTATTAAAATACCTGTTTAATTAAATAAACTCAAGTGCGGTCAAAAATTTTTAAATTTTCTACCGCACTTTACGCCGATTTCTATATTGAATTTTTCGCTTGGATTTTTTCTTTCCACGGAGCTACCCAAATCAGACAGATCATACCCGGCACCGCTAAGAAAAAACAGAACCAAAAATAATGGTAATATCCCATTTCATTGATTAATACGCCCGCAAACGAATTAAATAAAGAACGCGGTAATGCCGCCAAACTGGTAAATAATGCTAATTGTGTGGCAGTGTATAGCGGATTGGTTTCGCGAGCCATAAATGCCACAAATGCCGCCGTGCCTAAACCGATACCGATATATTCTGCGGCAACCACCAAGGTTAAAGACAATAACGCATAGGTATCCACTTGCTCAAACTTACCGTGAGATGCCAACCACGCAAAACCAAGAATAGTGACGATTTGTACTAATCCAAATACCCATAAAGCACGATTAATGCCGATTTTCAGCATAATAATACCGCCCGCAATGCCTGCCAACACCATCGGCCATAAAGATGCGTTTTTTACCACTAAGCCAATTTCCGTTTTACTGAATCCCATATCGAGATAAAAAGGCGAAATCAATGCCGTTGCCATACTGTCGCCGAATTTATACAGAAAAATAAAGCTCAAAATACCTAATGCAGAACGCACACCTTTGCGGGTGAAAAATTCATGAAACGGGGCAATTACCGATTCTTCAAAGGTATGTGATCGGAGTGATACTTGCGGTTCTTTGGCTAAAAATAATGTCATAAAAATTCCCGGCAGCATAAAAAGTGCGGTGATAATAAACACATTTTGCCAATTCATATGATCGGACAGAATTAATGATAAAGAACCCGGCACAAGCCCGGCAATACGATAAGCATTGACATGGATAGAGTTGCCAAGCCCTAATTCCTTATCCGATAAAATCTCGCGACGATAAGCATCCAGCACGATATCTTGCGTGGATGAAAAGAAAGCCGACAGCGTGGCGATGGTTGCGATAATGTTTAATTGCATATGATCTTTCGGATCAAAAAAGCCGAAAGATCCGAGAGAAATAATCAACAAGAGTTGAGAAATCAGCATCCAACCGCGGCGGCGTCCTAATGGCGGCACAATGCTGTCCAATAGCG
The DNA here is from genome assembly GCF_004340985.1 of Cricetibacter osteomyelitidis. Lineage (GTDB taxonomy): Bacteria > Pseudomonadota > Gammaproteobacteria > Enterobacterales > Pasteurellaceae > Cricetibacter > Cricetibacter osteomyelitidis. Next base: position 93,327 of record NZ_SLYB01000009.1, read on the forward strand.
ATGCCCATAGAAATTTCCAAATGTAAGGTAATCCGGTTAGCGTGATAAAGCCGATTGTAGAGAGCTCCAACTGCTCTGCCCGCAACCAAATAGGAATTAAAGAAATCAAAATATACAGCGGCAAACCGGATGTAAAACCGGTAAACACACAAATCAACATTTTGTAGCTAAATATTTGAGAAAATAATGACGGATTATTTGACATAATAAATAGGATGATGTCCCGTTGCACATCATAAAGTTGGTTAATGAAAATGAGTGGCGGATATAGTATGTCCGCCCTACAAATTAATCGCGATAACCTTGCGGGTTATTTTTTTGCCAATTCCAAGTATCACGCATCATATCATCCAGATTGCGTTGCGCAGTCCAACCTAATTCGGTTTTCGCCAATGCAGGATCGGAATAACAGGTTGCAATATCCCCCGGACGACGGTCAACCAATTTATATGGAATGGTAATATTATTCACCTTTTCAAAAGCTTTTACCATATCCAACACTGAATAACCTTGACCTGTACCCAAATTATAAATATGTAGGCCCGCGTCATTTTCGTGACGTTCCAAGGCTTTTAAATGACCGATAGCCAAATCCACCACGTGAATATAATCCCGCACCCCTGTACCATCATGCGTATCATAATCGCTGCCGAATACGGAAAGTTGCGGTAATTTGCCGATAGCCACTTGGCTGATAAACGGCAACAAATTATTCGGAATACCATTCGGATCTTCACCGATTAAACCACTGGAATGAGCCCCTACCGGATTGAAATAACGCAAAATGGTCATACTAAATTTCGGTTGTGCTTTGGCAATATCTTGCAAAATACGTTCTACTATAAATTTTGATGTGCCGTAAGGATTGGTTGTGCCACCCACTTTGCAGGTTTCCGTTAAAGGAACCACTTCCGGATCACCATACACCGTCGCCGATGAACTGAACACTAAATTCCATACGCCGGCTTTTTGCATTTCTTGCACCAGCACGATAGAACCGGTTACGTTATTCATATAATATTCCGCCGGTTTTTGTACGCTTTCGCCCACTGCTTTTAAGCCGGCAAAATGAATAACGGATTGAATTTGATGTGTTTTAAAGATTTCTTGTAATAAATCGCGATCTAAAATATCACCTTGATAAAAAATGACAGATTTGCCGGTGATTTGTTTCACGCGTTCAAGAGATTTTTCCGATGAATTGCAAAGATTATCTAATACAACCACATCTTTGCCCGCATTTAATAATTCCACTACGGTATGAGAACCGATATAGCCTGCTCCGCCGGTGACTAAAATTGCCATAATTTATTCCTGTATCAAATAAAAATATGCCGATATTATACCGCACTTTTCCTATTATTCGGCAAAAAAAGAAATTTTAATTACGTAAAATCAATTCACGCGAAATTGCCGGTTGTTCAATAACTTTTTTGCCGCGTTGTTTTGTCAGTTTAGCCAACACAAGTTTTAACAAATGATCAGCAATTTGCTCATGAATCTGTTCTGCCGCAATAACTTTGTTGGTTAATAAATCCAGCATCTCATGATTACCAAACGTAGCAAACACAATATTCGGTGGAATATGGCGGAAACGTTTGATCAGGGAAGTTAATACGCCGTGCAGCAAAGTAAAAGATGTAGTGAAAATTACTTCCGGCAATTCGTTATGTTCCAACCATTGTTCAAATAATTGAGAAGCGTCTTCTTTGCGGAAATATTCCGTATAGCATTTATCTACCGTCATTTTATCGGCAATCCCATTGAGGAAGCCTTTTTCGCGCGCTTTGCTGGTGGGCAATGAGGGCATCGCCCCGATAAATAAAATACGGTTTACCGTCTGTTGATTTAATTGTTGTGCTAAAGCATAAGCATCCGCTTCATCATTCATTTGTAAATTCACGCCATGTTCTGCCGGCAAATGACGATCAAATCCTATTAACGGTAGATGATAGTTTTGATAAAACGTAGAATCATCGGTTAAGACGGTAGAAATAATCAAGGCATCAACTTGACGTAGTTGTAGTTGACGGGCACAAGCCATTTCACAATCGGCATCATCATTGGAACAGGTGATAATCAATTGGTAACCCAATTCGCGAAAACGTACCTCTAATTGATGGGCAATTTTTGCATAACTGGTATTTTCAAAATCAGGGATGATCAACCCGATCGTGTTGGTTTTTCCTGCCCGCAAACTGGCGGCAACCGCATTCGGTTTAAAATGATGTTCTCGAATAAGTGCGGTCACTTTTTCGATAGTTTTATCACTCACGCGATACTGCTTTGCTTTACCATTGACTACGTAACTCGCCGTCGTACGGGAAACACCCGCCAATTTTGCCAAATCCGCTAACTTCACAACGCTGTCCTTAGAAATAAAAATAAGTGGGTTTAGATTATAACAGCATACTTTGTAAGGTAAATTATTATCCGCATTTTTTATGGAAAGGATTACAAAAAATGCCACAAATCGGACTAATTTGTGGCATTTATTTTTGTTTACTGAAATTTACAGAATATTGACTTCACCGCGAGAAAGGCTAATTAATCCTGAACGAACAATTTCAATAAGCGTGCTTTCGTCTTTCACCGAATTTACGAAAGCATCCAATTTATCTTTGGTTCCTGTTAATTGAATTGTGTAAGACTTAGTCGTCACATCCACGATCTGACCACGGAATATATCGGCCAAACGTTTGATTTCATCGCGCGAAGCTCCCGTTGCCCGTACCTTAAGTAACATGACTTCCCGCTCTACGTGCTCAACATCACTTAAGTTCACCACTTTGAACACATCAATCAATTTATGTAATTGTTTTTCGATTTGTTCCAACGCTTTTTCATCACCCACGGCTTCAATAGTCATTCTTGACAATGTCGGATCATCAGTGGGTGCCACAGTTAAACTTTCAATGTTAAACGCCCGTTGTGAGAAAAGACCGATAACACGTGATAATGCACCCGCTTCATTTTCGAGTAATACTGATAAAATTCTACGCATTTTCTTTCTCCGGTTTAGTTAAAATCATTTCATTCATTGCTCCGCCGCGTACTTGCATCGGGTACACGTGTTCATGCTGGTCAACAAGCACATCCACAAATACCAATTTATTTTTGACAGCAAAGGCTTCGCGTAATTTGCTGTCCAATTCATCCGGCGAATCTATTTTGATTCCCACATGGCCATAGGCTTCCGCCAATTTGACGAAATCAGGTAAAGAACCCATATAGGTTTGCGAATGACGACCGGTATAGAAAATATCCTGCCATTGTTTCACCATACCTAAGAAACGGTTATTTAAGCTCACGATTACCACAGGTGTATCATATTGAAGTGCGGTAGATAATTCCTGAATATTCATTTGAATACTACCGTCTCCGGTTACACATACCACAGTCGCTTCCGGATGGGCGAATTTCACCCCCATTGCGGCCGGTAAACCAAAGCCCATCGTACCCAAGCCGCCGGAATTAATCCATTGACGCGGTTTATCAAACGGATAATGTAATGCGGCAAACATTTGATGTTGACCCACATCAGAAGCAATATATGCTTCACCATGGGTAATTTCATAAATTTTACGGATTACTTGTTGCTGTTTGATCACTTTATCATTGGTATCAAATTTCAAACAATCCACCGCACGCCATTCTTCGATTTGTTTCCACCAATTCGTCAAATCCGCTTGCGACTTAGTTAAGCTTTCATCACTTAATAGAGCTAAAAATTCTTTTAATACATTTTTCGCACTGCCTACGATTGGAATATACGCAGGTACGGTTTTAGAAATTGATGCCGGATCGATATCCACGTGGATCACTTTCGCATTAGGACAATATTTCGCCAAGTTACTGGTTGTGCGGTCATCAAAACGCACGCCGATACCCAAAATCAAATCGCTTTCATGCATCGCATTGTTCGCTTCATAAGTCCCGTGCATTCCCAACATTCCCAAGAACTGTTTATCTGTGCCGGGGAAACCGCCCAATCCCATTAAGGAACTGGTCACCGGTAAATTTAATTGATGGGCAAATGCTTTAACTTCATCGGCACATTCGGCAGAAATAACCCCGCCGCCAATATATAACACCGGTTTTTTAGCGACTAATAAAGCTTTTAATGCTTTCTTAATTTGACCTTTATGACCTTGTACCGTTGGGTTATATGAACGCAATGAAATTTCTTTCGGATATTCATAAGGAATTTTATATGCCGGATTGACCGCATCTTTAGTAATATCAATGACTACCGGACCGGGACGACCGGTTGCCGCGATATAAAATGCTTTTTTGATCACTGAAGGAATATCTTCGGCACGTTTGACAATAAAACTGTGTTTCACTACCGGACGGGAAATGCCCGCCATATCACATTCCTGGAAGGCATCCGTACCAATTAAGTGGCTCATTACCTGACCTGAAATCACCACCAGCGGAATAGAATCCATATACGCAGTGGCAATACCGGTAATCGCATTAGTCGCCCCCGGGCCGGAAGTCACCAACGCACAACCGACTTCACCGGTAGAACGGGCATAGCCGTCCGCCATGTGAACCGCAGCTTGTTCATGACGCACCAACACGTGCTCAATCCCGCTTAACGTATGAATTGCATCATAAATATCCAATACCGCACCGCCCGGATAGCCAAATACATATTTAACTCCCTGATCGCGCAATGATTGAACCACCATTTCTGCACCTGATAGTTTTTTCATAATTTTCTCCAACATTAAAGTGCGGTCATTTTTGACCAATTTCTCAATGGTTTTCATTCTGTCGAAAATCAGATTTGTTGTCTAGTATTAATTTTGATATTTTTATAGATGAAATCACAATTTAACGAAATTAAATACCAAATAAAATTAAAATTTAGATTTTAATAAATTAAAACTAGTATTTTTTTATAAAAAAAGGATTTTAAACGGAATTTTATAAAAATGACAAAATAAAATTTTTTATTTGAAAATGTGATCTTAATCACAAAATTTTGAATATTAATTCAACAAAAAGGGCTGCCAAGCAGCCCAATTATTTTTTTAAATGAAATATTAGAGATTATAATGCGGAAACATTCAGTCTAGAACCACCGACAATACGTACACGACGACCTTTCGTTAAAGTAGAATCCGCTTTTTGTACTACAACGATCTCTTCGCCGTTATCTTTTTTAATCGTTAATTCAACCGAATCCACTTGGCTGGCTTTTTCTTCCACTTTGTTGCCAATAATCGCACCGGCAACCGCACCTACCGCACTGGCTACCGCACGTCCGGAACCGCCGCCAATGGTAGAACCGGCAATACCGCCTAACACACCGCCGCCAACAGTGCCTATCACGCCTTGATTATCAGCCTGAATTGTTACCGGACGAGATGATACGATCGTACCATAAGAAATTGAGCGGGCTTCTTTCGCTTGATCTGCCGAATAAACATTACCGCTAAAAATATCGGTATTGGCACAACCTGTCACGCCCAATGTCATTAAAATCGCTAATGCTAATGTCGTTTTTTTCATAAATGCTAAACCTCAATAATATTCTTAATATGGAAAGGATGTATTTTAATACAACAATGATTCTGTTGATTATTCACCAAACTTACCGCAATGGAAGGATTCGGTAATTGTTCCCCTTCGACTTTTGGTTCGCTCACTTTGACCTTAAATGTTGTGCTTTGGTTCAAAGAAAATTGATTCTTAAGGCGACTATACCATTCATTTGTTGATTCTTTAATCAAAAACGGCATCACCACTTCAATGTGTTCCCAACCTTCCTGTGGATAAATTTTCCCTTTCGGGAAAGGTAATTCTATCACGCCTACTTTTTGTTCAGCAAATAATAACGGCGTATTTAATTCAAAGAGATAAATCGGTCGCCCATTTACTCTATTTTGGCTTAAAATCTTACCGCACTTTGTCAGTAAATCGGCCCATTGCTCCGCTTGTTCCGGCGTATTAGCCCGTAAAGCCAAATGATCAACGGTTAATTCCGCTAAATTTAAACCGATTTGTTCGGCTAATTGCAAAATTTTCCGCTCAAATGCGACAAAATCTGCCCATGATAAAGCTGAAAGTGCGGTGGATTTTTGAAAAATTTGATGATTTTGCTGAGAATTTGTCATTTTTTCTACTCTTTTGCTTACATTATCTTTTCTGAATGCCCGGATCCTAGTATCATAACGAATTATTTTTATGATCTAAAAGGTATTTGTCTGTGAATATTCAATCTATTCTATCAAACCACATTCAACAAGCAATGATCGCCGCTGGAGCCGATGCACAATGCGATGCATTAATACGCCAATCAGGCAAACCGCAATTCGGTGATTACCAAGCCAACGGTATTATGGCCGCAGCCAAAAAATTAGCAATGCCGCCCCGTGATTTCGCTCAAAAAGTATTAGAAAACGTGAAATTAGACGGTATTGCCGAAAAACTAGAAATTGCCGGTCCGGGCTTTATTAATATTTTCTTAAATAAAAACTGGTTGGCGGAAAATAATGAAGCTGCATTAAATGATGTGCATTTAGCCGTAAAATCTGATGAAAAACAAACCGTAGTAATCGATTATTCATCACCTAATGTAGCAAAAGAAATGCATGTGGGTCATCTGCGTTCTACCATTATAGGTGATGCCGTTGCCCGTACTTTAGAATTTTTAGGCAATAAAGTAATTCGAGCCAATCACGTCGGCGACTGGGGAACCCAATTCGGTATGCTTATTGCCTATTTGGAAAAAATGGAAAATGAACATGCCTCCGAAATGGAACTCAGTGATTTGGAAGCCTTCTATCGCGACGCTAAAAAACACTACGACGAAGATGAAGTTTTTGCAGAAAAAGCCCGCAGTTATGTGGTGAAATTGCAAAGCGGCGATGAATATTGCCGTACTATGTGGCAAAAATTAGTGAAAATCACTATGCAGCAAAACCAACACAACTATGATCGTTTAAATGTGACATTAACGGAAAAAGATGTAATGGGCGAGAGCCTGTACAACCCAATGTTACCGGGCATTGTAACAGATTTAAAAGCTCAGGGCCTTGCCGTGGAAGATAATGGTGCGTTGGTGGTTTATTTAAGCGAATTTAAAAACAAAGACGGCGACCCAATGGGCGTAATCGTGCAGAAAAAAGACGGCGGCTTCCTTTACACCACTACGGATATTGCGGCGGCAAAATACCGTTACGAAACCCTAAAAGCGGATCGTGCCTTGGTATTTTCCGATACCCGTCAAAGCCAACATATGCAACAGGCGTGGCTGATTACCCGTAAAGCCGGTTATGTGCCGGACAGTTTCTCTTTAGAACATAAAAACTTTGGCATGATGTTGGGCAAAGATGGCAAACCGTTCAAAACCCGCACCGGTGGCACGGTGAAATTGGCGGATTTATTAGATGAAGCCGTGGAACGTGCGAATAAACTCATCAGTGAGAAAAATCCATCGCTAACCGCTGCAGAAAAAGCGGCCGTAGTCGAAGCTGTAGGCATCGGTTCGGTGAAATATGCGGATCTATCCAAAAACCGCACCACCGATTATGTATTCGATTGGGATAACATGCTGAGCTTTGAAGGTAATACCGCTCCTTATATGCAATATGCCTACACCCGTATCCGCTCTATTTTCAATAAGAGCGATGTGAATGACGAAGTTTTGTCACAAGCCAAAATTCAATTGATAGATGAAAAAGAGCGGTCACTTTCGTTAAAATTATTGCAATTTGATGAAGCGGTGCAAGTAGTTGCAAAAGAAGGTACACCACACGTGCTTTGTGCTTATTTATATGAATTGGCCGGTGTGTTCTCATCATTTTATGAACACTGCCCGATTTTAAATAACGACGATGAAGCCTTAAAACTAAGTCGTTTGAAATTAGCCAAACTCACGGAACGTACCTTAAAACAAGGATTAGATTTATTGGGTATTAAAACCGTGGAAAAAATGTAATTCATTATAAGGGTAGATCAGCATTGATCTCCCTTCGTCCTAGTGATTCAAAATAAGGATATATTTAAAGAGATGTAATAGACAAAATAGTTGCTATAAAGTGGGTTAAAGCCTTATAGTATAAGGCTTTAACCCCTATTTTTGAAAATGAATAAAAAACTTGTCTTT
>NZ_SLYB01000010.1 GCF_004340985.1 Cricetibacter osteomyelitidis
AAATTATGCTCGTCTAGAGTATTTGCAAAAAAATCAGGGAAAATGACTGCTTGTGTGGTTATCTGAAAGGGAATATCAAGAGAAAGGTGAAAAAAGTAAAAAGATAAACCCACTTTTATCAAATTGCTTTGAAAAGCAAAGCGGGAGTGGGTTTGTCAGTAGTCTGAAATCCATTATATGTGACTATAATGGATTTTATTCTTGCTGTAAATCTTCATACTTTTATGCAGAAAAATTAGCTATTTTGATCAATTTGTACTAAAATGCCGCCTTAAAAATTTTCTTAATCACAAAATTAAACAGGTAAATAAAATGACAAATATAGTGAAACTTTCAATTATTGTACTTTTTTTAGCTGCCTTAGTGGTTTTTGATCACTCAGGAAAAACGGATACCATACATTCTTCAGCGATCAACTCTTCTGTAGTAACACAATAAAACTCAATAAAAAAGCCCACAAGGATGCGGGCTATAATTTTATCAACAACTAAGATCAGAATCCTTCTTCAAACTCTTCCTTTTCCACCACTTTCGGCATCATATGCTCACGATTTAATTTCAAATCAAATGCCACGGCAATTGCTACGAAAATTGACGAATAAGTACCGAATCCAATTCCCACCAGCAATGCTAATGAGAAAGCATGAATGGATGAACCGCCCAAGAAGAACAGTGCCAGCACCACAAACAATGTAGTGACCGATGTCATAATGGTACGGGATAGTGTTTGCGTTAATGAAATATTCACCACATCAAACATTTCTAACCGGCGAATTTTACGCACATTTTCCCGCACACGGTCAAACACCACGATACTATCGTTAAGTGAATAACCGATTACTGACAAAATCGCGGCAACAAAAGTTAAATCCACTTCAATTTGCAGAAATGAAAATACCCCAAGGGTGACTACCACGTCATGTGCCAAGGCTGCCACAGCCCCTACTGCCAAACGCCATTCAAAGCGGGAACCGATATAAATTAGAATCATCGCCAAGGTTGCAAGAGTGGCATAAATCGCCGCTTGAGTGAGTTCTTCACCCACGTTCGGTCCCACGAAATCCACGCTGCGAATAGTAATATTCGGATCGATTGTAGTCATCATTTCTTTAATTTGATTACCGATTTGAGCATTACTTTGAGCTGCCGGCAAACGGATCATTAGATCACTGGTGCTGCCGGTGGTTTGCACCGTAGCACTGGTGATATTATTTTGCGCTAAAATCGACCGCACTTTGGTTAAGTCCGCAGGTTGGGAAAAACTCATTTCGACTACCGTACCGCCGGTGAAATCCAAGCCCCAATTAAACCCTTTGGTTACCACAAAAAATATCGATGTCGTTGTGATAATAAAAGAGAATACATAGGCTACAAAACGCCATTTTAAAAAGTTGATTAAACGGAAAGGCAGTTTAATACCTTGAACTTCCTTAATCGGTTCATGTGAATTACTAATTAAGCTCATTTTATTCCTTCCCTAAATAGATAACTTCTCGACGCGTCTGCCGCCGTAAACCCAGTTCACTAAAGCACGCGTACCGGTAATTGCGGTAAACATTGAAATTGCCACACCTAATGAAAGGGTGATAGCAAAGCCTTTTACCGGACCGGAACCCACCGCATATAAAATCACGGAAGTTAAAATCGTGGTTAAGTTCGCATCAAAAATACTACTGAATGCTCCGTTATAACCTTCATTAATGGCTTGCTGAATCGGTCTGCCGTTTCGGATTTCTTCTTTGATCCGTTCAAAGATCAGTACATTGGCATCCACCGACATCCCCACAGAAAGCACAATACCTGCAATTCCCGGCATCGATAATGAAGCCCCCGGAATCAAAGACATCAGGCCGACCAATAACACCATATTGAACAATAACGCAATGCTGGCAAAGATACCGAATAATTTATAAAAAACAAGCATAAATAAAACGGTAATACCCAATCCCCAAAGACCGGCTTTTAAGCCCTGCTCTACGTTTTGAGCACCTAAAGACGGCCCTACGGTACGCTCTTCCACAATTTGAATCGGTGCAATCAAAGCGCCGGAACGTAATAACACAGAAAGATTTTGTGCTTCAGCAGAGCTGTTAATACCGGTAATACGGAAAGAATTGCCTAAACGAGCCTGTACGGTAGCAACATTGATTACTTCTTCGTGTTTTTGCAAAATACTTTTACCGTTGGCAGCTTTTTCACCACTGGCTTTATATTCGCTATACAGCGTTGCCATCACTTTACCGTCAGGAATACGGGTCGCGTCAGCCATGATCTTACCGCCGTCGCTGTCTAAGGAAATATTTACCTGTGGACGGCCATATTCATCGTTGCTGCTATTTGCATCCGTGATATGTTCACCGCCTAAAATGGCTTTGCGGTATAACACCACCGGACGACCGTCTTGGGTATATTTCACTTCGGAATCTGCCGGCACCATATTACGTGCAGCCGCTTCAGCCGTCACACTTTGATTCACCATGCGAAATTCAAGGGTAGCGGTCGCACCTAAGATCTCTTTAGCACGAGCGGTATCTTGTACACCGGGTAATTCTACGACAATACGTTCTGCACCTTGGCGTTGAATCACCGGTTCGGTTACACCTAATTCGGTCACACGTTTACGTAAAATACCGATATTTTGTTCTACCGCTTGATCCCGAGCCGCATTCAATGCAGATTCAGACATAGCCAACGTTAAGCTGTTATTCGCTGTTTCTTCGACCGTTAATGTTGGGTGTTGTTGCTGCAAATAACGACGAGCACTCGACAGCTGTTCCGGATTGGCTAAAGTCACCACCGTCGAGAAATTATCACCATTGCGAATGCTTGTATATTGGTATTTTTCTTTACGTAATTCGCTGCGTAAATTATCTTCTAAGGACTCACGCTGTTTGGTTAATGCAGAATTCATGTCCACTTCCATTAAGAAACGAACCCCGCCACGTAAATCCAAGCCCCATTTCATCGGGCTACCACCGATACTTTCCAGCCATTTCGGTGTTGCCGGAGCCAGGTTTAAGGCTACTGAATAGCTATTACCTAATTTTTCGGCAATTTTATCTTTGGCTAAAAGTTGTTCATCCGTATTAGCAAAACGGGCTAAGATCGAACCGTTTTCCAATGTCATTGCTTTAACGGTTAAATGATTAGAATCTAAAACTTGTTGCACGTCGCTAAGTGTTTGTGTGCTGGCTTCTTGACCACGGGTTCCTGAAATTTGAACCGCCGGATCTTCACCATAAATATTTGGAAGAGCATATAAAGCACCAATGGCGATCACAAAGATCACCATTAGGTTCTTCCATAAAGGGTAACGATTTAACATAGATTTCCCTTGCGGAAAGATTGGAAATTATAGGGATTTAATTGAGCCTTTCGGTAATACGGCAACAATGAAATCTTTTCTGATAGTCACTTCTGTTGTGTCATTTAATGCGATCACAATAGAATCGTTTTCAGCCGAAACTTTGGTGATTTTACCGATTAAGCCACCGGATGTAAGCACTTCTTCACCTTTGCCCAAAGAAGCCATTAAATCGCGATGTTGTTTATTGCGTTTAGCTTGCGGGCGATAAATCATAAAATAGAAAATAGCAGCAAAGATCACTAACATCAGGATCATCTGCATTGTTTGATTTTGTTCCATTTTGTTTCCTTTTTAAAGTTTTGTTAATTAAAAGTATACGAAAAAATCGTGTGCTAAAAATACCACAATTTTGCCATGATGTCATAAGGTATGTAATAAAGTGCGGTATAAAATACACATTTTTTACAAAGAACTCATTTAATTTATCCACTTCCTTAATATTTCATTCAAATTATCCTTGGCAAACAAGGCACTTCCACTCACAACCCAATTAATGTTAAATTGTTGTAATTTTTGAGCTAACTCAAAAGTCATTGAGCCATCAATTGAAATAAGTTTGTCTTTTCCCTGTCGTTTAAGTTTATCTGTTAATTTTTTTATCCGCTCAAACAACAATGTCTCATCCATTTTAATCCCTGTTCTTGGATCTAAGGTTAAAATCTGAATTAAATCTATTTGATCTAGAAAAGCATCCAATTGTTCTAAGCTAGTATCCGGGCAAAGGCTAATGCCACATAATACTGACGTTTGTTGATTTAACCAATGATAAATTTCAGCTAAATTTTCTGTTGTTTCTATTTGCAGAGTGATAATATTCGCTCCTGCTTTAACACATTCTTTCGCTACCTGAAATTGATTTTCAACCATTAGATGTACATCTTTGATAAACGGTGATGAAAAAGGTTTTATCGCCATTGCCCCTACGGTGAACATTGGTGAAAAGTGTCCATCCGCAATATCAAAGTGTAGGAGCGTAATTTGATTATTTCGTAGAATTTCTTGCGTTTCTTTGAAATTTAACCAATTAGAAGCCAAAATCCCAACACTAATTTTCTGAGATTTCAGTGCTAATATTAGCTGTTCTTTACTATTGTTCATTTTGTAAATTCTCTGGTAATAGCCAGTTGAATATTTTCTTACTGCGAGAACCGGTCATTAATGGTTCTAATTCGGCAACGCAACGATGATAATGTTCCGTTGTTCTATGCGCTTCTAACGCTGCTTCATTAACATATACTTCATAAGCATAGAAACGTGTCTTAATATCAGGATCCTGTAACACATCAAAGCGTAAATTACCCGGTTCTTGGCGAGTACCAATATGATTACGGGTAAATACTTCAATAAATTCTTGTTCTTTATCTTCTTTAATATTAATTTCAACTAACATTGCAAACATAATAAATCCTCCATATTAAAGGAAGTGGCAAGAATACTTGCCACTTTTACAATAAATTACGCGTTTTTTTCGTGTAAATAAAGTTGATATGCCTGTTCCGCATTTTCACCATTATGTACAATTGCGTGCACTGCTTTCAACATCGCAATTGGTGCATCCGATTGGAAAATATTACGTCCCATATCAACCCCGGCAGCGCCTTGGTCAATCGCTTTATAGCACATTAATAATGCTTCTTGTTCCGGTAATTTCTTACCACCGGCAATAACAATAGGTACCGGGCAACCGGCTGTTACGAGTTCAAAGCCTTGATCGACATAGTAAGTTTTGATCAGTTGTGCTCCCATTTCAGCCGCTATTCTTGTTGAAAGTGAGAAATAACGTTGATCACGAACCATATCTTTCCCCACTCCGGTAACCGCCATTGTCGGCATACCATAACGTGTACCTTGATCAATTAATTGAATAATATTTTTGATAGATTGATGTTCAAATTCAGAGCCGATATACACCTGTGCCGCCATAGCTGACACATTCAGACGTAAAGCATCTTCTATAGAAACTGCGACCGCTTCATTAGAGAGCTCTGTTAAAATAGAGTTTGCGCCTGAAGCACGTAACACTACCGGTTTGCGTGTATCCGGCGGCACTACACTTCGTAAAATACCACGAGTACACATTAATACATCAGTATATTCAAATAGTGGGGTGATGTGTAAATCAATACGCTCCAAACCTGTTGTCGGACCTTGGAAATAACCGTGGTCAAAAGCCAGCATTATCGTTTTACCTGTTTTGGGGTTGAAAATATCCGCCAGACGCGATTGCATTCCCCAATCCAAAGCACCGGCTCCTTTTAAATAAAAGGCTTTATTGGTTTGCGGTTGATTAAGACCAAAGTCTTTTCCATCTCGAATATCGTCTAAATCTGCCATTTTATACTCCTCTGTTTTAGTAAAATTAGAAATCGTAATTATCAATATTATCTTTAGTAAAAACTACACGTTCGGGCAACAAGACAATACCGTTGTCTTTTGCTTCATAAGTATAGCCTTGTACTGCATTAGGATGTACCTCGACAGTACCAACACCTTGTACCTCGAGTTTATCTCCGACATTTAACGTTTTGCCTTTGAGTAAATCATTTGCAACAGAAACTGAAATTTTACCTTGTTGCACTACATCCCACAGACCAAACTGTTTCACTGTACCGCGTTTCACATAAGGACGCATGACGTTTGGCGTACTAAACCCAACAATCACAACACTATCAACTTTGAGGTTTTCAGCAGCTTGAGCGGCGGCAGGCAATGCATTAGCATCCGGTGCGATAATCGCATCTAAATCAGGGTATGCTTTTAAAATACCTTCGGCGGTTTGTAATGATTTAATTGCATCATTATAGCCAAATTGAGTTGTGACAATTTCCCATTCAGGATGTTCTTTAGCAATTTTAGCTTTTGCTTCATTCACCCATTGATTTTGGTCTGTTACTGTTGGACTAGAATAGAAAAATGCAACTTTCGCTTTTGGTTTGGTAATTTGGTTAGAAGCCATTTCAACCAACATTGAACCAAGTTGCACAGGCGTACCTTGGTTAATATAGTAACTACGACATTCAGGTTTTGTATCTGAATCCCAAGTTAATACTTTTACTCCACGTTTCATAGCCCGTTGTAGTGTAGAACATAAGCCATCCGGCGATACCGCCGATACCACAATGGCATTATATCCTTGGTTAACAAAGTTATTAATCAACTGTACTTGGTTGGAAACACTCGGTTCAGTTGGACCATCATAGGTTACATCAACGCCAAGGGTTTTCCCCATCTCAACCGCACCTTGTCCACCACTGGTAAAAAAGCCTACACCAACAAGTTTTGGAATAAATGCAATGCGATCCGCGGCTTGAGCTGATGTAATTGCTGAAAAGCCAATTGCTGTTGCAAGTGCGGTCATTTTAATAAGATGTTTCATAGTAGATTCCTCTCTAGTTTTAGTTTTTGTTAAAACACACCTAGAAATGCCAGTATGTTCATCATGAAGTTGTTTTACAACGTTTACGACTAATCCATTGTGTTATGCCGGAATAATGTAAGCTAATTGATTTACCAATGAGCACAATAATTAATAATGCACCGGATAATGCACTAGAAATTTCATTTGGTATTCCAACCATTTGCAAACCTTGTTGCAAATAACCAATCAGCATTGCGGCAATTGCTGTTCCGATGATTGATCCGGAACCGCCATAAATATTTGCTCCGCCAAGTACGACCGCGGTTAATACCGGCATCAATAAAGAACTCCCTAAATCTGAACGGGCTGACCCAAAGTAAGATACCAATAAAATGGCTACAAACGCGGCTACCAATCCAATAGATGAGTAAATAATAAATAGGGTCTTATTAACTGGTACCGCACTATATAGGGAAGTCCGTTCGCTTTGTCCAATCAAAAACGTACCACGACCAATGATTGTTTTGTGCATTAGCAACCCGAAAAGTGCGGTCATTATTAAGAAATAAATGATTGGGGTAGGAATCCCCAAAATACTTTGATTTGCAAAATCCAATAAGGAATCAGGAAAGCCACCAATACCTTCATACCCTGTAGCACCGGCAAAACCTGATAATAATAAAGCACCGCCACCATATAAATACATCGTACCAAGTGTGATGACTAAAGGATTAACTTTGGTATAAATAATTAACCCTGCATTCACTAATCCACACACAATACCAAGCAACAACGTTATCGGAACAGCTAAATATAAAGGCACATCAGATTTAAATAATACGCCCAAAACAATAGCACACAAACCCACAGTTGAACCAAAAGAAATATCAATACCACCACTGACGATAATCATTGTTAAAGGTAATGCCAGCATACCAATATAAATAAAATCACTGGTACTGTATAACAGTACATTTAGATCTAACATTCTTGGATTAAATAAACCAAATCCTAAAATTTCAATGATCACTAAGCAAAATAATGTTATTTCCCAACCATATTTTTTTAAATTTAACATTGTTGCCTCCATTATTTTGTCGTTACTTCATCTTTTAAAAAACGAGCATAACGTTGTAATTTCAAGTTTTTAGCAATCATTACCCGAATTCGCCCATCAAACACTAATACAACAAGCAATACCATTCCCGCTACAAAATTATTCCAATAAGCAGGAACTTTAAGTAATACTAAAATACTATCAATTTGGATGAGAAAATACGCACCGAAAATCGCCCCAATGACATTACCTACCCCGCCTAATAAACTAATGCCGCCAAGCACACAGGCAGCGATTGCTTTCATTTCTAAACCACTTCCCGTTGAATTAGGTACAAAACCTACCTGCGAAGTAAATACAATACCGGCTAATGCGGCCATCATACCATTAATAGCAAAGGCAGAAATTCTTACCGTATCAATACGTACACCCAACTGTAAAGCACCTTGTAAATTATCACCAACAGCATAGAAATTACGACCAATTTTCATTTTAGTTAAAGTCCAATATGCCGCTAAAATTAAAACAACGATCATCCACCCAATAGGTGAAATATATAAAAATACAGGTTCAGATAAGGTTTTCAAATTTTGTGGTAAACCTTCTATCCATTTACCACCCGTAATCAATAACATAATCCCTTTATATAATCCCAATGTACCTAATGTGGCTACAATTGCAGGAATACGTAGTGTGGTAACTAATACGCCATTTAATAAACCGGCCAGAAAACCACAACATAAGGTCAATATAAATGCAGAAATCAAAGAAAATTCGCTATTTAGCAAACTACCGACAATTACTGCACATAATCCCATTGTAGAGCCGACAGACACATCAATGTTACGCGTTAAAATCACAAATGTTGCGCCAATTGCCAGTAACATTACAATTTGGGATGAATTAAATATCATTGTCAGTGTTTGAAAACTTAGTCCGCCATTGCTATTCATTCCTAACAACAAAAACAATAAAGCAATCGCCGCTAAGATTGTCAATTCACGATTATTTTGAATAAATTTCCACATGCTTTATTCTCCTTATACGTGCCTACCGCTAAATGCCATCTGCATAATATTATTAGTATTAATTGCATCCCCAATAAGAGACTCTCCTATTTCACCATCGTGCATCACTAAAACACGATGCGACATTTTTTCAATTTCTTCTAAATCGGAAGAGATAAACAAAATAGCAACGTTTTGTTTGGCGATACTTTTAATTAATTGATAAATATCTGATCTTGCACCGACATCAACGCCACGAGTTGGTTCGTCAACAATTAATAATGCCGGATTTGCTTCTAAACACTTGGCAATTAACACTTTTTGCTGATTACCGCCTGATAGTGTTCGCGCCGCTTGTTGCTCATGACTGAATTTAATACCGATAGCACGATAATAACGTTCCAAAATCGCACTTTCTTTTGCGGTATTAAGCCAAAATCCCATATCGTTATAGGTTAAACCACATACATTCCAAGTTAATGGTGCGTCTAAATACAGCCCGGAGGCTTGGCGATCTTCCGGTAAATAGACTACGCCTTCTTGTAATCTTTGTTTTATTGATAAATGCTTAATTTTTTGACTATCAAAGAAAATTTCACCATTTTTAGGTTGACGTAAACCATAAATGGTTTCGGCCAGTTCTGTTCTCCCGGCACCAACTACTCCGGCTAAACCTAAAATTTCTCCCGGGTAAATATCAAAACTCACATTTTTAAAGCCTTCACCGGTTAAATTCCGCACTTGTAAGATAGGATTTTCTTTAGACTTAATTCTTGGATGACCGGGCAATTCCAGCCATAACTTTTGAGAATCGCTTAGCTCCGCTCCTTTAGATTTTGGTGTAATCGCTACAATCACCTCATCTTGATTTAATTGTTTGGTTTCTCCTGTGAGAGCGATATAACCATCCCGCATCACACTGATACGATGAGAAATCTGCCATACTTCCGGTAATTTATGTGAAATAAAAACAATCCCAACACCTTTTTCTAACAAGGAATTTATTTTTTTAAATAAATTTTCTGTTTCGGCCGGAGTTAATGAAGCTGTTGGTTCATCTAAAATAAGAATAGAAGCATCACGCATTAAACCACGCATAATTTCAACAATTTGTTGATCTGCAACGTCTAAAGAACCCGCCTGCATATCTAAATTCAGATGAGAATTAAGATCTTGCAAAAGTGCGGTGAGTTTTTTATCTAAATTTTCTACCGCACTTTTTAACCCAAATAAAATATTTTCTTTTACACTCAAATTAGGAAATAGTAATGGTTCTTGAGGTACAAGATAAATACCTAACTGATGAGCTTTATTCGGAGAAAGGCGATGTTGCGGTTGACCATGAATTTCCAAAATCCCCTGATCCTGCGGTTGAATACCCGCAATAATTTTCATCAATGTGGATTTTCCTGCGCCATTACCACCTAACAATGCGTGGACTTCCCCGGAGTAAAGTGAAAAATTAATATCCTTTAATACTTCAACACCGGAAAAAGACTTGCTTATATTAGTGGCAGAGAATAAACATTTTTGAGAACTCATCGCAATCCCCTTACAAAAACAATGAACAAATGATATTTTGAAAAATCACTTGTTCAAAAGTATATTCATTGTTCTTATAAAATTCTGTGACAGAGATCGCATTTTTTGAAAAAAACACTAAATAAATGAGTATTCATAACTATTTATTGCCAAAAAAGTGATCTTGATCACAGTTATCAAAAAAACTAAAATGAACAATTGATAAATATAAAAAACATATGAATAATAAATTAACGTTACATAAGAGAATAAAATATGAATGAAATGATTATTGATCATAATGAAGGCTCCGCATCATTCATCAGTGAAGAAGAATTACTTGCCCGCATTGCGTGGTTTTATTACCACGATAATTTAACTCAAGGAGAAATAGGTAAAAAACTCGGTTTGCCAAGATTAAAAGTATCCCGCTTATTAGAAAAAGGGCGACAAACAGGCCTAATCAAAGTGCAAATAAATTCTCGATTTAAAGGATGTCTGGAATTAGAAAGAGCGTTACAACAACGATTTAATCTTAAACACATTCGTGTATTGCCTGCATTAGATAAAAATGAAATCAATGCACGCCTTGGCGTAGGTGCGGCACAAATGTTGGTGTCACTACTCAAACCGCAACAGCTATTGGCGATTGGTTTTGGTGAAACAATAATGCAAACCATCAAATACAGTAACGAGCTTATCACTAACAATCATATTAAATTGATTACTTTATCCGGTGGCGTAGGCCCTTATATGAAAGGGATTGGACAATTAGATAGTTCTTGCTCTATTAGTATTATTCCGGCGCCATTAAGGGCTTCATCAATTGAAGCGGCCAAATTATTTAAACGAGAGTCAAGTGTGAGGGATATTATGCTTGCTGCTTGTAGTGCCGATGTTGCCATTGTTGGAATTGGAGCAACCCAGCAACAAGGACAAGCAACCCTATTAAGAACGGGCTATATCACGGAAGAAAAACAACAAATGATCCGCGAACAAGGTGCGGTTGGGGATATTTTAGGCTACTTTATGCGACAAGATGGTTCGTTACAACCTAATATGCCATTGCACGAGGAACTTATCAGCGTGCCTTTAGAAGATTTAATTAAAATTTCTAATGTTATCGGCGTGGCAGGAGGAGAAGATAAAGTAGATGCCATATTAAGTGCATTATATGGCAAGTATATTAATTCATTAGTCACAGAAGAAAAAACAGCTCGAATGATGTTGGCCAAATTAGTATAGATGAGTTGCTTTTTCCTGTTATTCATAAGGAGAAAATAATGAGTAATAAATCCTATCTTATGGCATTAGATGCTGGAACAGGAAGTGTAAGAGCAGTTATTTTTGATACTGAAGGTAATCAAGTTGCTGCGGCACAAAAAGAGTGGACCCATCTATCTGATCCTAATATTCCCGGATCAATGGAATTTGATTTAAAAACTAATTGGCAACTCACTTGTGAGTGTATCCATAGCGTGTTGTTAAAATCTCAAATTAACCCGGAACAAATTGCGGCAATATCTACTTGTTCAATGCGTGAAGGTATTGTGCTGTATGATGAAAATAAACAACCTATTTGGGCTTGTGGTAATGTTGATGCCCGAGCAACAGAAGAGGTTGTTGAACTCAAAGCACTTTATGAGCATACTTTTGAAGAAAAACTATATGCGGTTTCAGGACAAACCTTAGCATTAAGTGCTATTCCCAGATTACTTTGGTTAGCTCATCACCGTAGTGATATTTATCATCAAACAAAAGCAATCACAATGATAAGCGATTGGTTAGCGTTTATGCTCAGCGGCGAGTTAGCCGTAGAACCATCAAATGCCGGAACCACAGGAATATTAAATTTAAAAACTCGTCAATGGCAACCCGATTTATTAGAAATGACGGGATTAAATTCTAATATTCTCACACCTGTTAAAGAAACCGGTACAGTATTAGGTGGTGTAACAGAACAAGTCGCCCTAATAACAGGTTTAAAAACCAATACACCGGTTGTTGTCGGTGGCGGTGATGTTCAGCTAGGTTGCATTGGTTTAGGTATTACAGAAGCTTCCCAAGCAGCGATCATTGGTGGTACATTTTGGCAACAAGTGGTCAATTTAGCTGAAGCGGTTACAGATCCCGAAATGAATGTACGGGTTAATCCTCACGTTATCCCACCAATGGTGCAAGCGGAATCAATAAGCTTTTTTACAGGATTAACAATGCGCTGGTTTAGAGACGCATTTTGTGCGGAAGAGAAAATCATTGCCGAACGTTTAGGTATTGATACCTATACTTTGTTAGAACAAATGGCAGAAAAAGTGCCTGTCGGTTCTAATGATATCATTCCTGTTTTTTCTGATGCTATGCACTTTAAATCTTGGTATCACGCCGCCCCGTCTTTTATAAATTTATCTATTGATGCTGAAAAATGCAATAAAGCGACTTTATTCCGAGCTTTAGAAGAAAATGCCGCTATTGTCTCTTCCTGTAATCTAGAACAAGTGGAAAAATTTGCCAATGTTAAATTAACATCTATTGTTTTTGCCGGTGGCGGTTCTAAAGGTAAATTATGGAGCCAAATTTTGGCTGACGTGACAGGTTTAACAGTTCATATTCCCATCGTAAAAGAAGCAACCGCATTAGGTTGTGCCATAGCTGCAGGTGTTGGTGTGGGAATTTATTCATCTTTAAGTGAAGCAGGTAAAAAATTAGTAAAATTTGAACGAACACATCAACCTAATTTAGAAAAATATCAATTATATCAATCTTATAAATCTCAATGGAAAGAGATATATAGCAAACAATTACAACTTGTTGACAGTGGGTTGACCCATTCTCTTTGGAAAGCTCCGGGATTGTAATAGATTTGAAATTTAAAGTAAGCTATCAATACCCAAAGATAGCTTACTTTTTTAATGAATAGATTACGCATTCCCCACACTAAACGCCATCACTTCATCAATGGTTTCAGCATTGAGTGCGATCATTAACAGACGGTCTATGCCTAATGCAACACCGGAGCAGCTTGGCATTCCGGCTTGTAAGGCACTTAAAAAACGGTGATCAATGGTTCGTTGCGGCAGACCTAATTTTTCTCGTTGGCGGTTATCTTGTTCAAAGCGATGTTGCTGTTCGGCCGCATCGGTAAGTTCGTTAAAACCGTTGGCAAGTTCTAATCCTTTATAATAAAACTCAAAACGTTCTGCAACGCGATGATCTTCCGAACTGATTTGAGCTAATGCGGCTTGAGTGGCGGGGAAATGATATACCACCACAGGATGTTCTTGTCCGATTTGCGGTTCCACCACTTCGCTGAATAAAAACTGCAATAAGGTATCGCGTTTTTCGTCATCGTCGCACATAAAATGGTGTTCACGAGCTTTATCTACCAGTTGTTTACGTTCTGCGGAAAGCGGATCCAACCCTACATATTCTTGGAATACAAATTGATAGCTGACACTTTCCGCCGGCTCGCAATCCAACACCTGTTGCAACAAGTCGTCCACTTCATTAATTAAGCGGTACATATCAAAGTGCGGTCGATACCATTCCAGCATAGTAAATTCCGGATTATGCTTGCGACCCGCTTCTTCGTTGCGAAATACGTGACAAAGCTGGAAAATCGGTCCGCTGCCCGCAGCAATCAGGCGTTTCATATGATATTCAGGACTGGTAGCAAGCCATAAGGTTTTTGATTGTTCACCGAATGGGGCGATAAATTCCGTATTGAAAGTAGCAAGATGCACATCGGTCACACCGAATTCGCTTAATATCGGTGTTTCAACTTCCAATAAACCGCGTTCGGTAAAAAATTTGCGGATTTCCGTCAGAATTTTTGCCCGAGCTAATAAATTTTTAATCGGTGCAGTAGGCTGCCACTGCGTATTTAATGAATTGTCTGTCATTGTCATTTATTATGTCCAAAAATAACGTACTAAATGGAAAAAAATCGGTGCGGAAAAACAAAGGGAATCCATCCGATCCAACATACCGCCGTGACCGCTGATCATATTGCCCCAGTCTTTAACTTTTAAATCCCGTTTTAATGCCGACATTACCAAGCCGCCAAAAAAGCCCATTAAACAAATAATTACACTGATGCCAAAGGCTTGCAATGGGGTGAACGGCGTAAGCCAATAGAGCGAACCACCTAAGGCACTGGCACTAAGCACACCACCGACAAAACCTTCTACGGTTTTTGACGGTGATAGCGTTGGAGCGATTTTGCGTTTGCCGAATAATTTGCCCCAGACATATTGGAGCACATCGCTGGATTGCACCACTAAAATCAAAAAGATCATTAATAAAATCTGTTTACCGTCATAATTTTCAATATCAAGCCACAGCAACGCCGGAATGTGCGAAATGCAGAACACGGTAATCATCAACGCCCATTGAATTTCAGTAGAACGTTTTAAGAAATGCGACGGATCGCCGGTAATGGCGGACAAAATCGGCAATAATAAAAAGCCGTAAACCGGGATAAAAATCGTCCACATTGTGTACCAATCCATTAAGATGAAAATATATTGCACCGGTAACACCACATAGAAGCAGGCGACCAACGCGATATGATCAGCACGGCGAATATAAATTAAAGAAAGAAATTCCCGCAACGCGGCAAAAGAGATCAAAAAGAATAAAAAAATGACCGCACTTTGCCCTAAAAATGAGAAAGCAAAGATGATTAAAATCATAATCCACCACGCATTAATACGGGCAGTGAGATTATCAATCACATTATGCGGCTGATTTTTCGCGACAATTTTTTTCAAGGCAAATGCAACAATTGAAGCAAATAACAAAATACAAAGTAAGCCTAAAAACAATTGAAACAAATTTTGTGTTGCCATCTGCTTATTCCTTCTCTAATTTCGGATTTAATGCCAACAATGCCTGTTCCATTTTTTGCAAAAACACGGCAGGTTCATCTTGCGTGAAATATTGCGTTTCGCCCACAAATAATTCGCACAATAAAGGAATGGGGAGCATATAACCTTTCGGCAATACGTTATTGATATTGTTAATCCAAATAGGAATCAACGGAACATCGGGATTTTGTTTTGCCAGATAATAGAGCCCTTTGCGAAATGGCTGCAAAGACAGATCATCATCGGTTTTTCGAGTACCTTCGGGAAAAATAATCAATGAGTGCGTTTTCAACGCTTCCGACATTTGTTCAATGGCGGCTTGCGGATGATCTGATTTGCGTTCGATCAGCAATAAATTAAATACTTGATAAGCCAGAAAGCGACGGACAATGCCTTTATCCCAATAATCTTTCGCCGCTACCGGGCGGATGGTTTGACGCAATTCATAAGGCATCGACACCCAAAGCAGCATAAAATCGCCGTGACTGGAATGGTTTGAATAAAATACTTTCGGGGAAAAATCAGTGATTTTGCAAAGCTGTTTTTGCGGTTTCACACCGGTAAGAAAAATAATAAATCGGCACAATAAAAAATCAAAGAACCGAGCAAGCCAATTTTGCATAACTATTCCTTTTAAAAAAAGCATTAGATGTATCATATCGGAATAGCTATGATACGTCTAATAATTTATATATAAAGGATTCAATAACGGAAAGTACCGAAAATTTCACTGAAAATGCAGAGAAAAACCGCCGTCCGCTGACAAGTCTAACAGTCATTGGGCACAATCATTCGCGCCAAAAATCGCTCAACGGCAATCCCCTACGCCCAATCAGATTTCATTATTAAGCATTGTTTTCGTATCTACCGGAGCATTATTTTTTAGCTTTTTTACCTAATACTTTTGGGTTAATTTGCACCGCACTTTGTATTCAATTACGGCTTATTTGTAACTTAATTGACGGAGTGGTCGCCATTGGTTCGGCAGTCACCTGTTGGCTCTGTTTATATGATATATCCATGACACTCAATCAACCACATTAATTTTTAAGATCACCGCAACCGATTATGCGGTGATTTTTTATTTTAAACCCATCATACAAATAAGAATAAATCTCATTTAAACCCTTATTTTATCTGGGTTTAGCCATTTTTATAGTGCTTACCCTAAAAAGTGCGGTCGGTTCTAAAATGCTTTTTTGAGTTAGATCACAAAAATAAGAAATTTTGCCGTTTTTTACCAAAAAATAGTTATACGAATGTAAAAAAAGTGGCAGAATATTTACATTCAATTCTATCTCTACTTAAATAATTTGGAGGAAAATATCGTGCAAAATGTTAATGTCGATATTGCAATCGTAGGTGCCGGTGGTGGTGGTTTACGTGCGGCAATCGCTGCTGCGGAAGCAAATCCCAACCTAAAAATCGCACTTGTTTCGAAAGTTTACCCTATGCGTAGTCACACGGTAGCCGCAGAAGGCGGTGCCGCCGCCGTGTTCAAGGAAGAAGATTCTTATGATAAACACTTCCAAGACACT
Organism: Cricetibacter osteomyelitidis; assembly: GCF_004340985.1. Lineage (GTDB taxonomy): Bacteria > Pseudomonadota > Gammaproteobacteria > Enterobacterales > Pasteurellaceae > Cricetibacter > Cricetibacter osteomyelitidis. The sequence goes on from NZ_SLYB01000010.1 coordinate 16,714, forward strand.
GTTGCCGGCGGTGACTGGTTATGTGAACAAGACGTTGTTGAATATTTCGTACAACATTCCCCGGTAGAAATGACTCAGCTTGAACGTTGGGGCTGTCCGTGGAGCCGTCAACCGAACGGTGAAGTGAACGTACGTCGTTTCGGTGGTATGAAAATCGAACGTACTTGGTTTGCGGCAGATAAAACCGGTTTCCACTTATTACATACCTTATTCCAAACTTCTATTCAATTCCCGCAAATCCAGCGTTTTGACGAACACTTTGTGTTAGACATCTTAGTGGATGACGGTCACGCTCGCGGTTTAGTGGCGATGAATATGATGGAAGGTACATTAATCCAAATTAATGCCAATGCGGTAGTTATCGCAACCGGTGGCGGTTGTCGTGCATTCCGCTTCAACACCAACGGCGGTATCGTAACCGGTGACGGTTTATCAATGGCTTATCGCCACGGTGTGCCGTTGCGTGATATGGAATTCGTACAATATCACCCGACCGGTTTACCGAACACCGGTATTCTGATGACCGAAGGTTGTCGTGGTGAAGGCGGTATCTTAGTGAATAAAAACGGCTATCGCTACTTGCAAGATTACGGTTTGGGTCCTGAAACTCCGGTGGGCAAACCTGAAAACAAATATATGGAACTCGGTCCGCGTGATAAAGTATCCCAAGCATTCTGGCAAGAACAACAAAAAGGCAACACCTTAAAAACAGCCAAAGGTGTAGACGTAGTTCACCTTGATTTACGTCACTTGGGTGAAAAATACTTACACGAACGTTTACCGTTTATTTGCGAATTATCAAACGCTTACGAAGGCGTTGACCCGGTTAAAGAACCAATTCCTGTACGCCCTGTGGTGCACTATACCATGGGTGGTATTGAAGTGGACTTCAACAGCGAAACCCGTATTCAAGGTTTATTCGCAGTGGGTGAATGTGCTTCATCCGGCTTACACGGTGCAAACCGTTTAGGTTCCAACTCCCTTGCAGAATTATTAGTATTAGGCCGCGTTGCCGGTGAATACGCAACACAGCGTGCGGTGGAAGCGAAAGCGGCTAACCAAACTGCGGTGGATGCTCAAGCGCAAGATGTGGTGCGCCGTTTGGAAGACCTGTTCAATCAAGAGGGTACTGAAAACTGGGCTGAAATTCGTGAAGAAATGGGGCAGGCGATGGAAGACGGTTGTGGTATTTATCGTACCCAAGAAACCATGCAAGGTGCGGTAGATAAAATCAACGAATTACGCGAACGTTACAAACGTATCCGTATTACCGACCGTTCCAGTGTGTTTAACACTGATGTGCTTTATACCGTTGAATTAGGTTACATCCTTGATGTAGCGCAATCTATCGCAAATTCTGCCATTGAGCGTAAGGAATCCCGAGGTGCTCACCAACGTTTAGACTACGTAGAACGTGATGATGTGAACTACTTAAAACACACCTTAGCATTCTACAATGCTGACGGAGCTCCACGCATCGAATACAGCGATGTGAAAATCACTAAATCACAACCGGCGAAACGTTTATATGGTGCGGAAGCAGAAGCCGCAGAAGCTGCTGCAAAAGCTAAGGAGCAAGCAAATGGCTAATCAAGCAATTATGAATGTAGAAATTTTACGCTACAATCCGGAAGTGGATAAAGAGCCGTACTTGCGCACCTATCAAGTGCCATACGATACGCAAACTTCCCTATTGGATGCGTTAGGTTATATAAAAGACAAACTTGAACCTGAATTGTCTTATCGTTGGTCTTGCCGTATGGCGATCTGCGGTTCTTGCGGCATGATGGTAAACAACATTCCTAAATTGGCATGTAAAACCTTCCTGCGTGATTACAGTGGTCATATGCGTATTGAACCATTAGCGAACTTCCCGATCGAACGCGATTTAGTGGTGGACTTAAGCCACTTTATCGAAAGTTTGGAAGCGATCAAACCTTATATTATCGGCAATAAAATGCCGGCACTGGACGGTCGACCGCATCCGTCTTCAGAGTTAGCGAAAAGCCGTACCAAACAAACTCCGAAACAATTGGAAAAATACCGTCAATTCTCCATGTGTATTAACTGCGGTTTATGTTATGCGGCCTGCCCGCAATTCGGTTTAAATCCGGAATTTATCGGTCCTGCGGCTTTAACATTAGCTCATCGCTACAACTTAGATAACCGTGATAACGGTAAAGCGGAACGTATGCCGTTAATCAACAGTGAAAACGGCGTATGGACTTGTACCTTCGTAGGTGCGTGCTCCGAAGTTTGTCCGAAACATGTGAATCCTGCGGCGGCAATCAACCAAGGCAAATTAGAAAGTGCGAAAGACTATCTGATTTCCATGCTAAAACCGAATTAAGGGGGGAATTATGACTGCAACAGTAAGTAAACGTAAAAAATACGTGCGTGAAATAACCCCAACTTGGTGGAAAAGCTGGGACTTCTATAAATTTTATATGGTACGCGAAGCCACTGCGTTACCAACCGTTTGGTTCAGCATTGTATTGCTTTACGGCGTAATCTGCTTAGGCAAAGCGAATGGTGTTGTAGAAAGCTTTATTCCGTTTTTGCAAAATCCAATCGTGGTGATCTTAAATATCATCTCTCTGGCAGGATTATTACTACATGCAACCACATTATTTGATATGACCGGCGAAGTAATGGCAGGAACCACAGGATTACCATCCAAAACCATTCGGTTGGTATTACGCGGTTTATTCGTGGTTGTAACCGTATTAACATTAGTTTTAGTGTATATCTAGGGAGAGCAAAATGGTCAATCAAAATCCAAAACGTTCAAACGAACCACCTGTATGGTTGATGTTCAGTGCCGGCGGTATGGTAAGCGGTCTTGCTTTTCCCGTACTTATTCTGATTCTCGGTATCTTATTACCGTTCGGACTGGTATCACCGGATAACATTATCGCCTTTGCACAGCATTGGTTTGGAAAACTGGTTATTTTAGTGTTAACCATTTTCCCAATGTGGGCCGGCTTGCACCGCATACATCACGGCATGCACGATTTGAAAGTCCATGTGCCGGCAGGCGGCTGGATTTTCTATGGTCTGGCAACCTTATATTCCGTCATTGTAATATTTGCAGTTGCGAACATTTAATATGGCAAGTTAAAATAAAAGTGCGGTGAAAATCACCGCACTTTTTAATGCCCTTCAATCATAAAAGAAAAAGATCTTATCAAATAACAAAGAGAGAAAAATAAAACAGAAAATTTACAAAAAACACTTGATAAAAACGATTACTTATGCAAAATAACAACATTTTTATTCAAAAAGGAACGAAATAATGTCTGACATATTTAAACCGGCAATTCTCGCACTTGCAGATGGCAAGATATTTTATGGTAAATCTATCGGCTCACAGGGACACACCATCGGCGAAGTCGTTTTTAACACCTCAATGACCGGCTATCAAGAAATTCTCACCGACCCTTCTTATTTTAAACAAATCGTCACTCTCACTTATCCCCATATCGGCAACACCGGCACTAACATCGAAGATTTAGAATCCAAACAAGTTTATGCCGCAGGCTTAATTATTCGTGACTTACCTTTATTACACAGTAATTTCCGAGCCAATCAAAGCCTTTCCGACTATTTAAAATCCAATAACATCGTTGCCATTGCCGATATCGACACCCGCAGCTTAACCCGATATTTACGAGATCACGGTGCACAGGCAGGCTGCATTATGACCGGCCAAATAGACGAAAAAAGTGCGGTAGAATTTGCCAAAAGTTTCGGTTCCATGGCGGGCAAAGATTTAGCCCAACAAGTCACTACGCAAGCTCCTTATCAATGGACACAAGGCGAATGGCAACTTGGCAAAGGCTATGCAGAACAGGCTCAAACGGAATTTAATGTGATCGCCTACGACTTCGGCGTAAAACACAATATTCTCAGAATGTTAGCAGAGCGAGGCTGTAAACTCACTGTCGTACCGGCAAAAACGCCCGCCGCCGAAGTATTGGCGATGAACCCGGACGGCGTTTTCCTGTCCAACGGCCCCGGTGATCCGGAACCTTGCGATTACGCCGTTTCCGCCATTCGGGATTTACTGAAAAGCAAAATTCCCTTATTCGGTATTTGCTTAGGTCATCAATTACTCGGTCTTGCCGTCGGCGGTAAAACAAAAAAAATGGCTTTCGGACATCACGGTGCCAATCATCCGGTACAGGATCTCGATACGCAAACCGTGTTTATCACCAGCCAAAACCACGGTTTTGAAGTGGACGAACACAGCCTGCCGCAAAACGTACGGATAACCCACCGCTCGTTATTCGATCATTCGGTGCAAGGCATCGAACTCACCGACCGCCCCGCCTTCAGCTTCCAAGGACACCCCGAAGCCAGTCCCGGCCCAAATGATGTGGCAGAATTATTTGATCGGTTTATTGATAAGATGAGAAAGTGAAATTACATATTTAAGATTATTCCTTGAAAAAAATTTGAGGTAAACTTAGCATTGAATTTGCACATAATGGAGAATTAAATATGAGCATAGAAATACAAGGTAGCTGGCACATAGGATTTGCCTATGACTATCATATGAAATCTAGTATTTTCTTAGGATATGATGTGTATGGCAACCCTCTTTTCGAAAACATTCGCACCGAAATGGGTGAGCTGGTTTATCAATTAAAATATAACCAGAATCCAAATAATGTTTCAAAAATAGTTGATTTATTAGTAGATGCATTTTCTGGTTGGGAAAGCATGGATATGCTAATAACAGCGCCATTTTCAAACCACCGAGAATATCAACCCGTCATGTTAATTGGTGATGAGTTAAGTAAAAGGGTCAATCTTCCATGTCATCATGTGCTGAAAAAAATTAAAAATAAAACATCACTAAAAAATCTATCTAGCATAGAAGATAAGAAACAAGCTCTTACAGGAAATATTATTCTAGACTCTCACGATCTAACATTAAAAAATAAAACAATTTTACTAATTGATGATCTCTATTCTAGTGGTTCGACTTTAGAATACTCAACTAATGTTTTACTACAAAATGGAGCTAAAGAAGTAAACGTATTAGTAATGACAAAAACGAAAGGTTAATAAATTATGTGTACGATCTTTTTTTCAGGTTCAAGAAGCATTAGCAAATTAAATAAAAAAATATCAGAAAGGATATCAAATAACATATTAAATAAAGGATTTTCTATAGTTGTTGGAGATGCTAATGGTATTGATAAAGCAATCCAAAAACTTTTGCTAAATAAATCATACAAAAATGTGATTATTTTTTGCTCTGGAAACACCTGTAGAAATAATCTTGGTAATTGGAAATCAGAAAATATTGAGACCGATGCTAAAGGTCGAGAATTTTTTGAAGCTAAAGATAAAAAAATGGCAGATATTGCTGATTACGGATTTGTTATTTGGGATGGGAAAAGCATAGGTTCCTTGAATAATATCGCAGAATTATTACAGAGAGATAAGTCTTCATTAGTATATTTTAAACCAAAAGATGAATTTATTAGCATTAGTTCTGAGGAAAACCTTAGAAATCTTCTAGATATAAATAGTAATCAAATAAACAATAAAATTAAAAATAAAGGTTCTATTTATTTAAAAAAAATAATAGCTCCACAAATTAGATTATTTTAATAAAGAATAATGAAATCCTACAACTACCAACTCGTCAACGTTTTCGCCGAAAGCCATTTCGGCGGCAATCCGCTGGCGGTATTTACCGACGCAGACAATTTAACGGACGAACAAATGCAGCTGATCGCCCGTCAGTTTAACTTGTCGGAATGCGTATTTTTTCAGACTGCGACGGATAAAAGTGCGGTCAGAAAATTGAGAATTTTTACTCCGGGCTGCGAGCTGCCGTTTGCGGGGCATCCCACTATTGGCTCAGCGTTTGTATTGCATACTTTATTGAATTTGGGTGACGATTATATGTTGGAAACCCAATCCGGTTTAGTGGAGATTCATCATCAAAACGATGTAATTACTCTCGCACTGAAAAACGGTGTGAAAACTGCCGAATGCACATTCAGCACCGCACAATGTGCGGAATTGCTGGGTTTGCAAGAATCCGACATTCTCAACGCCGATTGGGTGAACACCGGCACGAATCAATTATTAATTCGGGTTAACTCGGAAAGTGCGGTCGAAAATTGCAAAATTTCCGCCGCACTTTTTAATCAAATCTTGCCGAATCGCTCGGTTTACGTTTGGTTTACAGCAAATAACCAAGCAAAAGTGCGGTTATTTTTCCAAGCAAACGGCATAATCGCCGAAGATCCGGGCACAGGTTCCGCCGCGGCGAATTTAGGCGGTTGGTGTATCGTTAACGGCTTAAGCCCGATCGATTGGACGATTAACCAAGGCGACGAAATCGACCGCCCGAACCGTTTATCCTTAAAAGTCGATGAAAACAAAACGATTTTTGTCGGCGGTAAGGTCATCAAAGTAGGACAAGGTGAGTTGTTAGTACCGTAGAGAAAAATATGAATAGTCGACAATTAGAAAAATTATATGAACGCTGTATCCAAAATAGAAACTTAGAAATAGAGCAATTAGTTCAACGAAATAATTTTTTTATATTATTCCAAGGTATTTTATTTACTAGTATTTCAACTATCGCAACCTCTGGCAAAAGCATCCCCGTTTTACTAATGATACTAATTCTTGTTGGAATCATAATGTCTTGGTTTCAATGGAAGGGGGCTGCAGGTGCTAAATTTTGGCAAGAATATTGGGAAGCTAGGTTATTCAAGATCGAACAAGAATTAAATGAATGTTTAAGCCTAAAAATTTTGTTTAATGAAAAAGAACCTAAACAAATAGTATCGTTGCATTTAGAGCAATCAAAAAAATCTTGGTTAACAAAAAAATTGATTTTATCTTATGGCTCAGTTAGTTCTATTCCAATTTATATTGGATTAGTTTGCCTATATATTTGGATTTTTTTATTTGGATTCTTCTTATCCATTTACTATTCAGAAATATTTAACTCAATAATTACACTCACAATTAATCATATCAGTTAAGGAATTTATACCATGCCAAAACGTACAGACATAAACACAATTCTCATTATCGGCGCAGGGCCGATTGTCATCGGTCAGGCTTGCGAGTTTGACTACTCCGGCGCGCAGGCGTGCAAAGCCTTACGGGAAGAAGGCTATAAAGTGGTGTTGGTAAATTCCAATCCGGCGACCATTATGACCGATCCGAACATGGCGGATGTGACCTACATCGAGCCGATTACTTGGCAATCCGTAGAAAAAATTATTGCCAAAGAACGCCCGGATGCTATTTTACCCACCATGGGCGGACAAACCGCGTTAAACTGCGCGCTGGATTTATCCAAAAACAGCGTACTGAAAAAATATAACGTGGAACTTATCGGTGCCACGGAAGATGCCATTGATAAAGCGGAAGACCGCGGTCGTTTCAAAGAAGCCATGGCGAAAATCGGTTTAAATACGCCGAAATCCTTTATTTGTCATACTTTTGAAGAGGCGTGGGCGGCACAGGCGAAAGTGGGCTTTCCGACCTTAATCCGCCCTTCTTTCACCATGGGCGGTTCCGGCGGCGGTATCGCTTATAACCGCGATGAATTTCAAGCCATTTGCGAACGCGGCTTTGAAGCCTCGCCGACCCACGAATTGCTCATCGAACAATCCGTACTCGGCTGGAAAGAGTTTGAAATGGAAGTGGTTCGCGATAAAGCGGACAACTGCATTATCGTCTGCTCCATCGAAAATTTCGACCCGATGGGCGTGCATACCGGCGATTCCATTACCGTAGCACCGGCGCAAACCTTGACCGATAAAGAATATCAAATTATGCGTAACGCTTCCCTTGCCGTGCTACGCGAAATCGGTGTGGATACCGGCGGTTCCAACGTGCAATTTGCGGTAAATCCGGAAAACGGCGAAATGATCGTGATCGAAATGAACCCGCGCGTAAGCCGTTCTTCCGCACTTGCTTCCAAAGCAACGGGCTTCCCGATTGCCAAAGTGGCGGCAAAATTGGCGGTGGGTTACACCTTAAACGAACTTCGTAACGACATCACCGGCGGACTGATACCTGCCTCTTTCGAGCCTTCTATCGACTACGTGGTTACCAAAGTGCCGCGTTTCGCCTTTGAAAAATTCCCGCAGGCGGACGACCGTCTCACCACACAAATGAAATCCGTCGGCGAAGTGATGGCGATGGGACGAACTTTCCAAGAATCGATTCAAAAAGCCTTACGCGGTCTGGAAACCGGGATTTGCGGTTTCAATTTGAAAACCGAAGATACGGAAAAACTGCGTCATGAAATTTCCAATCCGGGGCCGGAGCGCCTGCTTTATGTAGCGGACGCTTTCGGTATCGGCTGGTCGTTGGACGAAGTATATCACTACACCAAAATCGATAAATGGTTCTTGGTTCAAATTCAGGATCTGGTGCTGGAAGAATTGGCACTTGAGAAAAAATCCTTCGGCGATTTAAGCGCCGACGAGCTACGCCGCATGAAACGCAAGGGTTTCTCCGACAAACGTATCGCCCAACTGGTAAAATCCGATGAAAGTGCGGTCAGAAATTTAAGAATTTCTTACAATTTGCACCCTGTTTATAAACGGGTGGATACTTGTGCCGGCGAGTTCAGCTCCGACACCGCCTACCTTTACTCCACTTATGAGGAAGAATGCGAGGCCAATCCGTCGGATCGCAAAAAAGTGATGATCTTAGGCGGCGGTCCGAACCGTATCGGACAAGGCATCGAATTCGACTATTGCTGCGTGCATGCGGCACTTGCTCTGCGTGAAAGCGGCTTTGAAACCATTATGGTGAACTGTAATCCGGAAACCGTTTCGACGGATTTCGATACTTCCGATCGTTTATATTTCGAACCGTTAACTCTGGAAGATGTGTTGGAAATCGTGCATATTGAAAAACCTTGGGGCGTTATCGTGCATTACGGCGGGCAAACGCCGCTCAAACTGGCGAACGCCCTGCAGGAAAACGGCGTAAATATTATCGGTACCTCTGCGGACAGCATTGACGCGGCGGAAGACCGTGCACGCTTCCAGCAAATTCTCAATTCGTTAAATTTAAAACAACCGAACAATCGCACCGCACACAATGCGGCGGAAGCGGTAAAACTGGCGGACGAAGTAGGCTATCCGTTGGTGGTGCGCCCGTCTTATGTGCTGGGCGGCCGTGCTATGCAAATCGTCTATAATGTGGACGAACTCAACCGCTATATGCGCGAAGCGGTGTCCGTATCCAACGACAGCCCGATTCTTCTCGATCATTTTCTGAACAATGCTATCGAAGTGGATGTGGACTGCATTTGCGACGGCACTCGGGCGGTTATCGGCGGTATTATGCAGCATATCGAACAGGCGGGTATTCACAGTGGCGACTCTGCCTGCTCCTTGCCTGCATATTCTTTGAGCCGGCAAATTCTGGACGAAATTCGTCGTCAAACCGTCGAAATGGCATTCGCCTTAAAAGTAAAAGGGCTAATGAACGTCCAATTCGCGGTGCAAAACGACGTGATTTACGTGCTTGAAGTAAACCCGCGCGCCAGCCGTACCGTACCGTTCGTCAGCAAAGCCACCGGCATGCCGTTGGCAAAAATCGCCGCGCGGGTCATGGCGGGTATTTCATTGGAAGAACAGGGCGTACAACACGAAATGATTCCGCAACATTATTTCGTCAAAGAAGCGGTATTCCCGTTCATCAAATTCCCGGGCGTAGATACCGTGCTCGGTCCCGAAATGCGCTCCACCGGCGAGGTAATGGGCGTAGGCGAAACCTTCTCGGAAGCGTTCCTGAAAGCACAAATCGGTGCGGGCGAGCATATTCCTAAAATCGGTAAAGTGTTTATTTCCGTCGCCGACGGCGACAAAGAAAAAGCGTTACACATTGCCAAACAGTTGCAAGAACAAGGCTACGGTTTATGTGCAACCTTCGGTACGGCACAATTTTTGCGGGAACGGGGCGTGGCGGTGCAAACCGTGAACAAAGTGCGAGAAGGACGCCCGAATATCGTCGATGCCATTAAAAACGGCGAAATCGCCATTGTTATCAACACATTAAATAACCAACCCGAATCACTAAGTGATAGTTATGAAATTCGACGCAGTGCTATTCAGCATAAAGTGTTTTTGCAAACCACAATGGCTGCCGCTCAGGCCTTAGTTGAAGGGATGAAAAGCATTGATCATATGAATGTGTATGCCTTACAAGAATTACATTAGCTTGGTGTGAAAAGTGCGGTCGGATTCAAAAAATTTTTGAAATCCTACCGCACTTTGAGTAAGGCATGCTGCATGACAAGCTGCGGGATTTTTTGAGACAATAGAAGCAAATTTTGCCCGACAGTTCCCGGAAGAATCGGAACGAGCCGATAAACTACTAAACTATTTTATAGGATAAAATCAATATGCCGACCCCATTTGAACCGAAACCACAACCTGTTGATTCCATATGTAAAGAATGTCAGGAATTTTATTATGTCTATCCGGTCAGATTTGCGTTGTCCGAACAAGCGTTTAAAAATATTGAAACGGCGGGCACCGTACCGACTTTGCCGACCGGCAGTACGGCAAATGCGGATTATGAGTTACGCCGCCTGCGTGACGGCTATGTTTATATATTAGCCGGCGATATGTCTTCACCGAGAGATTTAAGCGCGATTACGGCAAAAGCCGGCAGCCCGAAGGCATGGTATATCTATCGCTATCATTCTCCGGAATTGGAAAGTCTGTCAAGCCACAGAGACAAGCTGCCAATGCCTTACCATTTTCGCCAATATCATTGTGAAAACGGCGACCTGTCGCAGAATTGGACGGTCAATCCGCTTTCTACGCCGTGCATTATGCTGAATAAAGCGATTAAGCAAATTGAAATAATGTATTCCGATTTTGCCCTGCCGATAGCGTTGCTGAATAAACTGGCGGCGGATATTGAGGTACGACGGCAATGGATGAAGCACGTTGTGTTAAGAGAAAGTGCGGTGGATATTTTAACACTTTCCGAGTGCGTGAAAGATTTTTCGCCGGATGCAAAATTTGCAATACAAGAGCCGAGCAATCAATATCGCTTCAGTACGGTAGGTCGTATTCCCACAGGGTTTATTCCGGAAATTACCCCGAGAGGGAACGAACAGGGCGAAATCGTCGCCTTGGAAGATATGGTCGGCACGATGCGTGATTTAGCGCATTTTCATGTGTATTTGGACGACAAACGCAAAGCCATATTGCAAAAATATGAATATGCCATAACCACAGCACAATTGATTCATGCTTATATGCAGCGTAGCTTAATCACGACTAATCAGAGATTAAAGGCAAATTACGAACGTTTGAGCAGTTGGGGACGCGGTAGGGGGTTAACTTATACGCCGGATACGTTAGCTATGCAATATCAATCGTTAAAAGGCGTAGTACAAGACGAACATTTACAGAAAAACGCTCATCAGGATATTTTTAATCAATTAAAACGCGAATTGGCGCTGGATGACGAAATCCCCGGGTTAAATGCAATTGCGAAAATGGCAAATATTACGGGGCGTTTCGGTAAACCGTTTAGCTATCTTGTTCAGGTGCACACGCAACTGATAAGCGGTAATGAAATCAGACGGCGTATTGAGTTATTGAAAGCGTTATTAACGCAAGATAATGTGTCGTTAATGGATAATATTAAACGCATTGCCGAAACGGTTGCCGACAGCTGGTGTTTGCTGACTCATGGTTTATATTACGGATTGGATTTTACCCCGATAGGACAAAATGCGATGGTCGCTGCATTGGCGGGGACTACGGAGGCATTAGCGCCGGATATGCAAAGACCGGCGGATTTCAGTTTTAAAGCATTAAAAGAAAACCTTTCCGACTTGAAGTCGGTATTTGATGTTTTAAAAACGTCGGCGGAAACCCATCAACTTAATGTCGCGACCTTTGATTTGGTTGCCGATATCTTTGTGGATAAAATTTATTTACAGCAATTGGGCAGAAAATCGAACTTCACTTTAACCCATCAGAAGATTCAAGCGATTTATCAAGTATATCCGAAAACCGGAAATGCTAAACTGGTGAAACGGGATAATGTGTCAAGTCAAGGCAAAGTGCCGAAGAATGTACGAAAGCTCAAACAGACTTATCATTTGGAAAACGCGCGGCTACCGACGTTGGAAAACGGAAATTATCAGTTATTTCAAATTACGGATACACCGGCGGGATTAAAAAAACTGTTAGTTTATGCGCCGCTTTTCGAGATGTTTATGGCGGAGGAAAGTAAAGCCCATACGCGAGAGGGGCAATTAGCCGAATCGCCGGCGGTATCGGCATTAACCTTGTTTATCGGCGAGTTTGCCGACGACGGTGCATTAAAGGCGAATGTGAACGAAGCGTTAAGAGAGCTGAAGCAGCACACCGATATAACGAGAAAAGGACGGTTAATTTTTGTCGGGAAAAGCGCTTATACGTCGAATACAGTGAAAAATCTGACGCTAATCAAAAACGCGGTTATCAGCGCTAATAGCTTATTAGCCGGCGTGGGTGCATTGGTGGAATTCGGTTCTTGGAAAGAGGCGGAATATAAAGGCGACCGGATTATGTCGTTGTCGGCGACGGCAAAGGGTATAGGCGGCTTAATGGTAGAAGCCGGCATGGGGGGATTAGGGATTCTCTATGCGGCGAAGATAAACAGTGCATTATTAGCGGGCGGTTTAACGGCACTGGCCTATTTATTTATCGTAGCGGGGGCAGTTGCCGTGGTTGCAGGCACAATTTATTCCTTATTTGCGCCGGAGGAAATGGAATTATGGATTCGGGGTGGATTTTGGGGGAATAGTGTGAATTACTGGGGAACACCTGTTAAGGCATATGATTGGACAAATGAAAGATATAATATATTTTGGAACCAATTTACTAATAGTTATTTTAATTACCACGACGAAATGATTATTTCTCAGAATATTATTGATTTTTATCAAATCGAAATGCAGCGCTACTTTAGAATTACGGAAGAAATAAAATTATCTTCTCTGGATAAATATACGGTTTTAGTTGAACATTCTTCCATTGATAAAACACTGGCAAAACAGATTCAGGTTACGGAAGTGCAGTTATTATCCACCTTAGGCGGTTTTCATCCTTCCCCTATGCGTCCGCGAATTGAATTTATTGAAGCGGGCAAAGCCAAATTGATATTCTCGGAGCCATGGCGTTTGCCGACCCGCAGTTTTTATGAAAGTAAGGCAAAATATTCGGGGAATGTGAATGACGAACGCATCTTGCAAATGAAAGTAAAAGTGACCATGCCGGATTACAATAATGCGGAAAAGCGGTTTACTTCCAAATTAACCCTTTTAGATTTAATAGGATATCTCAATGCACAAAGATGATATTTACGAAGACTTAGGCTATTCCATAAGAAAACGCGGCGAAGATGAAATTGAAATTCGGCATTCATTGTTAGACGGTTATATCCGCGGTTTTTTTAGAGCATTGTTATTAGCTATGTTTTTATTAGGGAGTGCCATGGATATAAATAATGGGCTAACGCCGTTTCAATATGAGATTAAAAATCTAAAGGATAACTTTGAATGGACATTTAATTCTGATAAAAAATTATTTCCTTTATACGAAAAAGAAATGTCTATGCTGAAAAAAGGAATTGAGTTAGGTGAATACACAGGAAAATTAGAAAAATATGAAGAATATAAGAGTTTATATATAAACAAATATAGAAAATATGCTCATTTATGGACATATTTTCATATTATATGGATCTTTATTATTACTTTCTTAGTATTTCTCCCCCGCCCCCGAGGAATCCGAATAAACCGCAAAAAACGCCTGATTTACTGGCAATCAATATGCGGTGCGCATTCCATTGCTTATGTGCCGGAAACAGGCGATCCGCTAAGCGGTTTAACTTACAGCAAATTCGGTTTATACGCTTTTGGCGGACATAAACGCTTTTCTTTGCAAATCTGGATAAAAGACTATCAATCCAAACAGAAAACCACGAGCTTTTATGGCGTGTACCCAATGCCGAATCCTGAACATAACACCCATATTTTACAAGCAATCCGAGCTTATCTTAATGAAGATAAACCGGAATTTTTATCCCATATCGGCAACCGTTATCGAATCAGTTGCTTTAAACCGCTAATTTTCTTTTGCAATGCCTTTACATGGGGCATCCCGTTCCGCCGTCGTAAAGCGGAGAAGGCATTAAATAACGCACTCGCCTTATGGAACAGCCAAAATGATACACAAAAAATCGGTTGGTTTAATCATATCCGCAAAGCACAACAAGCGATTAACAAAGCCCATGCCGATGAGAATTTGGATAATAAGGCGTAAAACTCTTTTAAAACTGACCGCACTTTTGAGGGAATTCGGGGAATGTAAATGACGAACGCATCTTGCAAATGAAAGTAAAAGTGACAATGCCGGATTACAATAATACGGAAAAGCGGTTTACTTCCAACTTAACCCTTTTAGATTTAACAGGATATCTCAATGCACAAAGATGATATTTACGAAGACTTAGGTTATTCCATAAAAAAATGCGGCGAAGATGAAATTGAAATTCGGCATTCGTTGTTAGACGGTTATATCCGCGGTTTTTTTAGAGCATTGTTATTAGCGATGTTTTTATTAGGGAGTGCCATGGATATAAATAACGGGCTAACGCCTTTTCAATATGAAATTAAAAATATTAAAGAAGATTATCAATGGGCTTTTACTCCAGACGTGATAGTTCAACCTATTTATCATAGATATATTGAAATTGTATCTAAACCAAATTTTTTTGAGGAATTTCCTAGTGAAAAATTCATGAATTATAGTGAATATAAGGAATTATATTTAGAAGATCACAAATGGGCTAAAACTTGGATATATTTTTATTACATTTTAGGCATAATACTATGTTTTCTCATTTTTCTACCCCGCCCAAGAGGAATCCGAGTAAACCGCAAAAAACGCCTGATTTACTGGCAATCAATATGCGGTGTGCATTCCATTGCTTATGTGCCGGAAACAGGGGATCCGCTAAGCGGTTTAACTTACAGCAAATTCGGTTTATACGCTTTTGGCGGACATAAACGCTTTTCTTTGCAAATCTGGATAAAAGACTATCAATCCAAACAAAAAACCACGAGCTTTTATGGCGTGTACCCGATGCCGAATCCTGAACATAACACCCATATTTTACAAACAATCCGAGCTTATCTTAATGAAGATAAACCGGAATTTTTATCCCATATCGGCAACCGTTATCGAATCAGTTGCTTTAAACCGCTAATTTTCTTTTGCAATGCCTTTACATGGGGCATCCCGTTCCGCCGTCGTAAAGCGGATAAGGCATTAAATAAGGCACTCGACTTATGGAACAGCCAAAATGATACGCAAAAAATCGGCTGGTTTAACCATATCCGCAAAGCACAACAAGCGATTAACAAAGCCCATACCGATGAGAATTTGGATAATAAGGCGTAAAACTCTTTTAAAACCGACCGCACTTTTGAGGGAAAAACATAATAAGCTATTCTCGGAACCATGGCGTTTGCCAACCCGCAGTTTTTATGAAAGTAAGGCAAAATATTCGGGGAATGTGAATGACGAACGTATCTTGCAAATGAAAGTAAAAGTGACCATGCCGGATTACAATAATGCGCAAAAACGGTTTACTTCCAACTTAACCCTTTTAGATTTAATAGGATATCTCAATGCACAAAGATGATATTTACGAAGACTTAGGTTATTCCATAAGAAAACGCGGCGAAGATGAAATTGAAATTCGGCATTCATTGTTAGACGGTTATATCCGCGGTTTTTTTAGAGCATTGTTATTAGCGATGTTTTTATTAGGGAGTGCCATAGATATAAATAATGGGTTAAGTCCATTTCAGAGAGAAATAGAGAATTTTGAAAGAAAATATGAATGGACTTTTAATTCCGATATATTGATTAAACCAATGTATGAAGATACCGTCAAATTTTATAATGATCCTAAAATGATTGAAAAATATAAATTTTCTAAACCATTAGAAACTTATGAAGAATATAAATCGTCATACATAAATGAGTTTCATAGATATGATTATTTATCTTTATATGGAACAATAGCATTTCTTACAATCGCGGTTTTATTATGTTTTATCCCCCGCCCACGAGGAATCCGAGTAAACCGCAAAAAACGCCTGATTTACTGGCAATCAATCTGTGATGCTCATTCCATTGCTTATGTGCCGGAAACAGGCGATCCGCTAAGCGGTTTAACTTACAGCAAATTCGGTTTATACGCTTTTGGCGGACATAAACGCTTTTCTTTGCAAATTTGGATAAAAGACTATCAATCCAAACAAAAAACCACGAGCTTTTATGGTGTGTACCCGATGCCGAATCCTGAACATAACACCCATATTTTACAAACAATCCGAGCTTATCTTAATGAAGATAAACCGGAATTTTTATCCCATATCGGCAACCGTTATCGAATCAGTTGCTTTAAACCGCTAATTTTCTTCTGCAATGCCTTTACATGGGGCATCCCGTTCCGCCGTCGTAAAGCGGAGAAGGCGTTAAATAAGGCACTCGACTTATGGAACAGCCAAAATGATACACAAAAAAACGGCTGGTTTAACCATATCCGCAAAGCACAACAAGCGATTAACAAAGCCCATTCCAATGAAAATTTGGATAATAAGGCGTAAAACTCTTTTAAAACTGACCGCACTTTTGAGGGAAAAACATAAGAAGCCCATATCTCGGTCACAGGACAAACCACAGGTGGCTGATTTGCTAAAAAGTGCGGTTGAAAAATGAGGTGTTTTATTGTCTAATTTGTCTTTTATAATCTAGGTATTGCGTTCTTGTTATAGGAGATAATATGTCATCCCTTTGGATCCAACTCGGACAGTGTCGTCTAATACAGCAGCGAGAAAATCAAAATGAACGGTTTGAGCCGGTGGAAACGGATATTCAGGCAGCATTGCTTGCTTTTGCCGATAATAAAGCCGACTTTGAACGACGGGTAGCGAAATCCGATGTGCTGCTAAATCAATCCTTTCGCCCCACATTGGCGGCATTGCCTGCCGAAACCTTTTTTCAACGGCACGGTATGCTTGATTTATTGTACTATGCGCGCCGAATGCAGCCTGACGAAGTGCGGTTGGTGGAAATGGGCGAGGTATTTTCGGCAAAACCGATGGCTATGGAAACCGATTACCTGCTTCGTCATCAAATCCACCCGGTCAAATTGCTTGACCGCCAATTCGGGCGACACCCGAAATTATTTGCCCCTGACGAAATTGCGAAATTACTTTTTCCGGATTTGCCGATTCCTCCCGACGTGATGCAGCGTGGTTGGGAACAATGGCAACAACCTGTTTTCCCGCCTCCTGTAACCGACCCGAAAACAATGGAAAAAGACACCGCACTTTTTGGTGAAAACCTACCGCCGCTAAAATGTTATTTTATCTTAGATGCCAATAAGCATCCGTTGCTTCATCCCGAAGAATTTGAATGCCGCTCCGAGAGTTTATTTAAAGGCAAATTTGGTGAAGAAACCAAAGGAGTCGCACCTTATTTAATCGAAGTCCATCCTTATCCCGATTATCGAATAGAAAGTGAACTGATGGGACTGTTCCATGATAAAAATGCCATGACCACATTAAACTGGCATGAAAATTTAGGTATTTTTATCCATTCCCGCCATGATTTTGATACCGTGTTCAATCATCTGCGTAAATTTCCCATATTGAAAGACGAAAGCGGCAAATGGTTTTTCTTCCGTTTTTATGACCCGAAAGTCTTGCGTAATTATCTCAATATCATCGCAAACAGCCCTGAAAAATTAAGCAAGTTTTTCGGCTATGACGAACGCATTATTCATGCCTTTGGTTCAGGTTATGATGACAGTTTTTATTATTATCAGCTCAACGCCTTGCCTGAAGACACCATCCCGGCACCAATAGTGTTGACAAATTGGGAGAGAGAAGGATTCGCCGAACAAAAATGGTTGAAGCTAAAAGAAGATTTGGCGAATTATGCGATAGCACATTATCCGACGGTAGTGACCGAAGCGGATTTCGAACAATTATTATTAGATATGGACGAAGGAAAGAAAAAAGGCTATCAGCTGGAAAACTCAATTTTATATTATGCGCTTGCCAAACAAAGTGCGGTGCAAAATAAGGAAGATTTTGAGACAATAGAAGCAAATTTTGCCCGACAGTTTCCGGAAGAATCGGAACGAGCCGATAAACTACTAAACTATTTTATAGGATAAAATCAATATGCCGACCCCATTTGAACCGAAACCACAACCTGTTGATTCCATATGTAAAGAATGTCAGGAATTTTATTATGTCTATCCGGTCAGATTCGCGTTGTCCGAGCAAGCGTTTAAAAACATTGAAACGGCGGGCACCGTACCGACTTTGCCGAGCGGCAGTACGGCAAATGCGGATTATGAGTTACGCCGCCTGCGTGACGGCTATATTTATATATTAGCCGGCGATATGTCTTCACCGAGAGATTTAAGCGCGATTACGGCAAAAGCCGGCAGCCCGAAGGCATGGTATATCTATCGCTATCATTCTCCGGAATTGGAAAGTCTGTCAAGCCACAGAGACAAGCTGCCGATGCCTTACCATTTTCGCCAATATCATTGTGAAAACGGCGACTTGTCGCAGAATTGGACGGTCAATCCGCTTTCTACGCCGTGCATTATGCTAAATAAAGCGATTAAACAAATTGAGATAATGTATTCCGATTTTGCCCTGCCGATAGCGTTGCTGAATAAACTGGCGGCGGATATTGAGGTACGACGGCAATGGATGAAGCACGTTGTGTTAAGAGAAAGTGCGGTGGATATTTTAACACTTTCCGAGTGCGTGAAAGATTTTTCGCCGGATGCAAAATTTGCAATACAAGAGCCGAGCAATCAATATCGCTTCAGTACGGTAGGTCGTATTCCCACAGGGTTTATTCCGGAAATTACCCCGAGAGGGAACGAACAGGGCGAAATCGTCGCCTTGGAAGATATGGTCGGCACGATGCGTGATTTAGCGCATTTTCATGTGTATTTGGACGACAAACGCAAAGCCATATTGCAAAAATATGAATATGCGATTACTACGGCACAAATTATTGATGCGCATATGCAGCGGATGTTGGTACTGCAAAATGAAGCTATTCATCATCAAAACAAACAAACGGTAGCCAAGGCTAACCAACTTTATACTTCAAATCAAATTTATACTTATACGGGAATGACCCCTTCGCAGTTTTTCGCAAAAATACAGCGAAAACCGCTGAGTTTATCGGAATTTTATTCTTATAAAAAAGCGTTTTTAGCCGAGTGGCATTTAGATAAAAATAGCCACCCGGATATTTTTGCTAAATTAAAAAATGAGTTGCTGTTAGATAAAGATATTCCCGGCGTGAATGCCATTAATAAAATGGCAAATGTGGCAAATTGTTATGGTAAGCCGTTTAAAAATCTGGTTTCGGTACATACCCAACTCATTGCAAGTGATATTGTGCAATGTCGAATTGAAGAATTTCCGGCATTATTAGCACAAAATGCCGCAAGCGATATTGCTGAAGCCTGGTGTTTGCTTATGCACGGGTTATTCTTCGGGTTAGATTATTCATCGATTGGACAAAATGCCATGCTTGCCGCATTATCGGGAGGTTCATCAATATTACCTGAACAATCGCAAGTGCCTGACGAAGAGGTTATCGCAACACTTAGCACCTGTCTGGCAAATTTTGAAAAAGGCTTTTCTACAATTGAAAAATCGAAAGTTGCAGTGAAAATGGATATGGCTAAGTTCGATTTAGTGGTAAACCTGATTATTGACAAATACTATATCCGGCAGTTTAGTAAACGTTATTCGGGCAAACCGGTTAAGGTTCGACAAATAATAGAAGATATTTATTCCGTTCATCCTAAAACCAATAGTGTGATAACACAGTTTCGTAGTGATGTTCAAACAATCGGTGCACCGCCCAAAAATGCAAGAAAAATAAGCGAACGTTATCGCGTATCAATTAGTCTTCCGGCAATAGATAACGATAATTATCGGTTATTCCAAACCACTCAAAAACCGCTGGGATTAGCGAAATTAATCGGTTATCAACCGCTTGTCGATTTCTTTCTGAAAGGAGGTAAAACCAATAATGCAGCTACATTTGGCGGACAAATTGCCGAGAATCCGACGGCTGCCGTGTTATTAATGTTTGCACAGGAATTTTCACCGGAAACGGGATTAGAGCGGAATCTCACCGAAGCATTACAACGTTTGCAATCATATGCGGGTAACGTGCTTGACGGAAAAGGGCGGTTGGATTTAAGTCGCATGCAAAAAATATCGACAACTCAACATTTTACTTTAATAAAGAATGGAATCCTAAACGCCAATACCGTATTTGCCGGAATCGGGGCATTGATTGAACTGGGTTCTTGGTATGAATCTCGATACCAAGGGGATAGCGTTTCAATGCGGGCATCCGAATTGAAAATTATCGGCGGGCTTGCTGTTGATGCAGGAATAGGCGGATTGGGCATATTATATGGTGCACAAGCCGGTCTGGTTACATCTCTTCTAACCGGAGTCGCTTATTTGGTTTTGGGGATTGGTGTTGTCTTGGTGATTGGGGGGATTATTTATGGACTATCCGCCCCTAAATCAATAGAAACGTGGATGAAAAATGGGTATTGGGGGAATAGCAAGAATTATTGGGGAAATACAGAAAAAGCATATGGTTGGTTAGGAAAAAGATATGATGATTTATCTACACAATTTAATAAAAGCATTTTTACTTTTTCAGAACAGAACGTAATTCCAAAAGATATTTATGATTTTTATCAAATAGAAATGCAACGTTATTTAAAATCTAAATATATCGTACAAATTAGCGCAATAGATCAGCATACTTTTAGAGTGTTACATCCGTCTTTAACGACGGAACAAATAGCTAGGGAAATTCAAGTCGAAGAGATTATACTTAACGGAATTATTCAAGGAAAACTGATTAAACCTGAAAAAATTGAACTAGAAAGGGAAGGTTCGGTTATTTTATCTTTTCCACAATCGGAATGGGAAGGCGTAAATCCTTATCGAAATTTAAATGGCGAATGGACTTATAAATATAAAGATGAAGATCTAAGGGTGATCGGCTTAAAATTATTTATTCCGGAATATCAAGGTTCAAGCGTGCCGATTGATAGAAACTGGAAAGAAATACGGTTTAAATAAGGAGTTATTATGATTGAACGGTATAAAAGGTTACGCTACTCAATTCGTAAACGAGGCAATGATGAAATAGAAATTCGGCATTCATTATTAGACGGTTATGTTCGAGGATTTTTCAGGGCATTATTTATCGCTATTTTTATTTATGGCAGCTATATTAGTGCAGGTTATGGTGAAAGACCATTTGAAAGTGGCATTAGAAGTGTATTAACTACTTATAATTGGGTGATTAATTTGGATGAAGAATTGCTCCCTTTATATAAAGAAGAAATATCAATTTTAGAAAATGCAAAGAAAGATGGATGGTATACTGAAAATTTAAAAACATATGATGAATATAAAACATCTTATCTTAGTAAATATCATAAAAATGATAAAATATATTTATGTATTTATATTGTAATGATAGTAATAATACTCTTTTTATTATTCCTCCCCCGCCCCCGTGGAATTCGAATAAACCGCAAAAAACGCCTGATTTATTGGCAATCCCTTTGCGGTTCCCATTCTATTGCTTATGTGCCCGAAACGGGCGATCCGCTTAGTGGTTTAACTTATAGCCGCTTTGGGTTATACGCCTTTGGCGGGCATAAACGCTTTTCCTTGCATATACGAATTAAAGATTACAGAACAAAACAAATCACTGGCGGCTTTTACGGTGTTTATCCCACACCAAGCGAACAGCATAACGCCGATATTCTTAACGCCATTCGTGCCTATTTAAGTGAAGACGACCCGGAATTTTTACGTTATATCGGCAATCGTTACAAAGTCTGCGGAACGCAATTTAAGATTATGTTCTGCAACGCCTTTGCCCCAGCAATTCCCTTTAGCCGTAAAAAAGCGGATAAGGCTTTAGATAAAGCCCTTGAACTGTGGCAAAAGCAAAATCCGCAACAACAAAATGATTGGTTCAGACATATGCAAAAACAGCAAGAAGCAATACATAAAGCACATGATGACGAATGTCTGGAAAATCGGGTGTAAAATTTCCTGAAAACCGACCGCACTTTTGAGAACAAAATATAACAAGCAATAGGATTTATCGGGAAATTCCGGAGTATCAAGGTTCAACCATGCCGACGGAAAGAAATACGGTTTAAATAGGGAGTGTCATGATGATTGAACGGTATAAAAGGTTACGCTACTCAATTCGTAAACGAGGCAATGATGAAATAGAAATCCGACATTCATTGGTTGATGGATATATCAGAGGTTTTTTTCGTTTTTTGCTAGTTGCTTTTTTTATTTATGGGGCTTTTTTTAGTATCAAATATAATGATAATTTATTTAAAGGTATTATAAAAAATTTCGAGGATGAAATTTTGTTAGAATTTAATCCGGATTCATTAATTAAACCTTTACATCAAGAACATATAAACATAGAAACTAGTCAAGACTTTATTAAAATGTTTCCTGATAGTAAACCTATGCCTTATAGTGAATTTAAAAAATTATATATAAGTAGATATAAAAGTTCATCTTTTTGGATATATTTGTATGGAATTATCGGATTATTCTGTATTTTTCTACTATTCCTCCCCCGTCCCCGAGGAATCCGAATAAACCGCAAAAAACGCCTGATTTATTGGCAATCCCTTTGCGGTTCCCATTCTATTGCTTATGTGCCCGAAACGGGCGACCCGTTAAATGGTTTAACTTATAGCCGCTTTGGTTTATATGCCTTTGGCGGGCATAAACGCTTTTCCTTGCATATACGGATTAAAGATTACAGGACAAAACAAATCACCGGCGGCTTTTATGGTGTGTATCCTACACCAAGCGAACAACATAACGCCGATATTCTCTATGCCATTCGTGCCTATTTAAGTGAAGACGACCCGGAATTTTTACACTATATCGGTAAGCGTTACAAAGTATGCGGAACACGATTTAAAATTATGTTCTGCAATGCTTTTGCCCCAGCAATTCCCTTTAGCCGTAAAAAAGCGGATAAGGCTTTAGATAAAGCCCTTGAACTGTGGCAAAAGCAAAATCCGCAACAACAAAATGATTGGTTCAGACATATGCAAAAACAACAAGAAGCGATACATAAAGCACATGATGATGAATGTCTGGAAAATCGGGTGTAAAATTTCCTGAAAACCGACCGCACTTTTGAGGGAAAAGCATAACAAGCGGTGGGATTTATCGGGAAATTCCGGAGTATCAAGGTTTAACCGTGCCGATTGATGGAAACTGGAAAGAAATACGGTTTGAATAAGGAATTATTATGATTGAACAGTATAAAAGGTTACGCTACTCAATTCGTAAACGAGGCAATGATGAAATTGAGATAAGACATTCGTTACTTGATGGTTATGTTCGAGGATTTTTCAGGGCATTATTTATCGCTATTTTTATTTATGGCAGCTATATTAGTGCAAGTCGTGGTGAAAGACCTTTTGAAAGTACGTTTCAAGAGGTTAAGAGTGATTTTGTTGATTTTATTAAACCAGATACTAGAATCTTATCTTTATATAATAAATATATTGATAGGAGAACAAATTCAGATGAAGAAATATTATCTTATATTGAATTCAGGAAGCCGTATTTAACCAGATTACATAATGAAAAATATAAAATTTATTTGTATATATTATGTGGGATTACAATCCTAGTATTGCTATTTATCCCCCGCTCCCGAGGAATCCGAATAAACCGCAAAAAACGCCTGATTTACTGGCAATCCCTTTGCGGTTCTCATTCCATTGCTTACGTGCCCGAAAGGGGCGATCCGCTTAGTGGTTTAACTTATAGCCGCTTCGGGTTATATGCCTTTGGCGGGCATAAACGCTTTTCCTTGCATATACGAATTAAAGATTACAGGACAAAACAAATCACCGGCGGTTTTTACGGCGTGTATCCTACACCAAGCGAACAGCATAACGCCGATATTCTTAATGCCATTCGTGCCTATTTAAGTGAAGACGACCCGGAATTTTTACGTTATATCGGTAAGCGTTACAAAGTATGCGGAACGCAATTTAAAATTATGTTCTGCAACGCCTTTGTGCCTGCGATTCCCTTTAGCCGTAAAAAAGCGGATAAGGCTTTAGATAAAGCCCTTGAAGTGTGGCAAAAGCAAAATCCGCAGCAACAAAATGACTGGTTCAGACATATGCAAAAACAGCAAGAAGCAATACATAAAGCGCATGATGACGAATGTCTGGAAAATCGGGTGTAAAATTTCCTGAAAACCGACCGCACTTTTGAGGGAAAAGCATAACAAGCAGTAGGATTTATCGGGAAATTCCGGAGTATCAAGGTTCAACAATGTCGATGGAAAGAAATACGGTTTAAATAAGGAATTATTATGATTGAACGGTATAAAAGGTTACGTTACTCAATTCGTAAACGAGGCAATGATGAAATAGAAATCCGGCATTCGTTATTAGACGGTTATGTTCGAGGATTTTTCAGGGCATTATTTATCGCTATTTTTATTTATGGCAGCTATATTAGTGCTAGTTATGGTGAAAGACCATTTGAAAGTATATTGGAAAATATACATAGAAACTATGATTGGGCATTTCAACCAGATAAAAGAGCAAGAAAACAATATGAAAGATATAAAGATATTGCAATCTATCAATATAATAAAGCTCAAGCAGAAAATGATAATTTTGTTAAACCTCCAGTCTCTTATGAAGAATATAAAAAGGACATTATTATTGGGACACCATTAAAAGATTTAATTTTAAGCTTAATTTGGGTTCCAATAGTTATATTTTTATTATTCCTCCCTCGCCCCCGTGGAATTCGAATAAACCGCAAAAAACTCCTGATTTATTGGCAATCTCTTTGTGGTTCCCATTCCATTGCTTATGTGCCGGAAACAGGCGATCCCTTAAGTGGTTTAACTTACAGTCGCTTTGGTTTATACGCCTTTGGCGGGCATAAACGCTTTTCCTTGCATACACGGATTAAAGATTACAGAACAAAACAAATTACCGGCGGTTTTTACGGCGTGTATCCCACTCCAAGCGAACAGCATAACGCTGATATTCTTAACGCTATTCGTGCCTATTTAAGCGAAGTCGACCCGGAATTTTTACGCTATATCGGCAATCGTTACAAAGTATGCGGAACGCGATTTAAAATTATGTTCTGCAATGCCTTTGCCCCGCCAGTCCCGTTTAGCCGTAAAAAAGCGGATAAGGCTTTAGATAAAGCCCTTGAACTGTGGCAAAAGCAAAATCCGCAGCAACAAAATGACTGGTTCAGACATATGCAAAAACAACAAAAAGCAATACATAAAGCACATGATGACGAATGTCTGGAAAATCGGGTGTAAAATTTCCTGAAAACCGACCGCACTTTGATATAGGTATATGCAATATGTTTCTACGTTATACTAACGATAATTCTCATCATACAACCACTCTGCCACTTGTTTGGCAAAGTAGGTTAAAATTCCATCGGCACCGGCGCGTTTGAAGCAAAGCAGGCTTTCCATGATGCATTCTTTCTCTTTCAGCCAGCCGTTTTGAATAGCCGCCATGTGCATTGCGTATTCGCCGGAAACCTGGTACGCGAAAGTCGGCACGCCGAAATATTCTTTTACGCGATAAACCATATCCAAATACGGCATTCCCGGTTTTACCATCACCATATCCGCCCCTTCGGCTAAATCTAATGCGACTTCCTGCAGGCCTTCATTACCGTTGGCAGGATCTACCTGATAAGTTTTCTTATCACCGCCTTTTAAATTGCCTGCGGAACCGACGGCATCACGGAACGGACCGTAGTAATTGGAGGCGTATTTGGCAGAATACGCCATAATTTGCGTGTTAATAAAGCCTTTTTCTTCAAGTGCGGTGCGAATTTTGCCAATTCTGCCGTCCATCATATCACTTGGTGCTACAATATCTGCCCCGGCTTCGGCATGGGAAAGAGCTTGTTTTACCAACACGTCTGTTGTGATGTCGTTTAATACATAGCCGTTATCATCAATAATACCGTCTTGACCGTGAATGGTGTACGGGTCTAAGGCTACGTCAGTGAGCACGCCTAATTCCGGATAAGCGGCTTTCAAGACACGCACGGCACGTTGCACTAAACCCTTGGGATTATAGGCTTCTTCTGCCATTTCTGTTTTTTCGTTTTCCACCACAGGGAAAAGTGCGATAACAGGCACGCCATATTTTACCAATAATCCCGCTTCTACCAATAATTGATCGATAGTCAAGCGTTCGACCTTCGGCATAGACGGCACAGGTTCACGATAATTTTCGCCTTCGATAATAAATACCGGATAAATTAAATCATCAGCAGTCAGTTTATTTTCTGCCACCAAGCGACGGCTGAAATCAGATTTACGCAAACGGCGTAAGCGGCGAGCCGGAAAACCGGTGAAAATTTGTTGGGTCATCGTATGTATCCTTGCGTAGAGTGGGCACTTGTCCCACTATTTTGAATTTGTTGATAATTTTACTGGCGGGCAGCAAACGCCCACTCTAGAAATTAAGATTGAGCCTGTTCACTTTCAACATCATCATCTTTCGGACGATAAAATCTGGCACAGATTACGCCGATTTCAAATAACAAACACATTGGAATTGCCAATAGCGTTTGCGAGAAAATATCCGGCGGCGTTAACAACATACCGATCACAAATGCGCCTACGATGATGTACGGACGTTTCTTTTTCAAATCTTCCGGTGTCGTGATACCTGTCCAACATAATAAAATAATTGCTACCGGCACTTCAAAACAGATACCGAAAGCCAAAAATAATGTGAGTACGAAATCTAAATAGCTACTGATATCCGTTGCAATAGCAACACCTTCAGGCGCGGTTTTGGTTAAGAAACCGAACACTAATGGAAATACCACATAATAGGCAAAAGCTACGCCGAGATAAAATAAAATGGTACTGGAAAACAACAGCGGATAAACCAAACGTTTTTCATGCTGATACAACGCCGGTGCAACAAACGCCCAGATTTGATACAAAATATACGGCACAGAAATAAACACCGATGTAATTAAGGTCAATTTGATCGGAGTAAAAAACGGAGTGACGATACTGGTGGCAATCATACTGGAACCGGCGGGCAATTCACTCACCAAGGGTTCAGAAATCAGTTGATAAATATCATTGGCGAAATACACCAGTCCGCAAAACACCAAAAGAATACAAAGGATACAACGCAACAAACGGTTACGTAATTCCAGTAAGTGGGTAATTAGAGGTTGAGATTCTTCGACGGACGCCATAAGGTTACTCTTTAACTTTTATGTGACTGTGGGGGCAGATTCAAAACTATCTTCGGTTTCATATTGTTGTACGTGAGCCATAATCTCATCTTGCTCGGCTAATTCAGCCCGTTCATCCGGAGATAACTCTGCCGTTTCACAATGAGCTAAGGCTTCCACTGATTCGCTTTCAGTATCTTTAGGTGCTTGAGCGTTTGCCATATCCGTATCAATGGCATTTTGCACTTTAACTTTGGCTGCCGCAATATCTGCATCCATTTCGCTTGCGGTGTGATTCAAATTCGCCTGCATTTTTTGTGCGGACGCTTTTAATTCTTCCACGGTTTTGCTTAACTCAGGCGATAAGGTTTTCAGATTTAGCTGCTCGGCTTTTTTGATACTGTCTTGCAATTCTTGCAATTTTAGCTCTTGGGTCAATTCATTCTGCACATTTGCTGCCAAGCCGCGTAACGTGCGAACCCAGCCCATTACGGTGCGGATTGCTACAGGCATTCGTTGCGGCCCCAGCACCACTAAGCCCACAATAAAAATTAAAACCAGTTCGGAAAAGCCAATATCAAACACGGATTAAGCCTGTTCTTTTTCTTTTACTTTTTCTGTTTGTGCAGATTTTTCCGTATCATTCAACGATTTGAATTCTGCCTCTTGAGCATCTTCATCTTTCATTGCTCTTTTAAAGCCTTTTACGGATTCGCCCAAATCAGAACCCAAAGTTCTTAATTTTTTTGTTCCGAATAATAATACTACGATTGCGACAATGATGAGAAGTTGCCAAATACTGATACCGCCCATAGAATTTTTCCTTTAATTAATAATAAAATAACTGTTGAACTATACTCTTTTTAAGCTGGTTGAACAATAGCTTAAAAAGATTATTTTCCACAAACATAGCAAAAGTGCGGTGATTTTCACCGCACTTTTCAGCTTTGATTCAGCTTAGGGGAAGGAATTACATCATACCGCCCATTCCACCCATACCGCCCATTCCGGCAGCGGCGCCGGCAGCATCATCTTTCGGTAAATCCGTTACCATACATTCTGTGGTAATCATTAAACCTGCGATGGAAGCCGCAAATTGTAATGCACTACGAGTTACCTTGGTCGGATCCAAAATCCCCATTTCGATCATATCGCCGTATTGTTCCGTACCTGCGTTATAACCGAAATTACCTTCTCCGTTTTTCACCGCACTTGCCACAACGGATGCTTCTTCGCCGGCATTTTCAACGATTTGACGAAGCGGTGCTTCCATTGCACGTAATGCAAGTTTGATACCTACGTTCTGCTCTTCATTGTCGCCTTTTAAGCCTGTTGCCGCTTTACCTGCCGCACGGATTAATGCCACGCCGCCGCCGGCAACGATACCTTCTTCCACCGCAGCACGGGTTGCGTGAAGAGCGTCTTCAACACGGTCTTTTTTCTCTTTCATTTCAACTTCAGTTGCTGCACCCACTTTGATTACAGCCACACCGCCGGCTAATTTCGCTACGCGTTCTTGTAATTTTTCTTTGTCGTAATCTGAAGTAGATTCTTCGATTTGTTGACGAATTTGTGCAACACGTCCTTTGATTTGCACTTCATCACCGATACCGTCAATGATAGTGGTGTTATCTTTGTTGATCACAACACGTTTTGCCTGACCTAAATCTTCTAATGTTGTTTTTTCTAATTCCATACCGATTTCTTCAGAAATCACAGTACCTGCGGTTAGAATAGCAATATCCTGCAACATCGCTTTACGGCGATCACCAAAGCCCGGTGCTTTCACAGCTGCAACTTTCACGATACCGCGCATTGTGTTCACAACTAATGTTGCCAAGGCTTCGCCTTCAACGTCTTCGGCAATGATTAATAACGGTTTACCCGCTTTTGCTACACCTTCTAATACCGGTAATAATTCGCGGATGTTAGAGATTTTTTTGTCCACCAATAATAAATATGGGCTGTCTAATTCAACGGTTGCGGTTTCCGGTTTGTTGATGAAATACGGTGATAAATAACCGCGGTCGAATTGCATCCCTTCAACAACGGCAAGTTCATCTTCTAAACCTGTGCCATCTTCAACGGTGATGACACCTTCTTTGCCCACTTTTTCCATTGCTTGTGCAATTAATTGACCCACAACACTGTCAGAGTTAGCAGAAATAGTACCCACCTGTTCGATTTCTTTTGATGTTTCACAAGGTTTGGAGAGTACTTTTAATTCAGTCACAACTGCCGCTACCGCTTTGTCGATACCGCGTTTTAAATCCATTGGGTTCATACCTGCCGCAACGGCTTTTAAACCTTCATTTACGATAGCTTGTGCAAGAACAGTCGCCGTAGTTGTACCGTCACCGGCTGCATCATTGGCTTTAGAAGCAACTTCTTTCACCATTTGCGCGCCCATATTTTCGAATTTATCTTCTAATTCGATTTCGCGGGCTACAGACACACCGTCTTTAGTGATAGTCGGTGCACCGAATGATTTGTCTAAAATTACATTACGACCTTTAGGACCTAAAGTCACTTTCACTGCATCTGCTAAGGTGTTCACACCCGCTAACATTTTTACACGAGCGCCATTACCGAATTTTACGTCTTTTGCTGCCATTTTTTTATTCCTTAATTTTTAATAATGTTACGTTAATGGACGTATACAACACGCCCCCACAAATTATTCTACGATTGCTAAAATATCATTTTCAGAAATAATCAACACTTCTTCACCATCGATTTTTTCTGATTTCACGCCATAACCATCGTTGAAAATAACAGTGTCGCCGACTTTCACATCAAGTGGTTGCACAGTACCATTATCTAAAATGCGGCCTTTGCCTACGGCTAATACTTTACCGCGAGTTGATTTGGTCGCCGCAGAACCGGTTAATACGATACCGCCTGCTGAAAGGGTTTCAACTTCTTCACGTTTTAAGATCACACGGTCGTGTAATGGACGAATATTCATTTAAATTTTCTCCTGTTAATTATTGAGTTAATAAAAAATACTTTTCTTATATAGGGCAACAATTTGCACTTTCAAGGGAAATAATAAAAATTATTTTAATCTTTTATCATCATCTGCCTGCTTTTCAAATTCCGCCTCAAACACATTATCATCATTTTGCGAAGCAAATCCCCTATTAACCCCCGAAGTGCGGTCACTTCCAAAAGAAAATCCTGAAAATCCACCGGAAACAAACCGCACTTTATTGCCTACAAAACGCTCAAGCCATAAACTGCCAAGGGGTGTCAGTAAAATTAAGGCAAACAAATCCGTTAAAAATCCCGGGATAATAAACAACACCCCGGCAAACATCCAAACACCGGATTTAAACAGCGATCGGGTTGGAATTTCACCTTGCGATAACTGTTTTTTCACATGAAACAACGTATAAATCCCACGGGCCCGCATAATTGCCCCACCGATAAACGCGGATAGCAACAATAACAAAATCAATGCAAACACACCCAAATGTGAGCCAATCCACACCAACACGGAAAATTCCGCATAAATAAACAAAAAGGCGAATAAGAAAAATAATAAAATAGGCATAGTCGGTTCCATATGTGATTTTTTAATCAATATGGCGATGTTATATGACATTTTCAACACTTATTCGAATTAAAAAAACTAATCTGAGTCCTTAATTTAAAGACGATGAACCATTTTGTAAAATGTGATCGAGATCAAGTTTTCCTGATAATTAAATTCCTATAATGAATCCGACTTGAACACACAACCTTTATAGGAGACAGCTATGAAAACCAGAATTGAAGTGGATTTATTAGGTGAACGCGAAGTACCCGCCGATGCTTATTGGGGGATTCACACATTAAGAGCGGTAGAAAATTTTAATATTTCTGATGTAACAATTTCCGATGTGCCGGAATTTGTGAAAGGTATGGTGATGGTAAAAAAAGCCACCGCTTTAACGAACGGCGAATTGGGTGCAATTCCTGCCAATATCGCTGATGCCATTGTAGCGGCTTGTGATGAAATTTTAACTACCGGCAAATGTCTGGATCAATTCCCGTCTGATGTATATCAAGGCGGTGCAGGCACATCAGTGAATATGAACACCAATGAAGTGGTGGCAAATCTAGCGTTGGAACATTTAGGTCATCAAAAAGGCGAATATGACATTATCAATCCGATGGATCATGTTAATGCCAGCCAATCCACCAATGATGCGTATCCGACGGGATTTCGCGTTGCGGTGTATAACAGCATTATGAAATTAGTGGAAAAAGTGCGTTATTTACAACAAGGCTTTGAAAATAAAGCCAATGAATTTGCTAATATCCTAAAAATGGGGCGTACTCAATTACAAGATGCGGTGCCGATGACTGTAGGGCAAGAATTTCATGCCTTTGCCGAATTGCTTAACGAAGAAGTACGCAATTTAAGCCGTGCGGCAGAATTATTATTGGAAGTCAACTTAGGGGCAACCGCAATCGGCACAGGCTTAAATACGCCGGAAGGCTATGCAAAATTAGCGGTACAAAACTTAGCGAAAGTCACTGGTTTGCCTTGCGTGCCGGCACCAAATTTGATTGAGGCCACTTCAGACTGCGGTGCTTATGTAATGGTGCATGGTGCGTTAAAAAGAAGTGCGGTGAAATTATCCAAAGTTTGTAACGACTTACGTTTGCTCTCATCAGGTCCGCGTGCAGGTTTGAATGAAATCAATTTGCCGGAATTGCAGGCCGGTTCATCCATTATGCCGGCAAAAGTGAATCCGGTTGTGCCTGAAGTGGTAAACCAAGTATGCTTTAAAATCTTTGGTAACGACATCACGGTAACTTTTGCGGCAGAAGGCGGTCAATTGCAATTAAACGTAATGGAACCGGTGATTGGTCAAGCGATGTTTGAGTCTATTGAATTATTAACCAACGCGTGCGTGAACCTACGTGATAAATGTGTGGACGGCATTACGGTGAATAAAGAAGTGTGCGAAAACTATGTGTTCAATTCCATCGGTATCGTCACTTATTTGAATCCGTTTATCGGCCACCATAACGGTGACCTGGTGGGCAAAATCTGTGCTCAAACCGGTCGCGGTGTGCGTGATGTAGTATTGGAAAAAGGTTTGCTGACGGAAGATCAGTTGGATGATATTTTGTCTGTGGAAAACTTGATGAATCCAACTTATAAAGCAAAATTAAATAAATAAACACCGCACTTTTTACGGATAATTGTTGTAGGGTGGGCACTTGTTGCCCACCAATAAAAAATTACACCAATTCTTTACGCAATTTCTTCGTTACATCCACCATCACTTTCAAGGCTTCAACGGTTTCAGGCCAGCCACGGGTTTTTAAACCGCAGTCCGGGTTTACCCATAAACGTTCGGCAGGGACGACTTTTAAGGCCTTACGCAACAGATGTTCGATTTCTTCCGCTTTCGGTACTCGCGGACTGTGGATATCATAAACGCCGGGACCGATGTCGTTCGGGTATTTGAAATCGCCAAATGCGGTGAGTAATTCCATATCGGAACGGGACGTTTCAATAGTGATCACATCCGCATCCAATTCTGCAATAGCCGGTAAAATATCGTTAAATTCGGAATAACACATGTGGGTGTGAATTTGCGTATCATTGGCACAACCCATTGAACTTAAACGGAATGCTTCGCCCGCCCATTGCAGATATGTATCCCAATCCGCGCGTTTCAGCGGTAAGCCTTCACGGATTGCCGGTTCGTCAATTTGAATGATTTTAATACCCGCTTTTTCCAAATCACGCACTTCATCGGATAACGCCACGGCGATTTGTTTGCACACCGTAGAACGTGGAATATCGTTACGCACAAAAGACCATTGCAAAATCGTCACCGGGCCGGTCAACATTCCTTTCATTGGTTTTTTCGTCAGGCTTTGAGCATATTGCGACCAACGCACGGTCATCGGAGTAGGACGTTCTACATCGCCATAAATCACCGGCGGTTTTACACAACGAGAACCGTAACTTTGCACCCAGCCGAATTTGGTGAACGCAAAACCGTCTAATAACTCACCAAAGTATTCCACCATATCATTACGCTCTGCTTCACCGTGTACCAACACATCAAGATCTAATTTTTCTTGTTCCCGTACCACAAACTCAATTTCTTTTTTCATTGCGGTTTCATAATCTGCCAAGCTCAATTCGCCTTTTTTAAAGCGGGAACGCGCGTAACGAATTTCCGTGGTTTGCGGGAATGAACCGATATTGGTAGTCGGCAGTAACGGCAGATTGAGCCAAGCATTTTGTAATTTAATGCGTTCTGCAAATGGCAATTTACGCTGATCCGCATCTTGTGATAAATTCGCCAAACGTTCCGACACTGCAAGGCGGTGAATCTCTTGCGAGTTAGTTCGGGCCTCAAAAGCCTGTTGGCAGGTAGTTAATTCCGCCTGCACCGCAGTGCGGCCGTTTTCTAATGCTTGTTTCAACGTGCCTAACTCTTGCACTTTTTGCAACGTAAAGGCTAACCAGCTATAGAGATCAGCATTATCGGTTTGTAATTGGGTTTCCACACTGAGATCATAAGGCGTATGCAATAAGGAACAGCTCGGTGCAATCCATAAGCGTTCGTTTAACTGTGCTTTCAACGGTTCCAATACATCCAACACTTGATTTAAATTGGCACGCCAAATATTACGCCCATCAATCACACCGGCAGAGAGCACTTTATCATAATCGGCAAATGCACTTACTTGTTGGGGGGCACGCACTAAATCAAGATGCAAACCGTCCACCGGCAAGGCTTTTAATAATTGACTGTGTTCTGCCACAGACCCGAAATAAGTGGCAAATAATAATTTCGCCTCCACTTTCGCCAATTCTGCATAGACGATTTTATAGGCTTCCAGCCATTCTGTCGGTAAATCTAAGGTGAGTGCCGGTTCGTCAATTTGGATCCACTCTGCCCCTTCATTGGCAAGTGCGGTCAAAATTTCCACATAAATAGGAATGAGTTGAGGCAATAAATCAAAGCGGTTAAAGGTTTCGCCTTTTTCTTTGCCTAACCATAAAAATGTCAGTGGTCCCACGATAGTCGGTTTGGCTTTATAACCTAAAGCTCGAGCTTCTTTTAGCTGATTCACATAATGTGTCGGATTGGCTTTAAATTGGGTATCTTTTTGAAATTCCGGCACTAGATAATGGTAGTTGGTGTCAAACCATTTTGTCATTTCAATGGCAAATTGATCTTTATTTCCGCGAGCCAGTTGGAAATATTGCTCTAAGGTTAGTTGTTGACTGTCGAAACCAAAACGAGCAGGAATCGCTCCTGTTGCCACTTGCAGATCTAAAATATGATCGTAAAAAGTGAAATCCGCCACGGAAACAAAATCAGCCCCCGCCTTGGCTTGATATTGCCAGTTAGCTTCCCGCAAAAGTTTTGCCACTTGCAATAAATCCTGTTCGTTTAACTCTTTACGCCAATAACGTTCTTGTGCAAATTTTAATTCGCGTTTTGCACCAACACGTGGAAAGCCTAAAATATGAAATGTTGTCATTTGTTTTCTCCCATAGTCTGTTGTGATTTGAATTTTTATTTAGACGTTTAGCCATCTAAATCCTATGAACAGATAATGCGATATTTTTAATTATTAGACAACCTCATAATTTTAATAATTAAAATGAATATTATTCATAATAAATTATGAATTTACAGCAGATGATTTTTGGTAGATATGACAAAACGCCTGATTCAACTGTGGCAAAACCTGGCTGATCATTGCCAGTTGTTGCACCGGTACGGTGAAATCCGTGCCTTGGTGGTTTTCGTTAAGTTCTGAGGCATATTGTTTCAGACTTAAATCAATGTTCAAAGAAAGTTGCTCAAATTCGTCCTGCGATAGCTGACCAAGATTTTCCAGCACATAAATAATTTTTTTCGCCACGGGATAAAATTGAGCAAGAAAATCTGCACTTTGGTGTAATTGCTTCATTTTATTGCGAAATGCACCCAGCGCGGAAATATAGCTGAGCAAAGAATAATTAATATTCAACAGTTGAAAGCCATCTTGCAGAAAAGTGCGGTACTTTTCCGGTTCATTATTCATATTAGAAATAGTGGTACTTAATTCCGTGGCGTATTCGTGAGCATTACGGCGGACAATGCGGTATTTTAAATCGTCACCGCGGCCAAATTGCAACTGGCTGATAATATACAGCAAATATTTCGCATCGCTTTTTATTGCCTGCACCGCCACTTTATCCAACGCCAAATACTTCCAATCCGGCCATAAGTAAGACACGCCGAACCACGAGATCACCGCACCGATGAAAGTGTCAATCACACGCGATCCCATTGCCGCATAAATATCAAAGCCCATGATATCAAAGCTGGTCAGCACTTGGATGGTGATAAAAAAGGTGGAAAAGCTATAATTATTGGTGCGGAAAAAATAAAACAACGTGCTGGACAACACCACGATACCTAATTTTGCTTCCAAGGTCGCGGTGAAATAGGGCAACAAAGAACCGATGATCACACCTAAAATCGTGCCGATAATCCGCTGTTTTAACCGCACTTTGGTCGCGGAATAGTTCGGTTGGCAGACAAAAATCGCGGTTAATAAAATCCAATAACCTCGTTCTAACTGAAAGATTTCCACAATAGCACAACATAAAAAGACAACGATGGATAACCTCACAGCGTGGCGGAACAGTTGGGAATTAAACGTAAAATGACTGCGAATGGAATAAAAAATATTGTGCAAACCACTGATATTTTCCGCTTGAATCTGAGCATTGTCATTATCATCGGGATTTTCAACGGCTTTTTGATCTAAATGACTGAGTTGCCAATCAATACCCTGCAAATTATCTAACAGACTTCTTAAATGCTGTAACAAGGATGCGTTAATATCGCGATGGGCGGCGGTGTAATGTTCAAAGGATTGGTTTAATCCTTGAATCGCCCGTTCTAATCGCGGATGATAGGTATAAGATTGATTTTGCCTTAAGCCGGAAGCAATATCCCGGCAGGCTTGAGCCTGTAGTTCAAATAACCGTTGGATGCGGAATAATAAATCCGTATTTTTCAATAGGTTGGTTAAGGATTGATAATCAAAATAACTGGAATTGGCTCGCTCGTGCATTTCCTGTGCGGCAAAATAATAGCGGATCATTTTGGTGGTGCGAATATGCCGATGCTGATTTTTCAAACGGTAAAACAATGCCAATCGCCCCACATTAAAGGCATTGGTCAACAAACTGTTTTTCATTGCCAGATTATATTGTTTTTGCGGTAAAATTTCGTTGTCGTCAGGATCAAAAAAAGAGGATTTCACATCCAAATAATCCGCAAGTGCGGTGAAAGAATCCGCAATATTTTCCTGCACCGCACGGTTGGGAAAGAACGCATACACCAACAGCGATAGCAGGCTATAAAGCAAGGTCCCCGTAAGAATTAAAATCGGATTAAGATACCAAAGGGTTTCCGGCAAATAAGTGAGAATGGTGTATAGCCCCACCACCAGCGTGCCAAAGGCGATGGTGCGATAACGAGATCCCACCGCACCGAGCATTGTCAGTACAAAGGTCAGCACAGTCATCATCAGCACAAACCACAGGTTTTGCGTAATAAATAACTGCACGGTAACTGTGGTGAGCGAGAAAGCACAAAGGGTATAAAAGAGATTTTTGACCCGTCCGGTCAGTCGGTGATCCAAATCCACCAAGGCACCGGCGATAATACCCAGCACCAAAGGCATACTTTGTTGCGAAATATCCGCAAACCATACCGCCACGGATGCGATATTCACTGATAAAAAAATCGGTACACTTGCTAAAATTCGGGCATTAAACCAATTTGCTTTCATTATTTATCAATCGATTCCCTAAAAATTCTCTAAAGTGCGGTCATTTTTTCAATTATTTTAACCGTTCCCGCAAATACCCTTGATAATCCGGAATGCGGATTTCTGTGGTTTGATTAAATGCCGGCGAGTGAATCAGAAAATCGGCAGTGGCGATATTCATTGCCACGGGAATATTCCACACCGTCGCTACCCGCATTAAGGCTTTTACGTCAGGATCATGGGGCACTGCATTCATTGGATCCCAAAAGAAAATCATTAAATCAATTTTACCTTCGGCAATCAAACCGCCTAATTGCTGATCCCCGCCCATCGGACCGCTTAATAAACTGGTAATGCTTAATCCGGTTGCCCGTTCAATTAAATGCCCGGTAGTGCCGGTGGCAAAAAGCCTATGATTTGCCAATACATCGCGATGACTCACCGTCCAATCAATTAAATCTTGTTTGCAGTGATCGTGAGCCACTAAGGCAATGCGTTTTGTTGAAGATAAAGTGCGGTAGGTTTTTTCCATTTTTTTTATTCCTTTTGAAAAACAAAATAGAAAAAAGGGGCGAAATCGCCCCTTAATAAAGATAAGATTATTTTTTAGTTGCCCATTTTAAGAAACGTTGTTGTGTTTCTGCATCCGCTTGTTGGAACCAATATTGTAATTGTTGCTCCACCATATTTTCGCCTTGTACCACCACTTTACCTTTTTGTGCTTTACCTAAAGTCGGCACTGCCGCAGGCATTGCAGTTGCCGCAAATGAACGAACCGCAGCTTTTGCACCGGAAGCGTTGTATTCGGATAAATTATCTACTAAGTTCACGCCCGGCAGGAAACCTTCTTGTTTCAAATATTCCTGCACTGAAGATACGTGTGAACCGGAAGTAGTTTTAACCTTAATTTCAGGATTTTTCTTGAAATTATTTACATCACGTTCGTTTTCAATACGCGGTGCAGAAATCACAACATCATCATGCGGGGCTTGGAAAGTCACCACAATCGGATCGGATTCAAATAATTCGCGATCAGACCCAACACGCACAATTTCAGACACACGCACAACCACTTGATGTTTTTCGCCGCCGCTAACATTTAATGAGCGCGCTTCTTTCAATAAAGATTTACTCGCTTTCTGTCCGTCAACAGCTAAAAACTCAACGTTTGAAGAACCGGTCACTACGCCGGCAAATGCGGTAGTGCTTGCAAAAACCGCTGCTACGCTTAACGCAATGTGCTTAAATTTCATATAAACTCCTAAATAGCGTTTGAAACAATAAATGTTTGTCTATCCTATTCTAATTTGATTAAAATTGAAATAGAAAAATGTGAAACAAGTATAAATTTTGTTTAAAATCAAAATAATTAAGGAGAACAATATGCTGATAAGAAAACAATTTTCCGTTTATGGACGAGTGCAAGGTGTCAGTTTTCGTTTTTTTACGCTGCGGAAAGCACAAAAAATCGGCGTATCGGGGATTGTGAGAAATCTCAGCGACGGCAGTGTGCAAGTGATTGCAGAAGGCTCCGAACAACAAATCGAAACCTTATACCAATGGCTACAACAAGGTCCGAAAACAGCGAAAGTTGATCAAGTAATTATGCAAGATTATATGGGAAATCAGACATTTGAAAGTTTTGAAATTACACGTTTTGCTTCTCCATAAAGCATATTGGTGCATTGCGTTAGCTTGTTCGAACCAAATCGGGAAGTTTTCCGCATACGCAGGATTTACCGTTAGTTAAAAATAACTGCTAAAAATGTGCGGCTTGTTGCCAACGTTGAAAATGTTCGCTTGCCCAAACTGTAGGCAAATTATCGGCAATTAAAACTTTTCCGTCTTCCAGTAACACCACATGATCCGCTAAAGCCTGCAATTCATTTAAGCTATGGCTCACATATAAAATAGGGATTTCAATTTGTCGGGTCAGTGCTTCCAAATAGCTTAACAATTCCCGTTTACGGGGTAGATCTAATCCGGACAAGGGTTCATCCATTAATAATAATTCCGGTTCCGATAATAACGCCCGCCCAATGGCTACCCGCTGTTTCTCACCGCCCGATAAGCTGTACGGATAACGGTTTAACAACATATTTAAACCGAGTAAATTCACAATATCATCAACGTGTTGCGAATTGTCGCATTTCATTCCGTATTGCAAATTTCCTTTTACTTTATAGTGTGGAAACAGGCGGGCATCTTGGAACACATAAGCGATATGACGCTTTTCCGGTGCGAGATTAATATTGCTGCGTCTATCAAATAAAGTGCGGTCATTAATAACAATTTTTCCGTCATCGGGCGACAGCAAACCGGCTACCAAATTAATCAGGGTCGATTTGCCCGCTCCGGATAACCCAAAAATCCCGGTCACGCCTTTTGCCGGTAGTTGCAAGTCCACATCTAAAGTTAAATCCAGAAATTGTTTTTTTACGATAATCTCAAGCATTGTTATTTCCCAGCCGTTTTTGCATAAATTTCGCCAGCCATTCCGATAGTAATAAAGACAATAACGCCAATAACACAGCAAACACACAAAGCCGTGCGGCTTCAAATTCCGCTCCCGGCGTTTGAATAAAGGAATACATTGCCAGCGGGATAGTTTGAGTTTCACCGGCAATATTGGACACAAAAGTGATGGTTGCGCCAAATTCGCCCAAAGCTCGAGCAAACCCCAGCACCGTACCGGCTAAAACACCGGGCAGAGTCAGGGGCAAGGTGATAGTGAAAAACACTCGAATTGGCGATGCCCCCAATGTACGTGCGGCTTGTTCCAATTTGCGGTCAATACTTTCCAAGGATAAACGGATCGTCCGCACCACTAAAGGTAAAGACACTATCGCCGCTGCCAGCACCGCACCTTTCCAGCTAAAGGCAAAAGAAACACCGAACCATTCATATAAATATTTGCCGATCAGTCCGTTTCTGCCCATTGTTACCAACAGCAAATATCCCACTACTACCGGCGGTAGCACCAAGGGTAAATGCAAAATGCCGTTAAGTGCGGTCTTTCCCCAGAAATTCTTGCGAGCCAACAACCACGCCAAAACAATGGCGACAGGCAAACTGTATAACATCGCACTTAATGCTACGCTCAGGCTTAAATGAATAGCACTACGTTCCAGTTCGCTAAGTGAAAAAAAATCAAGAATAGATTGCATAGAGAAAACTCGTTATGTAATTTTTTATATATGATATAAGAGAAAGGAAATTTTGGCAAAGTGAAAAGTGCGGTTACTTTTAGAAAAAATTTAAGGCGGAAATCATTCCGCCCTAAAATCATTAATTTGTTGCATTCACTCTTGGTGGTGTTACATCCGGATCTTCCGGTTTTTCTACGTCTGCATAAGTTTTATCTTTGTTTTGTTCAATTAACTGCTCGGTTTTTGCCG
Organism: Cricetibacter osteomyelitidis; assembly: GCF_004340985.1. Taxonomy (GTDB): domain Bacteria; phylum Pseudomonadota; class Gammaproteobacteria; order Enterobacterales; family Pasteurellaceae; genus Cricetibacter; species Cricetibacter osteomyelitidis. The sequence goes on from NZ_SLYB01000010.1 coordinate 57,364, forward strand.
CCATTTCAGTTAAGCCTAACGCTTCATAAGCTTCTTTTAACAACGGACGGGCTTCTTGTGCCGCCCAAGTATCCGGATAACGGCTTAACAGACCTAAGCAACGATTCACGACCGCAACGTAAGCTTTACGTTTTTCATAAAACTCGGCGATCTCAAGTTCATGTTTCGCTACACGTTTTTTCAAATAAGTCATACGCAAAGACGCGTCTAACGCATATTTGCTGTTCGGGAAATGCTGAATTAAGGTTTCAAAGTTACCATAAGCATTTTTAATTGTGGTGGTTTCACGGGAGGCACGGTCGATATTAAACAAATCCTGTAAGAAGTTATCACCTAATGCCTGATTCGTTAAACCCGCCATATATAACACATAATCTAAATTACGGCTGGTTGGGTGTGCGCGTAAAAAACGCTCCGCAATACTTAATGTATTGGTGTAGTCTTGACGTTGATAGTAAGAATAAATTAAATCTAATTGATTTTGCTCACTATTGGCACTACCGGGATAGCGGCTTTCGATGGCTTCCAAATAACGAACCGCTTCGCCATAGTTTTCATCATTCAGATAATATTGCGCTCTTTCATTAAGTTCCAACAAAGAGCCTTGTGCAACTTGATCTTCTTTAGATGAGCCGGAACAGGCGGTAACCGCCAATACAGTGAATGTGATCAATGCAAGTCTTTTTAAATTACGCATTATCTTATCCTTTTATCCTTATATCAAAAATTAGATTTGCTTTTAGAAATATTTTCGATATTGTATAGGACATTATCAAATAAGCAAACTCAAATTATTGGATTATTGTTATTTATGGCACAAATTACTTTATCTGCGGAAGTGCAACCGCAGCAAATGGGGCAACGTTTAGACCAAACATTAGCAGAATTGTTCCCCGATTATTCCCGTTCCCGCATAAAAACCTGGATTGAAGCGGACTTGGTACAAATAAACGGCAAAATTGCCAATGTCCCCCGTGAAAAAATCTATGGCGGCGAACAAGTAGAAATCATGGTGGAAGTGGAAGATGATACCCATTTTGAGCCTGAAAATCTGCCGTTGAACATCATCTATGAAGACGATGATATTTTAGTCATCAACAAACCGAAAGATTTTGTGGTGCACCCTGGTGCGGGCAATCGCAACGGCACGGTACTGAATGCGCTGCTCTATCATTATCCGCAAATTGCGGAAGTACCTAGAGCGGGCATTGTCCACCGTTTAGATAAAGACACCACAGGTTTGATGGTGGTGGCAAAAACAATTCCGGCACAAACCAAACTGGTGCGGGATCTGCAAAAACGTAAAATCACCCGCGAATATGAAGCCATTGCCGGCGGAATTATGACCAAGGGAGGAAAAGTGGATCAACCGATGGCACGCCACCCGACCAAACGCACGCATATGGCCGTACACCCAATGGGTAAACCGGCGGTAACACACTATCGTATTATGGAACGTTTCCGCGATTACACTCGCTTGCGTTTACGCTTGGAAACAGGTCGTACTCATCAAATTCGCGTACATATGGCTCATATCGCTCACCCATTATTAGGCGATCAAATCTATGGCGGTCGCCCGCGTCCGCCGAAAAATGCCAGCGAACATTTTGCCGAAGTACTACGCAATTTTCAACGCCAGGCTTTGCACGCGGTAATGTTGCGTTTAGAGCATCCGATCACCGGCGAGCCGATGGAATGGCACGCTCCGCTGCCCGATGATTTTGTGGAATTGGTTAATGCACTGAAAGAAGATTATCAATTGCATAAAGATGAATTGGATTATTAAAAATGAACTGCATTAAACCCAACTGGCAAGCACCAAACAACGTTCACGGTTTCACCACCACCCGACAAGGCGGTGTAAGCCTTGCCCCGTTTGATAGCTTTAATCTCGGCGATCACGTGGGAGATGATAAAAATTCAGTGAAAACCAACCGCACTTTATTGGTGGAACAGTTCGACCTGCCCCAAACACCGCTGTTTTTAAACCAAACCCACAGCACTAATGTGGTAACTTTGCCATACTGCGGTGAAACGCCCAATGCGGATGGGGTTTATACCAATCAACCGAACCAAGTATGTTTGGTGATGACGGCCGATTGTCTGCCGGTATTGTTTACCAATCAACAAGGCAACGAAGTAGCATCTGCTCACGCCGGCTGGCGGGGGTTATGCGATGGCATTTTAGAAGCGACGGTGGCAAAATTTCAATGTGATCCGCGAGAAATTATCGCTTGGTTCGGTCCCGCCATTGGCAAAACCGCCTTTCAAGTAGAGCGAGAAGTGGTGGATCAATTTATGGCTTTTGACAGCCGGGCAGAATCCGCGTTTTTGCGGGATCAAAGTGCGGTCGATTCTGAAAAATATTTAGGCGATCTGTATAAAATTGCCACCCAACGTTTAAATAAACTTGGCATCACCCAAATCAGCGGTGGCGAACATTGCACCTATTTGGAAAAAGAGCCATTTTTCTCCTATCGCCGAGACGGTCAAACCGGTCGAATGGCAAGTGTGGTGTGGTTTGAATAGTTACAACAAATACACAATGCCGGATGTTTCCAAAATGCTCAACCAACGTTTAACCGTATCCACTGACACGCCGACCTCTTGTGCTACACTACTGTAATTCAACAATTCCCCGCTACGGCCGGCAATAGCCACCATAAACGAGTAAAATCGCCTGTATCAGCCATATTACCGATTTGTCGCACATTGCGTTCAATATAAGTGGTAACGATAGTAATCTCAAATTTTAGTTTAATTTACGATGTCATCTTAAATTAAACTAAAAAATATGAATATCAAACCATAAAACATGCAATCAACACACCGTCGTCGCGAGTTTCCAATTTTGGTTGTTCGGCTCGACAACGGTCGGTGGCTTTCCGACAGCGGGCGTGAAAAGCACAGCCTTTGGGGGGATTTAGCGGGCTTGGCAGTTCGCCTTCTAATTTAATGCGTTCGCGACGCAGTTCCGGTGATAACCGCGGAGTAGCGGAAAGCAAGGCTTGAGTGTAAGGATGTCGTGGATTTTTGAAAATATCCACCGCACTTCCCTGTTCTACGCAACGACCTAAATACATCACCATCACTTCATCGGCGATATGTTCCACCACCGATAAATCGTGGGAAATAAACACATAAGACAAGCCTAGCTCTTGTTGCAAATCCATCATTAGATTCAGCACTTGAGCCCGCACGGATACATCCAACGCAGACACGGGTTCATCTGCCACTACAATATCCGGGTTCAACATTAACCCGCGGGCAATGGCGATACGTTGGCGTTGACCGCCGGAAAACATATGGGGATAGCGGTCGTAAAACTCTGCCCGCAAGCCGACTTTTGCCATAATTTCCAATACACGCGCTTTGCGTTGCGGAGCAGTAAGATCGGTGTTGATCAGCAAGGGTTCTTCTAAAATCGAGCCGATTTTTTTACGCGGATTTAACGACGCATAAGGATTCTGAAACACGATTTGAATTTTCTGCCGACGCAATTTTTGCGTAGCTTTGTCGTTCACCAAAAAGTTTTGTCCGTTGTAATACAATTGCCCTTCGGTGGGAGCCTCAATCATCGTGAGCATCCGCCCCAGCGTGGACTTCCCGCAACCGGATTCACCTACTACCGCAAGGGTTTTGCCCCGTTGCAGAGTGAAAGAGACACCGTCCACCGCTTTTACCATTTTCTTTTCAGCAAACAGCCCTGATTTCACCGGGTAATATTTTTTCAAATTCACCGCATCAAGCAGTGGTGCTTGTGGCTTATTCATAAATCGGATTTCCTTGATTATCTAATGGAAAATGGCATTTTACCTGGCGATTGGCTAATTGCATCAAGTGCGGTTCGATTTTGCGACATTTTTCCGTCGCATACGGACAACGCGGATTTAACAGACAACCTTGCGGTCGGTCGTATTTACCCGGCACAACACCGCTGAGGGATTGCAAACGGGATTTACCTTCGGCAAATTCCGGTAAGGAACGCAATAAGGCTTGAGTGTACGGATGCTTCGGATTTTTAAAAATATCCACCGCACTTCCTTCTTCCACCACTTGTCCCGCGTACATCACGATAATGCGATGAGCCGATTCCGCCACCAACGCCAAATCGTGGGTGATCAGAATCAATGCCATATTTTCCTTTTGTTGCAATTCCAGCAACAAATCCATTATTTGAGCCTGAATGGTCACATCCAACGCCGTGGTCGGTTCGTCGGCGATCAATAACTTCGGTTTGCAGGCAATGGCCATTGCGATCATCACACGCTGGCTCATACCGCCGGATAGTTGATGCGGATAAACATCCAAACGAGAAGCGGGATCAGGAATCCCCACTAACTGCAATAATTCCAAGGTGCGTTCGCGACGTTCTTTTTTGCTCCCGCCTTGATGGACTTTTAAGGCTTCCATAATTTGAAAACCGACGGTATAGCTTGGATTTAAACTGGTCATTGGGTCTTGAAAAATCATAGCGACTTCCGCCCCCACGATTTTGCGTTTTTCTTTTTCGCTTAAACGGAGCAAATCTTTATCGTCAAAAGATAAGGCTTCCGCTGTTACTCGGCCGGGGTAATCGATTAATCCCATAATCGCCAAGGAACTCACGGACTTGCCGGAACCCGATTCACCCACAATGCCCAACACTTCGCCCTGTTTGATTTCATAACTGATACGATCCACTGCTTTAAACGGCGTGCTTACATCGCCGAAATGCACGGAAAGTTGATTAACGGTTAATAATGACATCACTTCCCCTATTGTTTCAATTTTGGATCAAGTGCGTCACGCAAGCCGTCGCCCATTAGATTGAAAGCAAGCACTAACAAGAGAATTGCTACACCCGGAGTAGTCACTAACCAACTGGCGGATTGCATAAATCCGCGGGATTCTGCCAACATAGTGCCCAATTCAGGTGTAGGCGGTTGAGCCCCGATCCCTAAGAAACCTAAGGCCGCCAATTCTAAAATAGCGTTGGAAATCCCCATCGTCATTTGCACGATAAGCGGAGCCAAACAGTTTGGCAAAATCACGATAAACATCAAGCGGAACACGCCTGCACCGGCTACGCGGGAAGCGGTGACATAATCACGGTTCACTTCATTCATCACCGATGCACGGGTTAAACGCACATAGCTCGGAATCGACACCACGGCAATGGCGATGGCTGCATTCATTAACGACGGACCTAAAATCGTGACCACGCCGATAGTGAGCAACAGGCTCGGAATCGCCAGCATAATATCCACGAAACGCATAATGATAATGTCCAGCATACCGCCGTAATAACCGGCCAATAGACCTAAAATCACGCCCAGTACGCAAGATAATGCCACGATGATCATCCCGATAAACACCGATAATCTCGCCCCGTAAATAATGCGGGAAAGAATATCACGGCCAATATCGTCCGTTCCCAATAAGTGAGCAGAATCACCATTTGCCATCCATGCCGGCGGCAATAAAAGTGCGGTACGATTTTGCACAATTGGATCATAAGGGGAAATAAAATCCGCAAATAGGCACACAAAAGTGACCAGCACAATAAAGACCAAGCCAATCACCGCACCACGGTTTTGTTTGAAATAATACCAAAATTCCTGCAACGGAGTTTTCGGAGCAGGAGAAATCATTTCGGTGACGACTGTTTCAGTTGTATTCGTCATTCAAATCACTCCTAAAACGTTACTGGTGACGAATACGCGGATTCACCACGCCGTAAACCAAGTCCACAGTTAAATTCACAATAATAATAATGGTGGCGATAATCAACACCGAACCTTGCAACACAGGATAATCGCGGGCATTAATGGCATCGATAATCCATTTGCCGATGCCCGGCCAAGAGAAAATATTTTCCGTTAATACCGCTCCGGATAACAGCTGCCCTACAATCAAACCGACCACTGTCACCACAGGGATTAAGGCGTTACGCAGGGCATGAACGACAACGATCCGTATAGTGCTCAAGCCTTTGGCTTTGGCGGTACGGATATAATCTTCGCCCAACACTTCCAACATGGCGGAACGGGTCATGCGGGTTATGACCGCAAGGGGAATCGTGCCCAATACAATAGCCGGTAAAATTAAAGATTTCACCGCCGCCACAAAAGCACCGGGTTCATCGGAATTCCACGTGTCAATCAACATAAAGCCGGTAGTGGTGTCGATCCAATATTCCGATGGCAAACGTCCGCCCGCAGGCAGACTCAGCGGAGCGGCCACATATAAAATCAAAATCAAACCCCACCAGAAAATCGGCATAGAATAACCGGTGAGCGATAGCGATGTAATAATATGGGATAACCAGGATTCTTTTTTCACCGCCGCAATCACACCAAGAGCGATGCCCACAACGAGAGACCACAATAAAGCAAAAAACGCTAATTCAACGGTGGCCGGAAAGAGTGTGAAAAACTCTTTTAATACCGGTTCGTTATTACGAAAAGACTCACCAAAATCCCCCTGCAACACATTGCCTACATAAGTGAAATATTGTTCCGGCAGCGGGCGGTCAAGCCCAAGCTGTTGCATCATTTGAGCGTGCACTTCCGGACTTACGCCACGCTCGCCCATACGGATTTCGATAGGATCACCGGGAATCAAATGAACTAAGGCAAAGGTCACTAATGTAATGGCTAAAAAAGTGGGAATCACCATTAAAATGCGTTTAAAAATAAACTTAAACATATTAAAAAGAACTCATTTCTAATAAAGTGCGAAGCATTTTATAAAATATTTAGAAAAGTGCACCGCACTTTTTAGTTTAATTTGGAATAAGTTATTCCGAATCGTCTATCGAGCCAGATCTACACCATAGAACGGGTGCAAACCGAACGGACTCAATTGGTAATTCAACACTTCTTTGCGGATCGGTTCGTACACCGTTGAGTGTGCAATGGTAATCCAAGGTGCTTGCTCTTTGAAGATCACTTGAGCCTGTTCATACAGCTTAGTCCGCTCTGCTTTATCAGACACTTGGTTGGCTTTCACCACTAATGCGTCAAAGTCTTTATTACACCATTTTGCATAGTTAGACCCGTTTTCCACTGCCGAACAGCTTAATAAAGCATTAAAGAAATTATCCGGATCACCGTTATCACCCGTCCAACCCATCATACCCGTCGGAGCGTCGCCGTTACGCATACGTTTTAAATATTCGCCCCATTCATAGCTCACGATTTTGGTTTTCACACCAACCGCTTCCCAATCTGCCTGAATCAACTCGGCCATTCGACGGGCATTCGGATTATACGGACGAGAAACAGGCATTGCCCAAATTTCCGTTTCAAAACCGTTTTCAAGACCGACTTCCTTTAACAAGGCTTTGGCTTTTTCCGGACTATAATCGTAGTCTTTCACTGCATCGTTGTAAGACCAAATTGTCGGCGGAATCGGATTTTTTGCCACCTGTCCCGCACCTTGATAGACGGAAGTCAAAATCGCCTCTTTGTTCACTGCATAGCTTAATGCCTGACGCACTTTTACATTATCAAACGGTGCTTTTTGTACGTTGAAATGCAGATAACCGATGTTCAAGCCGGATTGATTCAACAAATTGATTTTATCGTCTTTTTTCATGGCTTCGATATCTGCCGGATTCGGATAAGCCATCACTTGACATTCGCCTTTTTGCAATTTGGCATAACGTACGGACGCATCCGGTGTGATCGCAAACACTAAGCGATCAATCGGGGCTTTGCCTTGCCAGTATTCATCAAAGGCTTTATAGCGGATTGCCGAGTCTTTTTGATAATCCACAAACACAAACGGCCCGGTACCGATTGGGTTGGTATCAATGACATTTAATTTACCACTTTTAGCTAAATGCTCGCCGTATTGCGCCGATAAAATCGATGCAAAATCCATCGCCAAATTTGCTAAGAATGGTGAATTTGGCACATTTAAAGTGAATTTCACCGTGTATTCATCAATTTTCTCTACGGATTTAATGATATTCGGCATATCCATACCGATGAAATACTCGTAACCGCCACCGGATACTTGATGATACGGATGATTTTTATCTAACTGGCGATTAAAGGAAAACAACACGTCATCCGCGTTAAAATCCCGTGTCGGTTTAAAATCTTTATTGGCATGGAATTTCACGCCTTTACGCAAATGGAAAGTATAGGTTAAGCCATCGTCCGAAATATCCCATTTTTCCGCTAAAGAAGGAACAATATTGGTTGAGCCTTTTTCAAAGGCTACCAAGCGATCATAAATTTGCTGACCGGAGGCATCAATACTGGGACCATCCGTCACTAACTGCGGATTAAAATAAGACGGCGAAGCTTCGGAACAATAAGTTAAGGTTTTCGGCGCGGCAAACGCACCACCGGACATAACCACGGCTAACGCCGCCAAAGAAAGCTTGGTACTTAATTTCATAAACGTTTCCTTTTTGTTTGGGTTGATTGATATTGTGTCGAATATTTATTCTGTTTATTGTTTTATCACAAATTTAAATTTTTTCCAGAAGTAACCGCACTTTTATTGTGAATAATTGAATATTTACTGAATATTCTCTAAATCCATACCATAAATAGTGCAAACAAATCAAAAACGGCTTGAATCGGCAAAATTTTGTGAATAAATATCGCAAACAATTGCCTTAATCTGTATAATCAAGCGGATTATTTTTCCCTTTCCATTGTTATAGGAACAAAAACCGTGAGCAAATTAAGTTACAAAGATGCAGGCGTTGATATCAATGCCGGTAATGAATTAGTTGAACGAATCAAATCCCACGTAAAACGCACTACCCGTCCTGAAGTAATGGGCGGTTTAGGAGGATTCGGCGCGTTATATGCATTACCGACCAAATATAAAGAGCCGGTTTTGGTTTCCGGTACGGACGGTGTGGGTACAAAATTACGCCTTGCCATTGATTTAAAAAAACACGACACCATCGGTATCGACTTGGTAGCAATGTGTGTGAATGATTTAGTGGTGCAGGGGGCAGAACCGCTATTTTTCTTAGATTACTACGCCACCGGCAAGTTAGATGTGGATGTAGCGTCCAATGTAATTAAAGGCATTGCTAACGGTTGCGAACAGGCCGGTTGTGCTTTAGTCGGTGGTGAAACCGCCGAAATGCCGGGAATGTATCACGCCGGAGACTACGATTTAGCAGGTTTCTGCGTGGGCGTGGTAGAAAAATCCGAAATTATTGATGGTAGCAAAGTGCAAGCAGGTGATGCGTTAATCGCATTGGCTTCCAGCGGTCCGCACTCTAACGGCTATTCTTTAGTGCGTAAAGTCATCGAAGTGGCAGATGTAGATCCGTCAGTAGAACAATTAGATGGCAAAGCCTTAGGTGATCACTTATTGGCACCGACCAAAATCTATGTGAAATCCGTTTTAAACTTAATCAAAGAAGTGGATGTTCACGCTATCGCTCACTTAACCGGTGGCGGTTTCTGGGAAAACATTCCGCGCGTATTGCCGGAAAATACCAAAGTAGTGATTGACGAGAAAAGCTGGCAATGGCCTTCTGTGTTCAACTGGTTACAACAAAAAGGCAATATCGAAACCTACGAAATGTACCGCACATTCAACTGTGGTGTAGGGATGGTAATTGCTCTGCCACAAGCAGATGTGGAAAAAGCATTGGCGGTATTAGCTCAATCAGGCGAACAGGCTTGGCTGATCGGACAAGTGGAATTCGCTACAACTGACGAAGAGCAAGTGATCATTCGCTAATGAAAAAAATTGTTGTACTGATTTCAGGTCAAGGCACGAACTTACAGGCAATGATTGATGCCTGTAAGTGCGGTGAGATTCCGGCAAAAATCGTTGGTGTAGTAAGTAATAAAGCCAATGCTTATGGCCTGCAACGGGCAAAAAGTGCGGGCATTTCTATCCAAGTTTTTGAACGCAAAACCTTCGAAAATAACTTATCCATGGATTTAGCCATTGCAGATTATATCGAATCCCTTGGAGCGGATTTAGTTGTTTTAGCCGGTTATATGAAAATTTTAACCGCCGCGTTCACTCAACGCTTTGCCGGTAAAATCTTAAATGTTCATCCCTCTTTATTGCCGAAATATCCCGGTTTGCAGACTTATCAACGGGCTATTGAAGCCGGTGATACGGAACACGGTGTGACCGTGCATTTTGTCAATGAAGAAGTGGACGGCGGCACCATCGTGCTACAAGCGAAAGTACCGATTTTTCCTGATGACACGGTTGATGATGTGGAAGAGCGTACTCGCGAGCAAGAATTGCGTATCTATCCGTTAGTCGTAAAATGGTTTACACAAGAACGTTTGACATTGGTAAACGGCAAAGCCTATTTGGATAATGAACTATTGCCGCCGCAAGGTTATGCCAGTGATGAATAATCTGATTCATGCACAAAAATCCCGCAATGTCGGGATTTTTTTATTAGGCAATAATGCTCTTATATAGTTATTTTCGCTAAACTATGCTATGTTAGACACAATATTTTGAACCTTTATTAAGCAAATTCAAGAATATGGAAAAAATCATTATTGACGGAGATCAGTTCAATCGGACAATCTCTCGAATTTCTCATGAAATCATTGAAAAACATAAAAAAATTGATGATATCGTAATTGTAGGCATTAAACGCCGCGGTGCGGAAATCGCCGAGTTAATCCAACGAAAAATCGCCGAATTAACCAACGTTAATTTGCCTTCCATTGATTTAGATATTACGTTTTATCGTGACGACTTGGAATATGCTGAAAGCGGACTATCTCCCGTATATAGCGGTGCATCGGATTTTGTTAGCGTGCAAAATAAAACCGTGATTTTGGTGGATGACGTGTTGTTTACCGGGCGAACCATTCGTGCCGCACTGGACGCTTTAGCGGATTTCGGCCGGGCAGCCAAAGTGGAACTGGTCATTTTCGTGGATCGAGGCCATCGTGAATTACCGATTCGAGCGGATTATGTAGGCAAAAACGTGCCAACCAGTCGCAATGAGAAAGTACAAGTTCGTACACTAAAATTTGACGGTTGCAACGAAGTGGCATTAATTACCCCTTAACACACGACAAATTGAACCTTTTTTTAACTTTGCACTCTAAAAGAGCGGTGCATTTATAAAAACTTTTTAATGGATATGATAAGAATGAACTTAGTAAAATCAGCATTATTAGCCATCTTAGGATTAGCAGTAGCAACGGTAAGCATTGCGGCAGAACGTGTGGTTGCCACGGTTAACGGCGATCCGGTACTGGAAAGCCAAGTGCAATCCGCATTAGGCAAAAAAGCTAATAATGAAGCAAACCGTCGTGCGGCAACAGATCAAGTAATTGATAATATTTTAGTACAACAGGCAATTAAAAATTCCGGTGTAAAAATTACCGCGGCACAAGTAGAACGTGCGATTGAAAATATTGCGGCACAAAATGGCATTACCTACGGTCAATTATTGGATGCCATTGAATATCAAGGGATGAATATCAATCAATACCGCCAACAAATTGCTCATCAAATGTTGATGGCGGCAGTGCAACAACAAAATTTCGGTAAAAATGTGGATGTCACCCGCGAACAAGTAGAATCACTGGGTAATCAAATGTTTAACCAAGCTAAAGAAAGCGGTAAATTACAAGAAGTCACTGCGACGGAATATAATGTGCGTCATATTTTATTGAAAACTAATCCGTTATTAAACGATAACAAAGCCAAAGCAGAATTAAGTAAAATCCGCAGCGATATTATTTCCGGCAAAATCACGTTTGCGGATGCGGCAAAAAATTATTCTAAAGATTATTTGTCCGGTGCTAACGGCGGTAGTTTAGGTTATGCTTTGCCAAACGCTTATGTCGGGGCATTCCAAAATACTATTGTAAAAACCAAGAAAGGGGTGATTTCCCAGCCGTTTAAAACGGAATTCGGTTGGCATATTTTAGAAGTCGTTGATACCCGCCAAAGTGATGTGACCAAAGATGTTTATCTGCAAAAAGCTTATGAACAAATTGTAAATAAGCAGTTGCAGGAAGAATCCCGCGATTGGGTGAAAGGCCTAAGACGAGGTGCGGATATTCAGTATCTTAATAATTAAATATAAAAATCCCAACTTCGGTTGGGATTTTGCTTTATAATCAGCATAAAATTTCAAAACAAACAAATAACTATGAATTTAAAAAAACATTTAGGCCATACCGCCCGCAAACGTTTCGGGCAAAACTTCTTACATGATGACAATGTGATTCAAGGTATTGTCACAGCCATTTATCCGCAAAAAGATCAATTTCTGCTGGAAATCGGTCCCGGTTTAGGGGCATTAACAGAACCCGTGGGCGAGCAGGTGGATCACTTAACCGTAGTTGAACTTGACCGCGATTTAGCCGAACGGTTACGTCATCATCCGTTTTTGCATCAAAAACTCACAGTGATCGAAGCGGATGCAATGCAATTTGATTTTGCTCAACTGTATGTCGATGAAAAACTGGCTGAGAAAAATCAAAAATTACGGGTATTCGGTAACTTACCCTATAACATCTCCACGCCATTGATGTTCCATTTATTTAAATATCACGATCTGATTCAGGATATGCACTTTATGTTGCAAAAAGAAGTGGTAAAACGTTTGTGCGCAGCCCCTAACAGCAAGGCTTACGGCAGATTGACCATTATGGCACAGTATTTCTGCCAAGTCATGCCAGTGCTAGAAGTGCCGCCGACGGCATTCAGACCTGCACCGAAAGTAGATTCCGCAGTAGTGCGCCTGATTCCGCACCAAACCTTACCGCATCCTGCCAAAGATCTGTATTGGCTCAATCGTGTCACTACGCAAGCCTTTAACCAACGTCGCAAAACCCTGCGTAATGCCCTTTCGAGCTTATTTAGTGCAGAACAACTGACGGAATTAAATATTGATTTAACCGCTCGTCCGGAAAATCTTTCCATTGCGGATTATGTTCGTTTAGCCAACCGGTTGGCTGATAATCCGCCGTTAAATATGGATACCACAGCCCTGCTGATAGACGATGATGAATAAGGAATCGCGATGGCAAGCTATTTAGTGGGCGACTTACACGGTTGTTTTGATGAACTGCAACGATTACTGGATAAAGTAAAATTTAATCCTGCTTCCGATACTTTATATCTAACCGGCGATTTGATTGCCCGAGGGGATAAATCACTGGAATGCTTACGCTTTGTGAAAGCCCTTGGTTCATCGGCAAGAACCGTATTAGGAAACCATGATTTACACTTACTTTCCACCGCACTCGGCATTAAAAAAGTGAAAACCTGCGATCATGTCGATGCAATTTTTCAAGCAGAAGATTTTATCGAACTCATGGATTGGCTACGCCACCAACCTTTGCTCGTGCATAATGAATCTGAAAACTTCGTGCTGACTCATGCAGGTATCAGCCCCGATTGGGATTTAAATACGGCAAAAAGTTGTGCTAACGAAGTGGAAAACATCTTGCAAAACGGAGATTTCCATTGGTTGTTGAATAATATGTACGATAACCATCCAGAACGTTGGAATGCGTCATTGCAAGGCTTGGAACGCTTGCGTTACAGTATTAACGTATTGACTCGTATGCGGTTTTGTTATTTAGATCACCGTTTGGATTTTGACTGCAAACTGCCCCTGAAAGAAGCTCCGGCAGAGTTGACCGCTTGGTTTAATTTAGACAACCCGCTCTATAAACAAACTAATATTATATTCGGACATTGGGCCAGCTTGGTGGATGAACCGACGCCTAAACATATTTATGCCTTAGACAGCGGATGCGTATGGAATAATCGTCTTACCATGCTACGCTGGGATGATCAGCAATATTTTGTACAATCTGCAATGAAAAACTATGGATAATACTTGACGAATAAGCATTTCAAGCGTAACATTCGCACCGATTTTAGTAATATGAGGACACACACTTTGGACAGTCACAGTCGATACCGATTTAAGTTTAATATCATTTAATGACTAACCGTGTTCTCTCTTTGCTTATCGACATGGTTGGTCGGTAAGTATCTTATACTTCCCCTTAAATCTTTCTAAAATAACGAATTTTTTGACCGCACTTTAGGGCATTTGTTATTTTGGCTTTCTTTTGTTCATTGGTTTATCGTGTTCATAACCTATGAGGTCTATGAAAAATGATTAATGCTTTTGCTTTAAACGAAGCCCGTCTTTACCGTATTGACGAGCTTAGTTCACATTTAAATGATGCTATTTGGCTTGATTTGTTAGAACCTACTGAAGAAGAACGGGAAATCTTGCAAGAAGGCTTAGGGCAAAGTTTGGCAACCTATCTTGAATTGGAAGATTTGGAAGCATCTGCCCGTTTCTTTGAAGACGAAGACGGTTTGCACCTGCACTCTTTCTTTTATTGTGAAGATGAAAACGATTATGCGGATATCGCCACCGTGGCGTTTACCGTGCGTGACGGTCGTCTATTTACCTTGCGTGATCGCGAATTACCGGCATTTCGTTTATACCGTATGCGTTCCCGCAGCCAACGTTTGCAGGAATGCAATGCCTATGAATTGCTGTTAGATTTATTTGAAACCAAAATCGAGCAATTAGCGGATGTTATTGAAACCGTGTATTCGGATTTGGAAAAATTAAGCCGCGTGATTTTAGACGGCAAACAAAAACAAGGCGAAGCCTTTGATGAAGCTTTGGCATTATTAACGGAACAAGAGGATGTCAGTTCCAAAGTCCGTTTATGTTTGATGGACACACAACGTGCATTGAGTTTCTTAGTACGTAAAACCCGTTTACCTGCAGGTCAGTTGGAACAGGCACGCGACGTATTGCGAGATATCGAATCTCTGCAACCGCACAACGAATCCTTATTCCAAAAAGTTAACTTCCTACTGCAAGCGGCAATGGGTTTTATCAATATCGAGCAAAACCGTATTGTAAAAATCTTCTCGGTTGTTTCCGTGTTATTCCTACCACCGACATTGGTAGCCTCCAATTACGGAATGAACTTTCAAATAATGCCTGAACTTGGATTTAAATATGGTTATCCGATGGCACTCGGCATGATGGGGTTGGCGGCATTTCTACCTTATTGGTATTTCAAACGTAAAGGCTGGTTGTAAAAATTTCTCAAAAACAAACCGCACTTTTAATAAAAAAGTGATCTGCACCTTAATCCGTTGGCTTATTTGTCCAACTTTTGGGGTGCAGATCATTTATTTTAAGTTCTGCATTATGCACCGTATGCGTTCAGCATCCATAAACGTTTTTCAACATCAGCAACCAAATCAGATAATAAACTATCCGTACCGACATCGTCTTCCACTTCAGTTAAACCTAGACGAGCCAAACCTAAAATGGTTTCCAATGATGTTTTGACATTCGCTGTCATTTTCTCTTCGACTAAATCCGCTTTAGGAAGCACAATGATTTTATTTAACGCTTGAACTTCTTCAACGGAAAGTAACGGTTCACTACCGATAATAAGTAAACGCTCTGCCACTTCATCTTCCTGCTCAAAACCCCAGTCGTAAAGTTCTTCAAATGCTTTGTGCAAATCATAGAAGTTTTTACCTTTTATCATCCAGTGATATTTTTGCATTTCGAAAGTGAATGTTTTAACGCTTGCGTGTAATGTTTTTAGTGTATTGACTGCTGACATAATATGTTCCTCTTTGGTAAATTAGACGCTTAACTGAGTTGGTATTTAACCAAACTTGTATATAAGTATAAACATTTGAGATTTTTTGTCTAACTATTCATTTGATAGGTATTAACTAATAATAAGAATAAAAAAATTGATAATAACTATTATTTATATTCTTTTGTTCTGCTGCTTCTTTATTTTCTGCTAAAATAGATTACACCATAATTTCTAATGAGGAGTTAACTATGGCAATTACCAAACAAGATGTACTGGATGTTTTTCATAACCGTGCCGCAACCCGTTACTATGATCCGGCGAAAAAAATCAGTGATGAAGATTTTGCTTATATTTTAGAATTAGGTCGTTTATCACCGAGTTCCGTAGGATCCGAACCGTGGAAATTCGTTGTCGTGCAAAACAAGGCATTACTTGATGCAATTAAGCCCGTGGGTTGGGGTGTTGCCCGTCAGTTGGATGATTGCAGCCATTTATTAGTAATTTTAGCGAAAAAAAATGCCCGCTATGATTCTGAGATGTTCAGTAAAGCACTGGACAAACGCGGTTTAACCGAAGAGCAAAAAGCAAAAGCACTCGGCGTTTATAAAAGTTTCCAAGAAAATGACATTAAAGTATTGGAAAGCGAACGTGCGATTTTTGACTGGGCATGCAAACAGACTTATATTGCACTGGGTAACATGATGACAGGTGCCAAAATGATCGGCATTGATTCTTGTCCGATTGAAGGTTTTAATTATGATGCGGTTAATCAACTTTTTGTCGATGCCGGTGTGTTTGATCCGCAAGAATGGGGAATTTCCGTGATGGTTACTTTTGGTTATCGTGCTCGCGATATTGTTCCTAAATCCCGTAAATCCGTAGAAGAAGTCGTACAATGGGTACGTTAAAGTAAAAAAGAAGGCGCTCAACTGATCGCCTTCATGTTCTTTGGCTAAATTACGTCACTTCACGGAACATAATTTCACTTGGAATCACAGAGCCTTGCCAGTATAGCTCGCTTGCCACTTTTTCCGCCAACTGCATAAAGGCTTGTGAAATTTCATTATTTGGCTCTGCCACCACAGTCGGCACACCGCGATCCAAATCTTCACGTACACGAATATGTAACGGTAATTTCGCCAAAATTTGAACATCGTATTTTTCCGCCATTTTTTCCGCACCACCCGTGCCGAAAATATTTTCTTGATGTCCGCAATTACTGCAAATATGCACGCTCATATTTTCCACCACACCCAAGACAGGAATGGATACTTTTTGGAACATTGACACGCCTTTAACGGCATCCAATAGGGCGATATCTTGCGGCGTTGTCACCACTAACGCACCGGTCACCGGAATTTGTTGAGAAAGCGTAAGTTGAATATCCCCCGTGCCCGGCGGCATATCAATCACTAAATAATCCAGATCCGGCCATAAGGTTTCGTTTAATAATTGATTTAGCGCACTGCTTGCCATCGGCCCACGCCAAATGGTTGCACTATCCGCTTCCATTAAATAGCCGATGGAATTAGACGCAAGATTATGAGCCGTAATCGGCACGATATGTTGATTATCCGGCGAAGTCGGGCGTTGATCGGAAGCCCCTAACATATGAGGCACGGACGGACCGTAAATATCCGCATCCAAAATCCCCACTTTTGCCCCCTGAGCCTGTAATGCTAAGGCTAAATTCACAGATACACTGGATTTACCCACACCGCCTTTGCCGGATGTCACCGCAATAATATTTTTCACTCCTTTCACCGCGGGATGGCTGTTGGCACGTTTTAATGTAGCAATTTGATAAGTTAATTGCCATTTCACTTCTTTACAACCGCTGATTTGTTGTAACTGCTCAGAAAGTGCGGTCTTTAACTGGGAAAATCCGCAGTTCCATGCAAAAGGCATTTGTATCTCAATACGTAATACATCCCCGCCTTTTTCAATTTTTTTCACTGCATTTAAAGCAACGAGATTTTTTTGCAATGTTGGATGAGTAAAACCTTCCAACGCCCCCACAATTTGATTTTTATGCTCTTCCGTTATATTTTCAGAAATAGTTACAGTCATAGATAATCCTTATTTTAAGCACATCATAAATCATGAAAATTCATATCCTTTAATTTTGCTAAGATTACCATAATTTAACCGCACTTATGATAAAAATTCGCCTGAACTGGAAAAAATACCGCCAATAAGGTAACATAACTCCCAATTTTTTAATGTATTTTTCAGGATAATAAGAATGTCGAATAAACGCCAAATTTTAGTTACTTGTGCCTTGCCTTATGCCAACGGCCCGATTCATTTAGGTCATATGCTTGAACATATTCAGGCGGACATTTGGGTGCGTTTCCAGCGTATGTGCGGCAATGAAATTCACTTCGTATGCGCAGACGATGCCCACGGTACGCCGATTATGTTGAAAGCAGATCAAATGGGGATTACGCCGGAGCAACTGATTCAAGATGTTCAACAAAGTCATATGGCGGATTTTGCCGGTTTTAATATCAGTTTTGATAATTATCATTCCACCCACAGCAACGAAAACCGTGAGCTAGCGGAAGATATTTACAATAAATTGAAATCCAACGGGTTTATTAAAAACCGCACAATCTCGCAATTGTTCGATCCTGAAAAACAAATGTTCCTGCCGGATCGTTTTGTGAAAGGCACTTGTCCGAAATGTAAAACCCCAGATCAATACGGTGATAACTGCGAAGTCTGCTCAGCTACTTACAGCCCAATGGATCTAATCGATCCCCGTTCCGTGGTGTCCGGTGTAACACCGGTGGTGAAAGAATCCGAACACTTTTTCTTCGACCTACCTAGTTTTGAAGCAATGTTGAAAGAATGGAACCGTTCCGGTGCATTACAAACGGAAGTGGCGAACAAAATGCAAGAATGGTTTGAAGCCGGTTTGCAACAATGGGATATTTCCCGCGATGCCCCTTATTTCGGTTTTGAAATTCCAAATGCTCCGGGCAAATATTTCTATGTTTGGCTGGATGCCCCCATCGGCTATATGGCGTCCTTCAAAAATCTCTGCGGCAAAAAGAGCGGTATTAATTTCGATGATTTTTGGAAAAAAGACAGCACCACCGAACTGTATCATTTTATCGGTAAAGATATTATGTATTTTCACAGCTTATTCTGGCCTGCAATGCTGGAAGGTTCCGACTACCGCAAACCAAGCAATATTTTTGTTCACGGCTATGTAACCGTAAACGGCGAGAAAATGTCCAAATCCCGCGGTACTTTTATTCAGGCAGCCACTTATTTAAAACACTTGGATCCGGAATGTCTGCGTTATTACTATGCGGCCAAACTCAGCAACCGTATTGACGACCTTGATTTAAATTTAGACGATTTCGTGCAACGCGTGAATACTGATTTAGTAAACAAATTAGTCAACTTGGCTTCTCGCAATGCAGGATTTATCCAAAAACGGTTTGATGGCAAATTATCCGCAAATCTAGACGATCAGGCATTATTTGACGAATTTACCGCACAATCAGCACAAATCGCGGCATTTTATGAAAACCGCGAATTCGGCAAAGCCGTACGTGAAATTATGACTCTCACCGATAAAGCCAACAAATATATTGATGACAAAGCCCCGTGGGTGATCGCTAAAAATGAAAACCGCGAACAAGAATTGCAAGCCGTATGCTCAATGGGTATTCAGTTATTCCGTGTGTTAATGGGCTATTTAAAACCAATTCTGCCGAAATTAGCGGAACGTGCAGAAGCCTTCCTACAATCTGAAATGACTTGGGATACTCTGGCTCAACCATTGTTGGCACATCAAATTGCACCGTTTAAAGCCCTGTTCTCTCGTTTGGAAACCAAACAAATTGACACTATGCTGGAAGCCTCAAAACAAGAAAATGCGGCTCAAGCGGCTGTTATCAGCACTGAAAGTGCGGTGAAAAATCAAGCAGTTTCAACCAATATCGAACCGATTGCAGAAACTATCACCATTGATGATTTTGCAAAAATAGATTTGCGTATTGCAAAAGTGATCAACTGTGAAGCCGTGCCGGAATCGAAAAAATTATTGAAATTTACATTGGATCTCGGCAATGAAACCCGCCAAGTATTCTCCGGTATCAAAGCTGCTTACAGCAAACCGGATGAATTAATCGGTCGGTTTGTGATTATGGTGGCTAATTTAGCACCGCGTAAAATGAAATTCGGTGTATCGGAAGGAATGATTCTGACCGGTGCAAATGCCGATGACAGCGTACTCGCTTTGCTTTCGGCAGATAGCCACGCTACCGCAGGCATGAAAGTGAGCTAATCGGTAAACTGAAAATCGGAAAGGGTTGATACATAAAATCAACCCTTTTTATCATAAGAAATATTGTGCGAAAAACGCCGGGACAATCTCACTGGCTTTACCATAATGAGCTTCATCAAAGTTAGATTGCACCAGGCTTGGTTCAAGGTTCAATTCTATGGTTTTGGCTCCGTGTAAACGAGCTTCCCGCACAAATCCCGCGGCGGGATAAACATTGCCCGATGTACCGATAGAAATAAAATAGTCGCATTGGGAAAGTGCGGTATAAATTTCGTCCATTTTTAACGGCATTTCGCCGAACCAGACGATATGCGGACGTAACCGTCGCGGCGGATGACAACAGGTGCAGCGATCTTGTTCGGTAACATCGCCTTGCCAGTCATAAACTTTCTCGGAAAATTCGCACCGCACTTTGAGCAATTCACCGTGCATATGAATTAAATTTTTCGTTCCTGCACGTTCGTGTAAGTTATCCACATTTTGTGTCACAACTAACAGATTATCAGCGAATTTGTGCTCTAACTCAGCCAACGCTAAATGAGCGGCATTAGGTTTGATACTCGGGTCAAATAATTTACGGCGGCGTTCATTATAGAATTGTTGCACCAACTTAGGATTGCGGGCATAACCTTCCGGCGTTGCCACATCATCAATGCGGTGATTCTCCCACAAACCGTCCGATGCCCGAAAGGTCCGAATACCGGATTCAGCAGAAATGCCCGCTCCGGTTAATACCACAAATTTTGCCTGTTTCATTATTTGTCTCGCTTATTTTTCTCGCAGCTGTTTTAAAATCCCTTTCATCTGATTGTCTAACGGTGCATTTAATCTCAAGATTTCACCGGATTTCGGATGTTCAAAACGAATTGATACGGCATGCAAAAATAAGCGTTTTAAGCCAAGTGCGGTCATTTTCTCATCAAATTCTTTGTCACCGTATTTATCATCCAACGCGATCGGATGTCCGACATATTGGGTGTGCACGCGGATTTGGTGGGTGCGACCGGTAATCGGCGATGCTTTTACCAATGTGGCAAAATCGCCATAACGTTCTTCCACCGCAAAACGGGTTTCCGACGGTTTGCCTTGTTCGCTTACGCGTACAATCCGTTCACCGCTTGCAAGTTCGTTTTTATTCAACGGTGCTTGAATCACTTTCGTGTGAGATTGCCATTGCCCGCGAACCAACGCCAAATAATCTTTTTGCACGGTTTTATCACGTAACTGTTGGTGTAAATTACGCAATGCCGAACGCTTTTTCGCTACTAGCAAAATGCCCGATGTATCGCGATCTAAACGATGTACCAATTCTAAAAAGCGGGCTTGCGGACGCAACACTCGCAAGGCTTCGATCACGCCGAAATTCAATCCGCTGCCGCCGTGTACCGCAATGCCTGACGGTTTATTAAGCACCAATAAGTGGTCATCCTCAAAAATGATCTGCTGTTCCAATTGAGCCACTTTGTTCAGTTTGTTGGAAATCGGGGCTTGTGCTTTTTCCGCCACCCGCACCGGTGGCACTCGCACCACATCACCGACCTGCAATTTGTATTCCGGTTTGATACGACCTTTATTCACTCTCACTTCGCCTTTACGCACAATACGATAAACCAGGCTTTTCGGCACGCCTTTGAGTTTTGCCAGCAGATAGTTATCAATACGCTGCCCTGCTTCATCATCACTGATAATCAGCATCTGCACATTGGTACTGATGATTTTTTCTTTTTGTTCTGTCATTATTTTCGTTCTAAAATCGGTTTTAAAAATCTTGCAGTGTGAGAACCTTTGACTTTCACTACATCTTCCGGTGTACCTGTGGCGATAATCTGACCGCCGCCGCTGCCGCCTTCGGGACCAAGATCCACAATCCAGTCGGCCGTTTTGATCACATCTAAATTATGTTCAATGACTACAATAGTGTTGCCCTGATCACGCAAACGGTGCAACACTTCAAGTAATTGTTTGATATCGGCAAAATGCAGACCGGTGGTCGGTTCGTCTAAAATATACAGAGTTTTGCCCGTATCCCGTTTGGATAATTCGGTGGCCAGTTTAACCCGTTGTGCTTCCCCGCCGGAAAGCGTAGTGGATGACTGCCCTAAACGAATATAAGACAAACCCACATCCATTAAGGTTTGCAATTTACGGGCGATTGCCGGGATCGCATCAAAGAAATCGCGGGCTTCTTCCACGGTCATATCCAGCACTTGATGAATGGTTTTGCCTTTGTAACGAATATCCAAGGTTTCACGATTATAGCGTTTACCTTTACAATGATCACAAGGCACATACACATCCGGCAGGAAGTGCATTTCTACTTTAATCATCCCATCGCCCTGACAGGCTTCACAACGTCCGCCACGCACATTGAAACTGAAACGCCCCGGATTATAACCGCGTGCCCGTGCTTCCGGCACCCCGGCAAATAATTCGCGGATCGGCGTGAATAATCCTGTATAGGTTGCCGGATTAGAACGCGGTGTGCGTCCAATGGGGCTTTGGTCAATATCAATAACTTTATCGAAAAATGCCAGCCCGTCAATGGACTTATAAGGGGCATGATCTTGGTTATCCGCCCGATTCAAGGCATTTTGTGCTAATGGAAACAAAGTATCATTAATCAATGTGGATTTACCCGAACCGGATACACCTGTCACACAGGTAAACAGACCGACCGGAATATTCAAATTCACGGATTTCAGATTATTGCCCGTTGCACCGTTTAATTTCAGCCATTTATCACCTTGAAGTGCGGTGCGTTTTTTCGGAATTTCGATTTTTTCTTTGCCGGATAAGAATTTACCGGTAATCGAATTCGGATTTGCTATAATCGCCTCGGCATCACCTTCCGCCACTATTTCCCCACCATGCACGCCCGCACCGGGACCAATATCGATAATATGATCCGCAGCCATAATGGCATCTTCATCATGTTCCACCACGATCACGGTATTGCCTAAATTACGCAAATGAATCAAAGTGTTAAGCAAACGTTCGTTATCCCGTTGATGCAAACCGATAGAAGGTTCGTCCAGTACATACATCACGCCGACCAAGCCCGCACCGATTTGGCTTGCCAAACGAATCCGCTGCGCTTCACCACCGGATAGCGTTTCTGCCGAACGGGAAAGAGACAGATAATTCAAGCCTACATTCACCAAAAATTCCAACCGCTCTTTGATTTCTTTTAAGATTTTTTCCGCAATACGGGCTCGTTGGCCTTCCAAACTTAGAGCGCCGAAAAAGTCTAACGCACCACCGATGCTCATTTCAGACACTGCCGGTAAATTCGTTGTGCCGATAAACACATTACGAGCTTCCGGACGTAAACGGGAACCGCCGCAATCCGCACAAGGGCGGTTGCTGATATTTCTCGCCAATTCTTCCCGTACAGACACGGATTCCGTTTCTTTATAACGGCGAGCCATATTATTTAAAATACCTTCAAAGCCGTGACGACGGGTCACTACGTCTCCACGATCATTCACATATTGAAATTCGATCTCTTCCTTGCCGGAACCGTTTAAAATTACATCTTGAATTTTTTTCGGTAACTGCTCAAAAGGTGTTTCAATATCAAAATTATAGTGTTTCGCTAATGACGTGAGCATTTGATAATAATAGAAATTACGACGATCCCAGCCTTTCACGGCACCACTTGCCAAGGAAAGAGACGGATTCTGCACCACGCGTTTTTCATCAAAATACTGTTGCACGCCTAAACCGTCGCAAGTCGGACAAGCTCCCGCCGGATTATTAAAAGAAAACAAACGAGGTTCCAATTCCGGCACGGAATAACCACAGTGCGGACAGGCAAAATTGGCAGAGAACACGAGTTCTTCTGCATTTTTATCATCCATATCCGCTATAATAGCCGTGCCACCGGATAGTTCTAATGCGGTTTCAAAGGACTCCGCCAAACGTTGCGCCAAATCCGACCGCACTTTAAAGCGATCTACCACCACTTCAATGGTGTGTTTTTTCTGTAATTCTAAAGTCGGCGGATCGGACAAATCGCAAATCTCACCGTCAATTCTGGCACGAATATAACCTTGCGCGGCAATTTGTTCCAAAATCTTAACGTGCTCCCCTTTACGGGCTTTTACCACCGGTGCCAACAACATCATTTTGCTTTCTTCCGGCAAAGTCAGCACTTTATCCACCATTTGGCTGATAGTTTGTGCCGCCAGCGGGACATCGTGGTTCGGACAACGGGGTTCACCTACGCGGGCGAACAGCAAACGCAAATAATCGTGGATTTCCGTAATCGTGCCCACCGTTGAGCGGGGGTTGTGAGATGTGGATTTCTGCTCAATGGAAATGGCCGGCGATAGCCCTTCAATATGATCCACATCCGGTTTTTCCATTAAAGACAAGAACTGGCGGGCATAAGCCGACAAGGATTCCACATAGCGGCGCTGACCTTCCGCATAAAGTGTATCAAACGCTAAGGATGACTTGCCCGAACCGGAAAGACCGGTTATCACAATCAATTTATCCCGCGGAATAGTCAGACTAATATTTTTTAAATTATGGGTTCTCGCCCCACGAATATCTATAGTGTCCATTTTCTTTACAAAATTACCTGAAAAAATATTTCAAATTTGGAAGCATTATCTCATTTTTACAAAAACTGTTCAAATATCCAGTGAGTTTTTATAGATTTTTTTTCCATTTTCAGGCAGAATAAACAGAATCATATCTACCCTATTTTTTAAGGAAATTATTATGGCTGGAATTAACAAAGCAATTATCGTAGGTCGTTTAGGTAACGATCCTGAAATGCGTACAATGCCGAACGGCGATGCCGTTGCCACTTTAAGCATTGCAACCAGTGAAAGCTGGAATGACCGCAACACCGGAGAACGCCGCGAGCAAACCGAATGGCACCGTGTAATATTTTATCGTCGTCAAGCAGAAGTATGCGGAGAATATTTACGCAAAGGTTCATTAGTATATGTGGAAGGCAGTATCCGCACCCGTAAATGGCAGGATCAAAACGGTCAAGATCGTTATAGCACCGAAATCCAAGGTAACACTATGCAAATGTTAGGCAGCCGTAACGATAACATGGGTGGACAAAACGACTATAACCAACAACCGTCGCAACCGAGATATAATTCTGCTCCGACTTCCCGTCCCGCACCGCAACAATCCGCACCAGTTCAACAAGCTGAACCGCCAATGGATTTTGATGATGAGATTCCATTCTAAATTATCTATAATTAAAATTAATATTTGTAAAATATAACCCTGAAAACATCAAAAGAGCCTTTATTTACAATGGCTCTTTTTTCATATTTATACGCAAATATATTAGAGTTTGTATATGTTAATTTATTGTAGAAGATCAAATCTGACAGACACCTGCACTAACTTGTGCCTGTCAGATTGTTCTTAAACCTTTACAACTACTCAATTGTTACTTGATACTCATCATTATCATACTCAATAGCAATGGTCCCGATTTTCTCCCCATCTGCTACTCGTTGTAATAACGCCAATGATAACGGCGGTAATAATTGACCTTCCAAAATTGCATCAAGTAAACGGGCTCCGTTTGCATCCGCTTCACATTGACGTTCAATATTTTCAAGCACGGATAAGCCGATATTTAATGTTGCTTTATAACGTTCAGCGATCAATTTTTCCAATTTATTCAACTTCGCTTTGACGATCCGTTGCATAACATCTTTAGACAAGTAGTTATATTGCACAATTTGCATACGTGCCAGTAGTGCAGGTTTAAAGAATGTTAATAGTGATTTACGCAACTGCTCATCGGTTTTACTATCCATTTTCTCACTGGCAGAATCAAAACCGCAATTCGAAGTCAACATAAACAAGATATTCTTGCAGTCAATTTGGCGTCCCTCACCATCAGCTAATTCGCCTTTATCAAACGCCTGATAAAATAAATTCAATACGTCCGGATGCGCTTTTTCTACCTCATCCAACAAAACAATAGAGTAAGGTTTTTGCCGAATGGCTTCCGTGAGCAAACCACCTTCGCCATAGCCGACATATCCCGGTGGAGAACCGATTAAACGGGAAACGGTGTGTTTCTCCTGATACTCAGACATATTAATGGTTGTTAAAAATTGGCGACCACCGAAAATATGTTCGGCAATTTGAATAGCCGTTTCCGTCTTACCGACCCCACTCGGTCCCACTAACAATAACGCACCTAACGGCGTGCCGGCACGACGTAAATCCGCCATAGCGGTTAATAAACTTTTATGAATCTGCTCGATAGCCCCTTCTTGTCCTTTTATATTTTCATTTAGTAATGTCGGTAATTCGGTCAGTTTACTTAATTCATCTCCCGTCATTGTATTCACCGGAATACCGGTTAAATCGGCAATCACAGCGGCAATTTGCTTACTCCCCACTTCCGCATGAATCAAACGATCTTCGTTTTTAATAGATTCATATTTCGCTTTCTGAATCTGTAATTCGGCAATTAAAGTCTCGCGTCGTTCATCATCCGTATCGTCTTGAGCGACTTGCTCCCGTAATGCCAGAATAGACTCAACTACAGCCTTTTGCGTTTCAAATTCAGCACTCAATTCCGTTTTTTCATTTTGCAACGTTTCAATCTGTTGCTCCAATTGAAGTTTTACCGCATTATCAATCGGCTC
Source organism: Cricetibacter osteomyelitidis (assembly GCF_004340985.1). Taxonomy (GTDB): domain Bacteria; phylum Pseudomonadota; class Gammaproteobacteria; order Enterobacterales; family Pasteurellaceae; genus Cricetibacter; species Cricetibacter osteomyelitidis. Next base: position 83,883 of record NZ_SLYB01000010.1, read on the forward strand.
ACCCAATTTATAATCACGAGACAATTCATCCAATGCCACTTGAACTTCGTGAAGTTTATTATCCAAATAACTTAAACGTTTCGGTGGTGTATCCTTTGCCGTAGCAACCCGCGCACAGGCAGTATCTAAAATATCAATGGCTTTATCAGGTAATTTTTTAGCAGCGATATAGCGTGCCGACAGCTTCGTTACAGTTTCCAATGCTTCACCGGTAATATACACACCGTGTGCTTTTTCATAAAGCGGTTTTAAACCACGTAAAATGACAATACTTTCCGCAATAGAAGGTTCATCCACTTTCACTAATTGAAAACGACGTGAAAGAGCGGGATCTTTTTCAAAATATTTTTTATATTCCGACCAAGTTGTCGCAGCAATCGTACGCAGTTCGCCGCGCGCCAACGCCGGTTTCAGTAAATTTGCGGCATCACCGCCGCCGACTTCACCACCCGCACCTATCAACGTATGCGCTTCATCAATAAACAGAATAATTGGTGTCGGACTAGTTTTAACAAAATCAATCACGGACTTTAACCGTTTCTCAAATTCGCCTTTAACGGATGCCCCGGATTGTAACGCACCTAAATCTAAGCTCCATAATTCCACATTAAGCAAATGCGGCGGTACTTGCTGATTAGCAATACGCAATGCCAAGCCCTCAATCAATGCGCTTTTCCCCACGCCGGCGTCACCCACTACAATAGGATTATTCTTCCGACGGCGAGAAAGAATATCAATCATCAAATCAATTTCTTGATCCCGCGCCAATACAGGATCAATATCTCCGCTCTGAGCTTTGGTAGTAAGATTCTCCGCAAAACGGGCTAATACGGACTGATCAGCATTAGTTAAATTCTGTGCTGCATTGGTGGATGATTGTACTTTACTTTCCGAAGAACCGTCTGCTAATTTGAGTAAATCGTGACGTAAATTTTCTTTGTTGATTTGATTAAGAAAAGATGCCGCACCGGTTGGCAAATAACGACCGGCATTAAGCAATAAGGCCAGAAAAATGACCGCGCTTCTAATTTGTGATTGCTTATATTCCAACGAACCTATCAGCCAAGCTTCTTGTAATAATTCAATTAAAAGTGGAGAAAATACGGGAACACCGCCCACATTCGAATCGTTTGTTTGTGTATTGCGTATTAAAAGTGCGGTCAATTCTTCATGAGAAATCTTTAACCTATCTAAAATAAAGCGCACATCGTCAAAGGGATTATCCAACGCTTTTAATAACAAATGTGCCGGCAAAATTTCCGACTCCTGAGTACTAATAGCATAAGCGGCCGCCTCTTCCAGCATCAATTTTGATACATCATTCAATGCCCCTAACGTAGCAGTCAAGTCAACTTTTATCACAATATAACTCCAATTTAATTCCACTAAATGATTTTACTGTCTTACTCTAACAGATCTCTCCAATAAAACTAATTATTTTCTTACCATTTATCAAGAAAAATTACCTAATCGGCAACATTTTATTCCTATTTGCTCTGTTCCCATTTCACCTCATTATCAAGATTATCTTGTTTATAATCTTGGTTGATAAGTTCCTGTTCTTTTTGCATTGCTCTAAACCAGGCTCTTTTTGGAGCGTTGGGCTGTTGCCAGTCATTAAAGGCTTGGGCGATGCCTTTCTCTGCTTTTTTGCGATTAAAGGGAATGGCGAAACTCAAAGCGTTACAAAAGGCAATCAGCGGTGGTGCAGTAAAAGTGCGGTAACTTTTGCCGATATATTGTAAAAATTCAGGGTTATCTTCCGTTAAATAGGCACGAATAGCATTTAAAATATCTGCATTATGCGTTTTATTGGGTGTAGGATACACACCAAAAAAAGCATGGGAGGGCGCTTTTTTCGGGTTATTGTAATCTTTAAATAAAATTTGCAATGAAAAATGCACACCGCCGCCAAAAGCATAGAGGCCAAATTGATTGTAAAGTAAACCGCTTAAGGGGTCACCCTTTTCCGGCACATAGGCAATATGCGGTTTTGGGTTAGTAGTTTGCCAATAAATAATGCGTTTTTTGCGGTTTACGCGAATGCCTCGAGCACGAGGGAAACAAATAAGAAAAATGATAATAGACACCCAAAAGATATGAAAAATTATTTTAAGCCATCTAAACTTTTGTTTTTCTAAATAAGGGAGTTTATATTCTTCGTATGTTTCTTCTTTTTCCATAGCTGAGTATTCAGGATTTTCAAATAGTTTTTTATATCTTAAATAATTAGGAATAATTAATTTATCGGGATTGAATGTCCAATCAACATCTCTTTTTACACTTTCTACAATATATTCAAAAGGATAACGAGATCGGTCATTATTTTTGATTATAGCTATTTCCATAATAAGTAAGCCGACTAGTACAGCACGAATAAAACCGCGTAAATAGCCATCTATAAAGGATTGTCTGATTTCAATTTCATCTTCGTTGCATTGCCGAATAGAGCAACCGAGTAAAGCCTTATTGTTCATTTTATTTCCTCTTTACTCTGCTCCCATTTCACCTCATTATCAAGATTATCTTGTTTATAATCTTGGTTGATAAGTTCCTGCTCTTTTTGCATTGCTCTAAACCAGGCTCTTTTTGGAGCATTGGGTTGTTGCCAGTCATTAAAGGCTTGGGCTATGCCTTCCTCTGCTTTTTTGCGGTTAAAAGGAATGGCTAAACTCAAAGCGTTACAAAACGCAATCAGCGGTGGTGCAGTAAAAGTGAGGTAACTTTTGCCGATATATTGCAAAAACTCGGGGTTATCTTCCGTTAAATAGGCACGAATAGCGTTTAAAATGTCTGCATTATGCGTTTTATTGGGCGTGGGGTACACGCCAAAAAAAGCATAGAAGGGTGCTTTTTTCGGGTTATTGTAATCTTTAAATAAAATTTGTAATGAAAAATGCACACCGCCGCCAAAGGCATAGAGCCCAAATTGGTTGTAAAGCAAACCGCTTAAAGGGTCACCCTTTTCCGGCACATAGGCAATATGCGGTTTTGGACTGGTAGTTTGCCAATAAATAATGCGTTTTTTGCGGTTTATGCGAATGCCTCGAGCACGAGGGAAACATACTAATAAGGCTAATATTGAAATCCATAGTATATGGAATACAATCCAAAATCTTGCTGATGTATAACTATCTCTATATAGCATTTTATATTCTTCATAAGACTTTTTCTTTAGAAGTGAAAATAATGCATCTGGTTCATCAAATTCTTGAATATAACTTTCATACATAGGAATAAGAATAGTATCCGTATTCAATCCCCATGTAAAATCCTCTTTTATATTTTCAATAATATATTCGAAAGGATAACGAGAACGTTCTTTTGTTTCTATTATATAGACTTCCATAATAAGCAAGCCCACTAATACCGCTCGAATAAATCCTCTTAAATAGCCATCAATAAAGGATTGTCTGATTTCAATTTCATCTTCGTTACATTTGCGAATCGAACAACCGAGTAAAGCCTTATTGTTCATTTTATTTCCTCTTTACTCTGTTCCCACTTCACCTCATTATCAAGATTATCTTGTTTGTAATCTTGGTTGATAAGCTCCTGTTCTTTTTGCATTGCTCTAAACCAGGCTCTTTTTGGAGCATTGGGTTGTTGCCAGTCATTAAAGGCTTGGGCGATGCCTTTCTCTGCTTTTTTGCGATTAAAGGGAATGGCAAAACTTAAGGCATTACAAAACGCAATCAGCGGTGGTGCGGTAAAAGTGCGGTAACTTTTGCCGTTATATTGTAAAAATTCGGGGTTATCTTCCGTTAAATAGGCACGAATAGCGTTTAAAATATCCGCATTATGCGTTTTATTGGGTGTGGGGTACACGCCAAAAAAGGCATAGGAGGGCGCTTTTTTCGGATTATTGTAATCTTTAAATAAAATTTGCAATGAAAAATGCACACCACCGCCAAAGGCATAGAGACCAAATTGATTGTAAAGCAAACCGCTTAACGGGTCGCCCTTTTCCGGCACATAAGCAATATGCGGTTTTGGGCTGGTAGTTTGCCAATAAATAATGCGTTTTTTGCGGTTTACACGAATGCCTCGAGCACGAGGAAAGCATACTAATAAAGTTAATATTGAGCTCCAAAGTATATGGAATACAATCCAAAATCTTGCTGATATATAATGCTTTGAGAATGATTTTTTATATTCATAATAACTTTCTTTTTTTAAACTTTTAAACAGTTCATCGGGGTCATCAAAGTGCTTTGTATAATTTTGATACATTGGTATTAGTATGCTATCTGTATTGAATGCCCAGTTAATATCTTCCTTTACATTTTCAACAATATATTCAAAAGGATAACGAGAACGTTCTTTTGTTTCTATTATATAGACCTCCATAATAAGCAAGCCCACTAATACCGCTCGAATAAATCCTCTTAAATAGCCATCAATAAAGGATTGTCTGATTTCTATTTCATCTTCGTTACATTGGCGAATTGAGCAACCTAACAATGTGTAATTCATTTTAATATTCTCTTTAAAAGGTAAAAATCGTCAGTGTTGATTTTATTCTTTTTGCACTTCCCATTTGACTTCATTTTCCAAGCCGTCTTCGTCTCTATATTCTTTATTTATTGCTTCTTGGTCTTTTTGCATTGCTTTAAACCAGGCTCTTTTGGGAGCATTGGGTTGTTGCCAGTCATTAAAGGCTTGGGTGATGCCTTCCTCTGCTTTTTTGCGGTTAAAGGGAATGGCGAAACTCAAAGCGTTACAAAAGGCAATCAGCGGTGGGGCGGTAAAAGTGCGGTAACTTTTGCCGATATATTGCAAAAACTCGGGGTTATCTTCCGTTAAATAGGCACGAATAGCGTTTAAAATGTCTGCATTATGCGTTTTATTGGGTGTAGGGTACACGCCAAAAAAGGCATAGGAGGGCGCTTTTTTCGGATTATTGTAATCTTTAAATAAAATTTGCAATGAAAAATGCACACCGCCGCCAAAGGCATAGAGGCCAAATTGGTTGTAAAGCAAACCGCTTAAAGGGTCGCCCTTTTCCGGCACATAGGCAATATGTGGTTTTGGGCTGGTAGTTTGCCAATAAATAATACGCTTTTTGCGGTTTACACGAATGCCTCGGGCACGAGGAAAAGCTATTAATAAAACTATTATTGCCAGTATAAACATAGTGCCATAAAAATATAAAAAATCATATTTATGGAATTTTCTTATATATTCATTTTTATACTCATCATATGTTTCATCGTATCCTGACAATTTATATTTATCGATCATATTCTGATTGGAATAAAATTTGATAGTATCTTCATACATCGGTTGAATAAATTTATCTGCTCTAAAAGTCCAATTAAAATTATCTTCTATACTGCTTATAACATACTCAAAAGGATAACGAGAACGTTCTTTTGTTTCTATTATATAGACCTCCATAATAAGCAAGCCCACTAATACCGCTCGAATAAATCCTCTTAAATAACCATCAATAAAGGACTGTCTAATTTCTATTTCATCTTCGTTACATTGGCGAATTGAACAACCGAGTAAAGCCTTATTGTTCATTTTATTTCCTCTTTACTCTGCTCCCATTTCACCTCATTATCAAGATTATCTTGTTTATAATCTTGGTTGATAAGTTCTTGCTCTTTTTGCATTGCTCTAAACCATGCTCTTTTTGGAGCACTGGGCTGTTGCCAGTCATTAAAGGCTTGGGCGATGCCTTTCTCTGCTTTTTTGCGATTAAAGGGAATGGCAAAACTTAAGGCATTACAAAACGCAATCAGCGGTGGTGCGGTAAAAGTGCGGTAACTTTTGCCGATATATTGTAAAAATTCGGGGTTATCTTCCATTAAATAGGCACGAATAGCGTTTAAAATGTCTGCATTATGCGTTTTATTGGGTGTGGGATACACGCCAAAAAAGGCATAGGAGGGCGCTTTTTGGGGGTTATTGTAATCTTTAAATAAAATTTGCAATGAAAAATGCACACCGCCACCAAAAGCATAGAGACCAAATTGATTGTAAAGCAAACCGCTTAACGGGTCGCCCTTTTCCGGCACATAAGCAATATGTGGTTTTGGGTTAGTGGTTTGCCAATAAATAATACGCTTTTTGCGGTTTACGCGAATGCCTCGAGCACGAGGGAAACAAATAAGCAACAATAACAAAAGAGGCCAAATAAAATGGAAATATGCTCTTATTCTTTCCCAATGCCATGCCTTAATATATTCCTCTCTATATTCTTCATAAGGAATAATTGGTGAATTCGGATATTGTTTTTTAAACTCATCTTGGCTTCTAATTCTTATGTGATCTTTATAATTCGGCATAATTTGTTCATCCGGATAAAAAGCCCACTTAAAATCCTCCCTTATGGTTGTAACAATATATTCAAAAGGATAACGAGAACGTTCTTTTGTTTCTATTATACAGACCTCCATAATAAGCAAGCCCACTAATATTGCTCGAATAAATCCTCTTAAATAGCCATCAATAAAGGACTGTCTGATTTCTATTTCATCTTTGTTGCATTGCCGAATAGAACAACCGAGTAATGCTTTATTATTCATTTTTACTCCTTAAATTTAAAGGGGGTAAGTGCTGATTTAATTTGCGTTTTTGAACCCACAAAATCAGGCATTGATACCTGGATTTGTATTTTCTTTATATCCCGCTCAGGATAATGAATGATTTGCTTGCTTAAATCAAAACTATCATTCTCTGAAGTATGGGTTATTCTTGTGTCATACCCATTCCCTTTTGGATATTGCAGAGTTACCTTTTGATTTGCCGTATCCAAAATAATATTTTGCGGTTGTTCAAAATGTTTTGCTCCTAAATCATTTACCATTAATTTAGTTACCGTAACTTTTTGAGCAATATCAGGGTATTGCAATAAATAATGACTAACCTCAAAAGTATATTTATCTATGGCATTAATTTCAATTTTTTGGGCAAATTGATAATAACGTTGCATTTCTAATTGATAATAAGCATAAACTTCGCCTGATAAAGTTTCAAATTGGCTATCTGTAAATTGATCTAAAAATGCCTTTGGCCTTTTTCTCGTACCAAGCCATTCATATAGAGTATTTGGATTAATCCCGCCCCAATACAATTTACTACTCCCCCAAAACCCATTTGTTACCCACGTTTCCATATCATCACTTGAGTAAAACGCCAATATAATCCCTGCGATCACCGCCACCGCACCTAAGGCTAAACCGGCATAAGCCACCCCGATAACCAGTGCCGATGCAGTGCTGACTTTCGCCGCTGCAACCAATGCACCGCCAAGCTCGACCATTAACATACCGCCCCCGCGAAGCCCTGCACTGAGCATTCCAACGGTATCGCCTTTATAGCGTGCTTCTTCCCAAATGCCGTATTCAAACAATGCCCCCACAGCGGTGATTGCCGAACTCACACTTAATAAGGTGGTTTTAAGTACCATTAAGCCTTGTCGTGCGGATTTGGTGGCATTGACAATATCAATTTCCCCTGTTACCGATGAAATTGAAACCTGTTGGCGGAATGTGTCGATTGCCTGTTTTGCTTGCGAACCTAAGCCGCCTTCGGGTGAGTAAAAGGCGGTGAGCATATACAAGCTATTCAATACAGGATCATTTGCCATTTGCCCTTCGGTTGTGCGTGCCGTATTTTCATTAAAATAAGCTAATAATGGGGCATAACGGCTTAGTTTTGTTACCCCCGACAAGGTTTCTGTGACTTGAAATAGACGATAGCTTGGCTCTGTTAATTTTGCATGAATTTCACCGAAAGCAAAGTGTCTTCCATTTGATGGCAATTTTCCTACATTTCCGCTACGGATCTCTTTGGCACTTGGATGTGCCTGAAATACCGCCACTAAGGAAGAATATACTAATCTCGGTCTTTTTTGCGATTTATTCCCTTTTCTTATTTTGCTATACATGACTTTGTCTGCCCAAATATCCACAAACAAATCATAGGTTGCCATATTAAAGGTTACTTTTTCCGCCACGTTGGCTAATAGGGCGATCACTTTATCGTAATTGATGGTTAAATCACGCAATTTCTTCGCATTATCAGGTTCAAATTGTGCTTGTTCAGGCAGAGGTAAGTCCGCATTATTTTCTTCAAGTGCGGCAATCATTGCGTTTGCGCCGAAAGCGGATAAATCAAGCCCAAAGAGCAAGCCATGTTGGCATAAGCACCAATATTCTGCGGTATGTGCATCTGTTTTCGTTAAACATTGTTCAATTCTTCGCATGCGATTAAGCAATGCCGGGTTAGTGATAAATGCGATCCACGCATTAACCAGTTTTTTGAAATCTTGCCCGTATCGCCCAATTAAATTAGCCAATTTATTAATGGTGTTAATACCGATTAATTCTTCATCAAGATTAAATTCATTTTTCAATGTTGCAAGGATTTCGGCATCGCCGTTGTGAGTAAGGTGTTCTTCTGCAATCCCTAAGCTTTGGTAAATTGCATTAACGCTTGGTTTTCGCGTTATTGTGCCAAAACTTGCCGAAGGTGAGTAGTTTTCTTTTTCAAATTGTTGATATTGATAAAAATATTGCTGTTTGACATAAGCATCAATATGTTGTGCCGTTGCAAAGGCATATTGATATTTTCGCAAGAGTTTATTGCGCTGCTGCACTAAATAATAGTGATAAACGCTTATATCTCTCGCCGTACCGATTGGGTCATCTAAAGCGACAATAACGCCATCACACCAAATACGCTTAATTAAATTATCGTAATCAGAGTGATAGCCTATCGGTGTTAAGCGATAAGCATTTGTTTCATCATCAACTTTTGACGTTCCTTTGATAAAATCCTGTATTTCGCTATTTAACAATTTAAGCGAATTAACAAAGCTACCCGATTGCGCGCTATTTACATAGTGCATCCATTCGTTACGTGTGGTTTTATCTTTTTCAAGTTGTGTTAAGAGTGCCTGCGGTAATTTTATATCGGAATAAAGAATGTAAAAATTAGTTACATTTTCAGGCAAGGTGATATAAGGATTGCCGATTTTTGACAGTTTCCACGAATTAGGCTCACCGATATATTGATTAAAATGATAAGGCAGCGGCACATCTTCACTATAATCATTAATATCCATATCAGGGGAATGATAGCGATAGACATACCACGCATTACAATCATCATAGCTTGCAGGTGCATTTGTTGTTATTTCGGCATAGGCTGTTTTTGCACCTAATGCAAGAATATAAACATAACCATCTCGCAACAAACGAATGTCATATTCGTCATCGGCTCGAACGCGCGTTAATGTAGAGCTTGGGGCTTTGCCTGTTTTTGCTAATGATATCAATGCCTGCGTGGTTAAGGCAAACCGTGTCGGCAACACACGTAAACCGGGGTTGCATTGCGCTACAATGTTATCGGCAGGTGATGAATCCGGTGCAGGATAACGCTTGTTTAAATTGATAGAAGGCGTGGTTTTATCGGTTGACATAATTATTCCTCTACAATATCTGACCATAACTGATTTGCTACATTAGCCAGTTCATTAAATTGTTGTGTTAAACGCATTTCTGCCATCTCAAAATCATACTGTTTGGCTTTTGCAACTAATTTTGCCACAGCATATTTCATAATTGCATCTCGAGCTTGATAATTTTTCTTATAAGCCTCGTTTAAATAATCCAGTAATTCTCCTAATTTTTCTTGTGCCACAAGATGAGGATAGGTTTGTAATACGTAACCCGCTAAATTTTCTCGTGTTTCTAACCATTTTTGCTCTTTAAACCCGTCAATCTCCCAATTAGTCAACATAATCGGTGCAGGCAATATATCTTCAGGCAGGGCTTTGAGCTGATAATAATAAAAACTGTCATCATAACCTGAACCAAAGGCATGAATAATGCGTTCGTCATAACCGAAAAACTTGCTTAATTTTTCAGGGCTGTTTGCGATGATAAAAAGACAAATTAGACAATAAAACTCCTCATTTTTCGACCGCACTTTTAAACTAATCCGCCACCCAGATTTTTTCCAGCTCCATTTTATCGGGATGATATTTATACACGTTAATCCCGCCGCCTGTGGCTTGCCCTGTGACAAGAATATGGGCTTTGGGGGAAGAGGAAACACTTCTTCAATAAAAGAAAGGCGATTGAAAAACATTTTATTTTTCAACCGCACTTTTTAACTAATCCGCCACCCAGATTTTTTCCAGTTCCATTTTATCAGGGTGATATTTATACACATTAATCCCGCCGCCCGTGGCTTGCCCTGTGACTAAAATATGGGCTTGTGGGGAAGAAGAAATACTCAGATTACGACTATACGAATTAGCAGAAATTGCAGGATCATTACCAACTTCCACATAAGCCTTTATCCAAGGATCACCTACAGTATAAAGCGGGGTAATTTCATAACCGTAACCATTTTTAGTTCCTGATTCTCCAAATTGAATAAACTCGGTTTCCGTTACGAATGCATAAGCTATGGTAGGACTAATGCCTAAAAGTTGCTTATTTTTAAATTTTTCAGGAACTGGCAACAACTGGCTTTTATCTGTTTTCTTTGTTTTTTTATCAAAAACACCGTCTTCTGCATAAGCTAATGAAATACGCAAATTAGGATTTTCTGTCGACCACATATAACGACCATAATTTTCACTACCGGTAACGACCCATTTACCGTCCGGGCTGAGTGTGCCCGCGGTACTTCCATTATTCCCCCACAATCTTGCAATCGGTTTTAAAGTATTTTTATCCCATAACGTTACCCCGTCATAGCTGCTTTTTTTATGCTTTTCCGGATTTACCGGGTTGATAATAAGATTTGTGCTAGCCACATCATCTGTGCCTGTAATGGTATTTCCTACTGATAAAAAATAATTTCCTGCAATAGCTAAATCATAAGGTTTAAAAGGGCTAATTGGTGTATCAGTATAAATCGGCACTAAACTTTCACCGTAACCTTTATAGAGTTTACCTGACATATTAGCACTCAAATAAAATGATTTGTCTGCTGAAATCCGATGACTATCAATTTTAAAATGCTGAAAACTTGTTATTTCTTT
>NZ_SLYB01000011.1:0-4326 GCF_004340985.1 Cricetibacter osteomyelitidis
CAAAAGCCAGGCAATAGCCAAAATGATGGGTGTTCGGGTCGGTTTGATAGAATCGCCGGTAATAACCGGCCCAGAGTATTTTTTCTGACATAAGTGATTTCCTGTTTTTTATTATTCTTTATTTTTCATTGCTTCACACACCTCGCAAATCGGTTGTACAATCATATCACTTCCGGATTATTTGCCAACTATGCCTGAATGCATTTTTCCGTTTTCTAGTGCAGTCTTTTTGTCATAAATTATCGCTTAACGATATTTACACTTCTTATTACATTCTGTTAGTATGCTGACTTATTGAGAATTATTGCTAACATATCATTATAAGAATGGTCAATATTCAACCAGAAGTACCAATCCGCACTTCAACAAATTCCCGTAATTTGTTGCGGTGGTTGTTGAGTATCAGCAAAATAATGCTGCTGGTCGCAGTGTTTGTGGGTGTATTGGCACTGGCCTTTGATATCGCCATCAGTTTTTATGTGCGGAAAAATATTTACACGGATATTAATAAAGTACCCTATCGTCCTTACGGCTTAGTGCTAGGCACGGCAAAATATGTAGCCAAAGGCAAAACCAACGGGTTTTATTCCAACCGTATGGATTCCGCTAAAACCTTATTTGATCGTAAAAAAGTTGATTATCTGCTGCTCAGTGGCGATAACCGTACTGCCTATTATAATGAACCGCAGACGATGTTCCGCGATCTGAAAAAAATGGGAATTCCAGAAGAGAAACTGTTTCGTGACTATGCTGGTTTTCGCACGTTAGATTCCATCGTTCGGGCAGATCAAGTGTTTAAAGCACATTCAATAACCATTATCACACAAAAATTCCACTGTGAACGGGCGTTATTTATTGCTAAATTCTATGATATTAATGCCATTTGCTTTGCCGCCGGTGATCCGGATGTATATATTTTCACTCGCTTGCGGGAATTTTTTGCCCGTCTGCAAGCGGTTATCGATTTATTATTAGAAAAGAAACCGCACTTTTTAGGCGAACCGGAACCACTGCCGAAAGTGCGATCACAATAACCGCTCCCCGATTAATGCGTTAAACCTACCTAAAGTGCGGTAAGTTTTAACAGAATTTTATAAAATTTTGCTTTTTCAGTTGTTCTAAGTCTAAGAAATTAGGATAATAGCCAACTACTCGAAAAACGAATACGCTATGACACACTATATACTCTTAATCATCAGCACCGCTTTGATAAACAACTTTGTTCTAGTGAAATTCCTAGGGCTTTGTCCGTTTATGGGCGTGTCTAAAAAAATTGAAACCGCTATTGGAATGGGATTGGCCACCACCTTTGTGCTGACCGTGGCTTCCTTATGCTCTTATTTAGTAGAACGCTATATTTTACAACCTCTTGATGCCACCTTCTTACGCACGTTAGTATTTATTTTGGTGATTGCCGTCGTGGTGCAATTTACGGAAATGACCATTAATAAAACCAGCCCGACACTGTATCGTTTACTGGGTATTTTCCTGCCGTTGATTACCACCAACTGTGCGGTGTTAGGCGTGGCCTTATTGAATGTCAACCTTGCTCATAACTTAACAGAATCCGTCATTTACGGTTTCGGGGCCTCTCTCGGTTTTTCTTTGGTGTTAGTATTATTTGCTTCTTTACGCGAACGCTTGGCGGCGGCAGATGTGCCGCTGCCGTTTTGCGGAGCCTCTATCGCGTTGATTACAGCAGGTTTGATGTCTCTTGCCTTTATGGGTTTCACTGGGTTGGTTAGATTGTGATGACGTGGCTGACCGAACTTCCCCTGATTTATTATGTGTTGCTGATTATCACACTGTTGGCGTTGATTTTCGGCGGCATACTCGGTTTCGCCTCGACTAAACTCAAAGTGGAAGCGGATCCCATTGTGGAAAAAATTGATGCAATTCTCCCGCAAAGCCAATGCGGTCAATGCGGCTATCCCGGTTGTAAACCTTATGCACAAGCAGTGGCAAACGGCGACGATATTACCAAATGTGTACCGGGCGGTCAGCCTGTAGTGGCGAAAATCGCAGAATTACTTGGTGTCGATGTGCCGCAAACGGATTTTGATGAAACCCCTGAAGTGAAAGTTGCATTGATCCACGAAGATATGTGTATCGGTTGCACCAAATGTATTCAAGCCTGTCCGGTGGATGCCATTATCGGCACTAATAAGGCTGTGCATACCGTTGTGCCTGATCTCTGCACCGGCTGTAATTTATGCGTGCCGGTTTGCCCGACAGATTGCATTACAATGGAAAAAGTGGAAAAAAATATTGATTCTTGGGATTGGAAATTCGATCCGAAATTAGTCATTCCCGTAGCTGATATTACATCGGGACAGAAAAAAATGATTGTCGGAGAATAAGGGGAATAAAATGACTGATGATGTTTTAAGCCGTTTTAACTCCGGCAAGCTATGGGACTTCCCCGGCGGTATTCATCCGCCGGAAAACAAATCTCAATCTAACAAAACCCCAATCGGACAACTACCCTTGCCGGAGCATTTTTATGTACCGCTCAAACAGCACGCCGGAAAAGCAGGGGATTTGTTGGTTCAGACGGGTCAACAAGTATTAAAAGGGCAACCGCTCACTCAGGGCAACGGCTTGCGGGTGCTGCCGGTACACGCTCCCACTTCAGGCACGGTGATCGCTATTGCTCCCCATATTGCCGCCCACCCTTCCGGTTTGCCGGAAATGGCGGTGCATATTCAGGCAGACGGTAAAGATCAATGGATCGAGCAACAGCCTATTGACGATTTTTTAAGTCATACTCCGGAACAGCTTATTGATAAAATATACCGTGCAGGTGTTGCCGGCTTAGGTGGTGCGGTGTTCCCGACAGCGGCAAAAATCCATTCCGCAGAGAAAAAAATCAAGCTGTTGATTATCAACGGGGCGGAATGCGAGCCTTATATCACCTGCGATGATCGTTTAATGCGGGATTATCCCCTTGAAATCATTGAAGGCGTGCGGATCTTACGTTATATTCTGCGACCTGAAAAAGTGGTGATTGCCATTGAAGACAATAAACCGGAAGCGATTAAATCTTTGCAAAATGCGTTGCAAGGAGCAAATGATATTGAAATCCGTGTGATCCCCACTAAATACCCGTCCGGTGCAGCCAAACAATTAATTCAAATTCTCACCGGTCTGGAAGTGCCGAAAGGTCATCATTCATCATCTATCGGCGTGTTAATGCAAAACGTCGGAACGGCTTATGCGGTTAAACGGGCGATCATCAATGACGAACCGCTGATTGAACGGGTGGTAACGCTCACAGGCGATAAAATCAAACAAAAGGGCAATGTGTGGGTTCGCTTTGGTACGCCGATATCCCACTTACTGCAACACAGCGGTTATCAATATGATGAACGCTTCCCTGTGTTTGTGGGCGGCCCGATGATGGGATTGATGCTGCCGAGCTTGGATGCAGCGGTCAATAAACTGGCAAACTGCATTTTAGCGCCTGATCATTTTGAATATAATCCGCTGCTGCAAGAGCGTTCCTGTATCCGCTGTTCCGCTTGTTCCGATGCCTGTCCGCTGCATTTAATGCCGCAGCAGATGTATTGGTTTGCCCGTTCGGAAGATCATGAAAAATCTAAGGAATATTCGTTATTTGACTGCATTGAGTGCGGTTTATGTGCTTATGTATGTCCAAGTAATATTCCGCTGATTCAATATTTCCGCCAAGAAAAAGCCAAGATTTGGGATATTGAAACCAAAGCAAAACAGGCGGAAGAAGCCAAACAGCGTTTTGAAGCCAGAGAAGCCCGTTTAGCTAAGGAAAAACAAGAACGCGAAGCCCGCAGCCAACGTGCGGCAGAAAACCGTCGGGCGGAATTGGCTCAGGCAAAAGGTGTAGATCCTGTGCAGGCGGCTTTAGAGCGGATTAAAGCCAAACAGGCTGCCGGTGAAACCGAAAAACCGCAAATTAAAACTATTACGGCAGATAATGGTGAGATTTTACCGGATAATGCCGATATTATGGCTCAACGTAAAGCCCGTCGATTAGCTCGCCAACAAGCAGCAGAAAGGGAAAATAAAACAGAAAGTGCGGTTGAAAATTCAGCAGAATCTGTTGATCCGAAAAAAGCGGCAATCGCAGCGGCGATTGCCAGAGCTAAAGCAAAGAAAGAAGCACAGCAAGCCGCCACTCAACCTGTTGCTGAAAAAACTGAAAGTGCGGTTGAAAATTCAGCAGCATCTGTTGATCCGAAAAAAGCGGCAATTACGGCGGCGATCGCAAGAGCTAAAGCAAAGAAAGAAGCACAGCAAGCCGTTGCTCAACCTGTTGCTGAAAAAACTGAAAGTGCGGTTGAAAATTCC
>NZ_SLYB01000011.1:4334-86444 GCF_004340985.1 Cricetibacter osteomyelitidis
GACGGCGGCGATCGCAAGAGCTAAAGCAAAGAAAGAAGCACAGCAAGCCGTTGCTCAACCTGTTGCTGAAAAAACTGAAAGTGCGGTTGAAAATTCCGCAGAATCTGTTGATCCGAAAAAAGCGGCAATTACGGCGGCGATCGCAAGAGCTAAAGCAAAGAAAGAAGCACAGCAAGCCGTTGCTCAACCTGTTGCTGAAAAAACTGAAAGTGCGGTTGAAAATTCAGCAGAATCTGTTGATCCGAAAAAAGCGGCAATTGCGGCGGCGATTGCGAGAGCAAAGGCCAAAAAAGCAGCTCAAGCATCAGAACAAAATAAGGATGTATAAAATGAAAAAATTCTTTCTCGTTCTTACTGCACTTTTTAGTGCAAATTTATACGCTCAAAATTGTGAACAAATTGATATACGGCTGGCAGATAGCTATGGAAATATGAAAAAATACGGTAGCTACGGCAAGTATGAAGAAAGAGATTATGACAAATTAGAAATTGCGATCAAACAATTTACCGATACATTATCCGCTTATTTAAAAACACCAGAATCAATGCAATGTGAATTTATCAAAACCGGAGAAGCTGGTGTATATATTTTACGTTCCGATGATAATAAATTACGTACGTTTTCTTGGGATGAGCAAAGCGGTGGTTCAATGCACGATGCTTCCGCAATATATCAATATATTGATAACCAAAATAATGTAGTTATCACCACTGAACATGCGAATGGATTTGAGATTGGACCGCTCACTTATCAATTATCAACAATAAAATTACTGGATAAAATCTATTATTTAGCCGTCGATCTTTCTATTGGTGACGGTCGTAATCATATGATTTCAGCTATATTCTACCAAATTACCAATAATGGTTTAGAGTATGCCAATATCATTCAAACATCCAAATTAACTAATGAAATTAATGTAGCTTTTGATCCTACATTAATCAACAATGATGTGAGCTATCCTGATTTTACTTATGATGAACAAACTCAAACTTTGAGTTTTCCTGTAATTATGCCATCAGAAGACGGATATGGTTCAGGAAAACCGACTAATGAAAAAATTCAATATAAATTTAACGGGCAACATTTTGTCCGCATAAAAAATTAGGAATAAAAACAAATGTTTAAAATGACCAGTTCGCCCCATACACATTCCGGCAAACTGACTGCCCGTGTGATGTTGTGGGTGCTATTTGCGATGTTACCGGCGATTGCGGTGCAGATATATTTTTTCGGCTTCGGCGTGCTTGTGCAAATTTTATTGGCTGTGAGTTTTGCCTGGTTGTTAGAATTTGGCGTAACATTATTACGTAAAAAGACACCGCTCTTTTATCTATCGGATTTCAGCGTGACTGTGACCGCCCTGATTTTAGCGGTGGCAATTCCGTCTTATGCTCCCTACTGGATTATTTTAATCGGTACATTTTGTGCCGTGATGCTTGGCAAACACGTTTATGGCGGATTGGGACAAAATCCGTTTAACCCTGCGATGGTCGGCTATGTGGTGCTGTTGATTGCTTTTCCGTTACAAATGACCACATGGACACCGCCATTAAGCCTGTTGCACGAACCGCTAACACTCAACGATGCGTTGCATTTAGTGTTCGCCGGCAACACCACGGACGGCTTCGGTTTACGCCAACTCACCGCAAATATTGATGGTATCACTCAAGCTACACCGCTTGATGCCGTCAAAACCGGCTTAAAAACCACCGCACTTTCCGATGTATTCGCCTCACCGATTTTCACCGGCTTCCCACAACTGGGCGGTTTAGGCTGGTGGCAGTTAAATCTCGCCTTTTTACTCGGCGGATTGTTCCTAGTGTGGAAAAAAATTATCCACTGGCAAATTCCTTTGGCATTTTTAGCGACTTTTGCGGTTTTAGCCACCGTTACTTGGTTTATTGACCCGCAACACACCGCCAATCCGCTTTGGCATTTGTTCAGCGGAGCAATGATGTTCTGTGCGTTTTTTATTGCAACGGATCCGGTCACCGCATCCATCACCATCAAGGGCAAAGTGATTTTCGGTATTTTATTGGGCGTATTGGTATATGTGATCCGCTTCCACGGTAACTATCCGGACGGTGTCGCATTTGGGATCCTGCTCGCTAATATTTGCGTGCCATTAATCGATCATTACACCCGACCGCGTGTTTACGGCCGTGCAAGATAGAAGGAAAACGTAATGAAATCAATCACTTTAAAATTTGCTCTGATGCTTGCCGGTGTAGCGTTAGTTTGCACTGCAATTTCCAGCGGAGTGTATTTTTTAACCAAAGCACCGATTCAGCAAGCCATTGATAACAATCAAAAAGCCTTATTAGCGGAAGTGATTCCCGCTCAATATGCGGATAACGACTTGCTGAAAACCTGCGTAAAACCGACCGCACTTTCAACCATAGAAAAGCTGTATATTGCGAAAAAAAATCAGCAAATCACCGCTTATGCTTTTGAAACCACCGCTCCCGACGGCTATTCCGGCGATATTCGTTTATTGGTAGGATTAACGCCGCAAGGCGAAGTATTGGGCGTGCGGGTAATTGAACATCATGAAACGCCGGGATTGGGCGATAAAATCGAAACCCGAATTTCAAATTGGATTTTATCTCTTTCTAATCAAATGATTACGCCGGATAATTTGCCAGAATGGGCAGTAAAAAAAGACGGCGGTAAATTCGATCAATTTGCCGGAGCCACGATCACCCCAAGAGCGGTGGTCAATCAAACCAAGCGTTCTGCCTTGGCAATGTTAAATCGGTTTAAACCGGCACAAATTAACGATTTTCCCCGCTGTAATTAGGATGAAATATGTCAGAAAATGAAAACACAATCAATTCTGCCGATAAAAATGAAATGGAAAGTGCGGTAATAAATCCGACAATTTCCCATCAACCAAGCATCTGGAAAGAATTATTTATCCAAGGAGTTTGGAAAAACAACGGCGGTTTAGTGCAATTATTAGGTCTTTGCCCGCTGTTGGCGGTGTCCAGCTCGGCGACAAATGCCTTGGGATTGGGATTTGCCACTATGCTCGTGTTAATTTGTACCAACACGGTAATTTCCCTGTTTCGCAAATATATTCCGCAGGAAATCCGCATTCCTATTTATGTGATGATTATCGCCACTACCGTGACTGTGGTACAACTGCTGATGAACGCTTATACTTATACGCTCTATCAAGCCTTGGGGATTTTTATTCCGCTGATTGTCACCAACTGTATCGTTATCGGTCGGGCGGAAGCCTTTGCATCCAAAAACAGCATTGCTCATTCCGCCTTTGACGGTTTCGCAATGGGATTAGGGATGGCATTCAGCTTATTCTTACTGGGTGCATTACGTGAAATTTTAGGTCAAGGCACTTTATTTGACGGCATTGAAAACCTGCTCGGTAACTGGGCAGGCATGTTGAAAATCCAATTCTACCACGCCGACAACACATTCCTGCTCGCCATCCTGCCACCCGGCGCGTTTTTAGGATTGGGTTTGATTTTAGCAGTGAAAAATATTATGGATGCGTGGAAAAAACAGAGCTAATAAAAATGAATCAACAAAAACGTATTGAAATTCTTACTCGCCTGCGGGATAACAACCCCCACCCGACCACGGAGCTGAAATATGACTCGCCTTTTGAATTGCTGATTGCGGTGATATTGTCGGCGCAAGCCACCGATAAAGGAGTAAATAAAGCCACGGATAAACTGTTTCCTGTTGCCAATACGCCACAGGCAATTTTAGCGCTCGGCGTGGACAGTTTAAAGGAATATATTAAAACCATCGGGCTCTATAACAGCAAAGCAGAAAATATCATTAAAACCTGTAGGGATTTGGTGGAAAAACATCAAGGCAAAGTGCCGGAAAGCCGAGAAGCCTTGGAAGCCTTAGCGGGTGTAGGACGAAAAACCGCTAATGTGGTGCTAAACACCGCCTTCGGACACCCCACCATTGCGGTGGACACTCATATTTTCCGGGTTGCCAATCGCACCGGTTTTGCACCGGGTAAAGATGTACTGAAAGTAGAAGAAAAACTAAATAAAGTCGTGCCGCCCGAATTTAAGGTAGACGTGCATCATTGGTTGATTTTGCACGGTCGTTACACTTGCATTGCCCGCAAACCCCGTTGCGGTTCCTGCATTATTGAAGATTTATGTGAATTTAAAGAAAAAACTGAAATTTAGGAAGGATTATGTCAACTAAAAATCAAGCTAAAACTCAAGAAAGACAAACTTGGTCAAGCCGTTTAACCTATGTAATGACCGTTGCCGGCGCCACCGTCGGCTTCGGCGCTACTTGGCGATTCCCTTATTTAGTGGGGGAAAACGGCGGCGGAGCTTATGTGCTATTATTTTGTATTGCAATGATTTTAATCGGCATTCCGATGATTTTAGTGGAAAATGTAATCGGCCGTCGTTTGCGGGTAAATTCCATTGATGCTTTCGGCGATCGTTTGCACGATAAAGGCATTTCTAAATATTGGAAAATCGTGGGTTATATGGGCTTGCTCGGTGCTTTCGGGATTATGGCTTATTATATGGTACTCGGCGGTTGGGTGATGGATTATATTATCAGCATCATCAGCGGCAAATTAGATATTTCAACACCGATTACCAAAGAAATTGCACAAAGTTTTTATACGGAAAATATCACCAACAGCCCTTTCAACATTATTATTTATACGCTGATTTTCGTGTTGATTAACTATTTTATTTTGGCAAAAGGCATTATCGGCGGAATCGAACGTTCGGTGAAATATTTAATGCCGTTGTTGTTTATTTTCTTAATCGGTATGGTGATCCGCAATATTACTTTACCCGGTGCAATGGAAGGCATTACCTTCTATTTGAAACCGGATTTTTCAAAAATCACACCGCAATTATTTATCTTCGTGTTAGGTCAAGTTTTCTTTGCTTTAAGTCTCGGTTTCGGCGTATTGATTACCCTATCCAGCTACTTAAATAAAGAAGAAAATCTGATCCAAACCGCAGTAATTACCGGTTTTACCAATACCATTATCGCCGTATTGGCAGGCTTTATGATTTTCCCGTCATTATTTAGTTTCGGTATCGAACCGAATGCTGGTCCGACCTTGGTATTCCAAAGTCTGCCGATTGTGTTCTCTCATTTATGGGCAGGCAAATTCTTTGCTATCGTATTTTTCTCATTACTATTAATCGCCGCACTCACTACATCATTGACCATTTATGAAGTATTGATCACCGCATTACAGGAAAAACTCAGAATGCGTCGCGGTAAAGCAATTTTCGTCACTTTGTTCGGTATTTTTGCATTAGGCAATATTCCGTCAATTTTAGGGGATAATGTGTGGAAAGAAGCGACATTCTTTGGCAAAAGCATTTTTGATGCTTTCGATTTTGTCAGCGGTAATATTTTATTTATGCTGACCGCACTGGGTTGTGCGATTTTTGTAGGGTTTGTATTAAAAGATAAAGCCAAACAAGAACTCTCTCTAACGCCGGATTCCCTGTTTACCACCATTTGGTTCAACTATGTAAAATACGTTGTTCCGTTGATTATTATCGCAATTTTTGTATTTAACATTATCTAATTTATTTTTCTGCACCTTAAATTGATGATTTAAGGTGCAGAAGTTATCCGCTATTACAAATTTCAAACATAAAATCTACATAAACACAACCGTTTGCGTTATAATGTGCCACCTAAATTTCTATTCATTTATTTTTCAAAGGAATTTTCAATGCAACCAAATCGCCCTATTCGTCAAGCTTTATTAAGCGTTTCAGACAAAACAGGTATCGTGGAATTTGCGTCAGCTCTTATTCAACGTGGTGTTAAATTATTATCAACCGGCGGAACTGCAAAATTATTAGCGGATTCAGGCTTACCGGTAACGGAAGTATCCGATTACACAGGCTTCCCTGAAATGATGGACGGTCGAGTAAAAACCCTTCACCCGAAAGTACATGGAGGGATTTTAGGTCGTCGTGAGCTAGACGGCGATGTGATGGCACAACATGGTATTGATCCGATTGATATGGTTGTTGTCAATCTTTATCCGTTTGCTGCCACTGTAGCAAAACCGAATTGCACGCTTGAAGATGCCGTGGAAAATATTGACATTGGTGGCCCGACAATGGTGCGTTCTGCGGCGAAAAACCATAAAGATGTGGCGATTGTAGTGAATAATCACGATTTTAACGCAATCCTTGCGGAAATGGATAACAATAAAAATAGCTTAACTTTAGAAACCCGTTTTGATTTAGCCATTAAAGCCTTTGAACATACGGCACAATATGATTCCATGATCGCTAACTATTTCGGCAAATTGGTAAAACCGTATTTTACTGCGGACGAAGAAGACAAAGAAGCGAAGTGCGGTCAATTCCCACGTACTTTAAACTTAAATTTCGTGCGTAAACAAACGATGCGTTATGGCGAAAACAGTCATCAAAATGCAGCATTTTATGTAGAAACCGAAGTGAAAGAAGCCTCTGTTTCCACCGCTCAACAATTGCAAGGTAAAGCCCTTTCTTACAATAATATTGCAGATACGGATGCGGCGTTGGAATGCGTGAAATCCTTTGACGAGCCGGCTTGTGTGATTGTAAAGCATGCGAATCCTTGTGGCGTGGCGTTAGGCGGTAATATTTTAGAAGCCTACAACCGAGCTTATCAAACCGATCCGACTTCTGCCTTCGGCGGCATTATCGCATTCAACCGTGAACTGGATGCGAAAACGGCTAAAGAAATCGTAGATCGTCAATTCGTGGAAGTGATTATTGCCCCGAAAGTTTCTAAAGAAGCCCTTGAAATCACCAGTAAAAAGAAAAATGTACGCGTGCTTGAATGTGGCGAATGGCACAACGCTGAGCCTCGTTTGGATGTGAAGCGGGTGAACGGCGGTCTGTTGGTGCAAGATGCCGATCTTGGTATGGTTAGCCTTGATGATTTGGAAGTGGTGAGCAAACGTAAGCCGACGGAAAAAGAATTGCAAGATTTGTTATTCTGCTGGAAAGTAGCGAAATTTGTGAAATCCAATGCCATCGTGTATGCAAAAGATAATCAAACTATCGGTATCGGTGCCGGGCAAATGAGCCGTGTGTATTCAGCAAAAATTGCAGGGATTAAAGCACAGGACGAAGGTCTGGAAGTAAAAGGTTGTGTGATGGCATCCGATGCGTTCTTCCCATTCCGTGACGGTATTGATGCGGCGGCAGCCGTCGGCATTGAGTGCGTTATTCACCCGGGCGGCTCAATGCGGGATCAGGAAGTGATCGATGCGGCGGATGAGCATAATATGGTGATGGTATTAACGAAAATGCGTCATTTCCGTCATTAATCTGTGATTTTGGATCGCCTGCGGCAGGCTTTCGCCGTTGGCGACCTTACTTTTTCTTTGGCAAAACAAAGAAAAGAAAGTCGCCATCGGCGAAACCGGATTTCAATTACAACGCAGGGCGAAAAATATTTCGCCCCTACAAATAGGTACAAAAAATGAACATTCTTATCATCGGAAACGGCGGTCGTGAACATGCCCTTGCCTGGAAAGTGAAACAATCCCCGTTGGCAAACAAAGTCTTCGTTGCACCGGGTAATGCCGGCACTGCACAGGAAAAAGGTATTGAAAACGTCGCTATCTCGGCTACCGATATCCCTGCATTGGTTAAATTTGCACAGGATAACAATATCGGTTTAACTATCGTCGGTCCTGAAGCACCTCTGGTTATCGGCGTGGTAGATGCTTTCCGTGCGGCAGGTCTTAAAATTTTCGGTCCAACCCAAGCGGCAGCACAATTAGAAGGCTCTAAAGCCTTTACCAAAGATTTCTTGGCTCGCCACAATATTCCGACGGCCGAATACAAAAACTTTACTGAAGTCGCTCCCGCTCTTGCTTATTTACAAAAAAAAGGTGCACCGATTGTCATCAAAGCAGACGGCTTAGCCGCGGGTAAAGGCGTGATCGTCGCAATGACACTCGAAGAAGCGGAAGCGGCCGTACGTGATATGCTTTCCGGCAACGCCTTCGGCGAAGCAGGCAGTCGAGTGGTGATCGAAGAATTTTTAGAGGGCGAAGAAGCCAGTTTCATCGTCATGGTGGATGGCAAAAATGTAGAGCCAATGGCAACCAGCCAAGACCACAAACGCGTGGGTGAAAATGATACAGGCTTAAATACGGGCGGTATGGGGGCCTATTCTCCTGCTCCCGTCGTGACAAAAGAAATTCACCACCGAATAATGGAACAAATTATCTATCCGACTGTACGTGGCATGGCAGCAGAAAATAATATTTATACCGGTTTTTTATATGCCGGGTTGATGATTGATAAAAACGGTCAACCGAAAGTAATTGAGTTCAACTGTCGTTTCGGTGATCCTGAAACACAACCGATTATGATGCGTTTGCAGTCCGACTTAGTGGAACTTTGTTTGGCTGCCATTGATGGAAAATTGGACACTATGACATCGCAATGGTGTGAACAAGCAGCACTTGGTATTGTGCTTGCAGCCGAAGGTTATCCAGGCGATTATCGCAAAGGTGATGAAATCAGCGGAATCCCGCAAAGTGCGGTAGAAAATCAAAAAGTTTTCTTAGCGGGTGTAGAATTAAAAGACGGCAAACTGCTCACTAACGGCGGTCGTGTATTATGTGCCACGGCGTTGGGTAACAGTGTGTATGCTGCACAACAGCAAGCCCTTGAATTAGCCGAAAAAATTCAATGGACAGGGCGTTTCTATCGTCGCGATATCGGTTATCGTGCAGTGGCGAGAGAAAAAGCGTAATACGTTTGATGGTGGGTATTTTATCCACCATTTTTATTTTCATTCAAACTTAACATTCATGAAAACTCAACAAATTTTCACCGCACTTTTGATGTTTTTTCATTATTTATTGCTGTGAATGAAAGTCATAAACAAAGAATATGGAATAAAAGCCCAGACAGTGTTAACTTAAACCTGATGCATTATCAATCGAATCATGTTGATTTACTGACTATGAATTTTATTCATTTTAAAAATTAAAATTATGAGTTAATTTTTTACAAAAAAAGTGTGTATAAAAAGATTCAAACCCTTTAGAATAACAACGTCAATTCACTCCACTCAAGAAGGACTACATCAATGTTAAAAAGAAATATGAACATCGCTGACTACGATTCCGAATTATGGGAAGCAATCCAAAATGAAGATCGCCGCCAAGAGGAACATATTGAATTAATCGCCTCCGAAAACTATGCCAGCCCTCGGGTGATGCAGGCTCAAGGTTCACAATTAACCAATAAATATGCGGAAGGTTATCCGGGTAAACGTTACTACGGCGGTTGTGAATACGTGGATATCGTTGAACAATTAGCAATTGACCGTGCAAAAGAATTATTCGGTGCAGACTATGCTAACGTGCAACCTCACTCAGGGTCACAAGCTAATGCAGCAGTTTATATGGCGTTACTTGAGCCGGGCGACACTATTTTAGGCATGAGCCTGGCACACGGCGGTCACTTAACCCACGGTGCTTCAGTGAGCTTCTCCGGTAAAATCTATAAAGCGGCACAATACGGTATTACCGCCGAAGGTTTAATCGATTATGATGCGTTACGTCAACAGGCTCTTGAAGTCAAACCAAAAATGTTAGTTGCCGGTTTCTCTGCTTACTCACAAGTGGTCGATTGGGCAAAAATGCGTGAAATCGCTGATGAAGTGGGTGCTTACTTATTCGTTGATATGGCACACGTTGCAGGCCTTATTGCTGCAGGTATCTATCCTAATCCGGTTCCACACGCACATATCGTGACAACCACAACTCACAAAACCTTAGCAGGTCCGCGCGGCGGTTTGATCTTATCCGCATCCGGCGATGAAGATATGTACAAAAAATTACAAAGTGCGGTATTCCCGGCCGGTCAAGGTGGTCCATTAATGCACGTGATCGCGGCAAAAGCGGTATGTTTCAAAGAAGCCATGGAACCGGAATTTAAAGCTTATCAAGCTCAAGTATTGAAAAACGCACAAGCGATGGTTGAAGTGTTTAAACAACGCGGTTTTGATGTGGTTTCTAACGGCACTGAAAACCACTTATTCCTTGTAAGCTTCATCAAACAAGGTTTAACCGGTAAAGCAGTGGATGCCGCATTAGGTGCGGCAAACATCACCGTAAACAAAAACTCCGTACCAAACGATCCGCAAAAACCGTTTGTGACTTCCGGTATCCGTGTTGGTACGCCATCTGTAACCCGTCGCGGCTTCAATGAAGCTGATGTAACGGCACTTGCAGGCTGGATGTGTGATGTTATCGACAGTATCGGTAAAGATAATCACGAAGCGGTAATCGAAGCAACCAAACAAAAAGTACTTGATATCTGCAAACGTTTACCGGTTTATGCTTAATTTCTACACAATATTTATCATTTATCTGGCGGCGGTGAATATCGCCGCTTATTTTTTAATGTATCGGGATAAACAACAAGCTAAAAAGAAAGCTCAACGTACCGCAGAAAACGTGTTTTTCTTATTGAGTTTTATGGGCGGTTTTATTGGATTACATCTCACTATGCAACATTTTAGGCATAAAACATTGCACCGCAGTTTTAAATTGGTTGTCATTATAAGTGCTTTATTTTGGTTGATTTTTTTGCCATTTTCACTATATTGGGTCACATATTAACCGTAAATTTCTTAAGGATATGATTATGATTAACGCTCAACCTGTTACAATTTCATCCCTAACACCGCATCCGTCACTGGAATATTGGTCGGTATGCAAAGTCGAAGCATTATTTGAAACCCCGTTTCTTGACTTAATCTACAAAGCGGCACAAATTCACCGCGAACATTTCAATCCGAAAGCAATTCAACTTTCCACCCTAATGTCCATCAAAACCGGCGGTTGCCCGGAGGATTGCAGTTACTGTCCGCAGTCTGCCCGTTATCAAACGGGAGTGCAAAATCAACAGTTATTAGACGTTAACGAAATCGTGGAAAAAGCCAAAATTGCTAAATCCCGCGGTGCCAACCGTTTTTGTATGGGAGCCGCTTGGCGTGGACCGAAACCGAAAGATATGGAAAAAGTGACGGAAATTATTAAAGCCGTTAAATCTTTGGGCTTGGAAACTTGCGGAACTTTCGGTTTATTGCAAGACGGTATGGCAGAAGATCTGAAAGAAGCAGGACTAGATTATTATAATCACAATCTTGATACGGCACCGGAACATTATAGTGAAATTATCGGTACCCGCCGTTTTGATGATCGTATCAATACATTAGGTAAAGTACGTAATGCCGGTTTAAAAGTCTGCTGTGGTGGAATTATTGGTATGAATGAAACCCGCAAAGAGCGTGCGGGTTTAATTGCCAGCCTTGCCAACTTAGATCCTCAACCGGAATCGGTGCCGATTAATCAGTTAGTGCAAGTGGAAGGTACTCCTCTGTTTGATGCGGAAAAATTAGATTGGACGGAGTTTGTTCGTACTATTGCCGTTGCCCGTATTACAATGCCGAAAAGCTATGTGCGTTTATCTGCCGGTCGTCAAGGCATGTCGGAAGAAATGCAGGCTATGTGCTTTATGGCAGGGGCAAATTCCATTTTCTACGGTGATAAATTATTGATTACGGAAAACCCTGAAGAAGACGGCGATCAGCTGTTAATGGCTAAATTAGATTTAGAACCTGAAACTGCGGAAAATCGTTATCCGTTGGATCGTAATTAAATTCAACAGGCTGTAAATACCTAAAGTGCGGTGAAAAAATTTTTATTTTTCACCGCACTTTTTTACACCGGAATTACTCCCTATTTAATAAAAATACACCCTGTTCAGAAAAATGCACATAGGCTTGTTTTAAATCACCGTTAAACTGCTCCGGGCGGCTGTTGACCAATAATTCTTGTCCGTGCCATTCGGCAACAATTTCCCAATGATTGCCCATATACACCGCACTTTTAATTGTGCAGCGTTGAGCTTCACCGCCTTCGGTTTTAAGTGTAACGGCTTCCGGTCGCACACCGACCATACATTCACCGTCGACAATATTAAAGTGCGGTGCATTTTCTAAAGAAAATTCATAACCGTTTACGTTCACTTTATTTTGTTGCAAAATTGCAGGGAAAATACTGGATTCGCCCATAAAGTTGGCTAAAAACAATGAATTAGGTTGTTGATACAACGTTTTCGCCGGAGCTTTTTGCATGATTCTGCCTTTGTTCATCACTATCACTTCATCGGATACCGCAAACGCTTCCGTTTGATCGTGGGTCACATAAAGAGATGTAATACCCAAACGCTGTTGTAATTCGCGGATTTTTTCCCGCATTGAACGGCGTAAGTTGGCATCCAAGTTACTCAAAGGTTCATCAAACAGTAACACTTTCGGTTTCAACACCAAGGCGCGAGCCAATGCCACCCGTTGTTGTTGACCACCGGAAATTTGATCCACAAAGCGATCTTCAAATCCGCCCAAATCCACCAACTCCAAAGCCTCTTTTACTCGTTGTTGGCGTTCTTCTTTGCCCACACCCTGCATTTTCAAACCATAGCCCACATTATCACCAATGCTCATATGCGGGAACAACGCATAAGATTGGAAAACAATACAAATATCGCGATGTTGAATCGCCGATTTCGTCACATCTTCACCGTCAATAAAAATTTGACCGGAAGTCGGGTTCTCCAGACCTGCCACCAAACGCAATACGGTGGTTTTACCGCAACCGGACGGGCCTAGCAATGTCACCATGGTGCCACGTTTAATCACTAAATCCAAATCGTCAATCACCACGGATTTACTAAAAGCTTTAGTGATATTTTTTAATACTAAGAAATTATCGTTTTGAGACATATTTATTTACCTTAATTCAAATATTCTGTGCCTACTTTCGGTGGACAATAAATGCCCCCTACGGATCAGTTCATTTTTTTCGCTTTGGAACGAGAGATACGGGTATCGCCCACCAACCAGTCGAATAATAAAATAATACTCATCATCACTACGATTAAAATTGAACCGTAAGCAATGGCTACACCATATTCGCCGTCTTCTACACGGTTTAAAATATAGGCGGTGGCAACGCGGGTATCGGCGGTAACTAAGAAGATAATCGCACTCACCGTGGTCATCGCACGCACGAAACTGGTGACCAACGCGGATAATAATGCCGGTTTCAACAATGGAAAGACGATAAACCAAATGGTTTTAAAAGAGCTGCCTTTAAGAGATAAAGAAGCTTCGTCCAAAGATTTGTCCAACTGTCCCAGCCCCGCGATGGCGGCACGCATCCCAATCGGCAAATCACGCATGACCATAGAAATAATGATGATAATTCCTGTGCCAGTGATATACATCGGAGCATCGTTAAAAGCGAGAATATAAGACACCCCGGCAACGGTTCCCGGCACGGCAAAGCACAACATGGTTAAAAATTCCAAAGTTTTTTTACCCTGAAAATCTTTACGCACCACAATATACGCAATCAATAAGCCGAAAAGTGCGGTCAATGGTGCGGCAATTCCTGCATAAATCATGGTGTTGATCAATGACGGCCAAGCCCCGTCGCTTAAACCTTGTCCGAACAGCATTTGGTAGTTATTTAAAGTAAAGGTGTAATCCACGCCCCAGTTCACGGTAAAGCTGCCATAGAAAATACTGCCGTATAACACCAAATTGAATAATACCCAGAAACCGAGCAAGGCAATAATCGCTGATTTTAATCCGCCCGGCAGATCTTGCACGTCACCGCGATAGGATTTACCGGAAACCGTGACATAAGATCGGTTGCCAATCCACATATATTGCACGACGAAAACCAATAAAGAGAAAATCAATAACATAGAACCCAATGTACTGGCAGAAGCATAATCCAGTTGCGAACCGGCGATATAGAAATAGATTTGCGTAGCAATCACGTCAAAACTACCACCCAATACCAACGGATTACTGAAATCGGCCAAAGATTGGATAAACACGATCAAGAATGAATTTGCCAATGCAGGACGCAACAACGGGAAAATAATGTTATAGAAAGTTTGATAACGATTCGCCCGCAGTGTGTAAGAGGCTTCTTCAATGGACGGATGAATGGATTTCAATGCACCGTCTAAAATCATAAAAGAAATGGGGGCGAATGCCAAAATCTGTGCAATGGCAATACCGTTAAAACCGTATAACCAGTTATGCTCTTTAAAGCCGAAATAAGTATCTAAAAATTCCGTGACATAACCGGAACGTCCTAACATCAATGTTACGCCAAGTCCCACTACAAACGGCGGTGTTACGATAGGCAAAATCGAGAAAATTTTACCGATAAATGCCGTGCGTTTGGCTATGCGAGTGGTATAAAGCGCAAAAGCCAAACCAAAAAAGGTTGAAACCAATCCCACAAAACCGGAAAGCAATAAAGAATTGGAAATAACCCGAACAATATAGTTTTGATTTAAAATTCGCCAAACTTGCTCCGGTGAAAAAGTATCGCCGTCATAAAACATTGATACAAAAATGGCCAGAGTCGGATACACGATAAAGAAAAAGATCAATAAAATAATTGCCAACAATGAAGCAATAATAAATTTATCCCCTTGCATCACCTTCAGTTTTGCCAAAGAAAGTGTGGCAAGCGCGCTCAAACTAGTGATTAAAATAATCACCGAATAGCCCATACTCACTTTATAAATCGTGGCGGTAACAAAAGAAAATACCGCAATAAAAGCAATCAGTGCCAATTCAAGTTTAGCTTGTTTTTCCGTAGAAAATTTGCCGAGCGGAATAAACCAAAATAATGCCAATAAAGCAAACCATAGCCAAGTTATATTGGCTGACGACCATCCCATCGCCTCCCAAAATTCATCGGCCGTGGACTCTAATAATCCGTAATCCAGTGCCATAGAGGGCAAAACCAAGAAGGCTAAAAAAGCCAACAAGATCCAAAAATTTGTTGACTGAAATAGAGAATTTTTTGCGGAATTCATACTACCTCGCAGTAAATAAAATAATAAAAGTGCGGTCGTTTTAAAAATTTTCTTAAAATGTACCGCACTTGCTTAAAAAAGTTTATTTCGCCAATTTGACCTCATCAACCCATTTATTGATCAAACGCTTACGTTCATCTGCCGCACCGTATTTTTCAAAATCGTAGTTGATTAAATTAAGTTTGCTCGGGTCGAATGCCACCGGCGATTGTTCAGCAGTTTTATTGATTAAAGTCTGTAAAGATTCGCCTTTTTTCCATGCTAATTCCTGGCCTTCTTTAGATAGCACAAAATCCACAAATAATTTTGCATTATCTAAGTTGCGAGCACCTTTCAGAATACTCACGCCGCCTAATTCATAACCAGTACCTTCGCAGGGTACTATCATTTCCAATGGTGCACCGTTTTGTTTTTCAAGTGCGTAATCGTGTAAGAAACCGATACCGACTGCCGCTTCACCGCGAGCGGTATTGCGGGACGGTGTAACGCCCGATTTTGTATATTGCGAAATATTCGGATGTAATGCTTTGAAATAATTGAA
This sequence comes from Cricetibacter osteomyelitidis, assembly GCF_004340985.1. Taxonomy (GTDB): domain Bacteria; phylum Pseudomonadota; class Gammaproteobacteria; order Enterobacterales; family Pasteurellaceae; genus Cricetibacter; species Cricetibacter osteomyelitidis. The sequence continues at coordinate 19,807 of NZ_SLYB01000011.1, forward strand.
AGCTTCATCTTCCCCCCACAATTGGGTAAAGGTGGCAATAGCCGTATAAGCCGTACCGGAACTTTGCGGATCAGCTATTTGGATCTCACCTTTCAGACGCGGATCCGTTAAGTCTTTCCAGCATTTTGGCATTTCAGTAATACCGAGTTTTTTCAAACGTTCCGTATTCACCCCAAATCCTAAAATTCCCATATATACGGCAGAACTATAATTGCCTTTCATTTTTGCCGGATCTTGGAAACGTTCGACGATTTGATCAACATTTGGCGAGCGATACGGTTGTAATAATCCTAATTCACCTGCTTGAGATTGCGGATCCAATGTGCCGCCATGCCATACATCCGCTTGAGGGTTATTTTTTTCCGCTTCGATTTTTGCGAAAGTGCTACCGGATCCATTACGAATAAAAGATGTTTTTACATCATATTTCTCACCAAAAGCTTGAGTTACCGTTTCACACAGAATATTCGTGGCACTACAATATACAACCAACCGCCCTTTGGCTTCCACCGACTGTGCTGTAAATAGTAAACCGCCTAAAAGAGCGGTCGAAATTGCAAAAGAAATGCTTGAACGCTTCATTAAAATACTCCTTGTCCATTAAAAAACGGTATTATTTTATGGCGATACATAAAAAATTTCTGTGAGTTAGCTCACAAAAACTATTTAATTACTGCTAAATGTTCAATTTTTATTTATAATCTAACAACTTTATCAATTATTTAGAGGTTATATGTTAAATCAGCCCGCTTGCATTATTATTGCCATTGCCGGCGCTTCCGCATCAGGTAAAAGTCTGATTGCCTCCACCGTATATAAAGAACTGTGCGAAGAGCTCGGCTGCAAAGAAATCGGCATTATTCCCGAAGACAGTTATTATAAAGACCAAACGCATTTAGCCTTTGAAGAACGTATCAAAACCAATTACGATCATCCGAATTCAATGGACAGAGATTTATTGATCGAACATCTGCGGGCATTGAAAAAAGATCGGGCGGTGGATATTCCCGTGTATGATTATGTCACGCATACCCGCACCGGCAAATATCAGCATTTTGAACCGCGGAAAATTATTATTTTAGAAGGTATTTTATTGCTCACCGACGAACGCGTGCGTAATGAAGTCAATATTTCCGTGTTTGTAGATACGCCGTTGGATATTTGCTTTATCCGCCGTTTACAGCGGGATATGCAAGAACGCGGGCGTTCAATGGAATCCGTCGTGGAACAATATCGTGCCACGGTACGTCCGATGTTTTTACAATTTATTGAACCGTCTAAGCAATATGCCGATATTATCATTCCGCGCGGTGGTAAAAACCGTACGGCAATCAATATGTTGAAAGCACAAATTATGCATTTGCTAGGCAAAAAATAAGGATAAAAAAATGAGATTATGCGATACCGATATTGAACGTTATTTAGATGACGGCAAAATTGCCATTGAACCTCGACCAAGCAATGATAAAATCAATGGCGCTACCATTGATGTACGCTTGGGCAATTCTTTCCGCGTATTCCGCGAACACTCCGCACCTTACATTGATTTAAGCGGGCCGAAAGAAGAAGTGACCGCACAATTGGAATCCGTGATGAGTGATGAAATCGTGATCCCTGATGATGAAGCCTTTTTCCTGCACCCCGGTGCGTTAGCGTTGGCAACAACCTTGGAATCCGTTAAACTGCCTGCCAATATCATCGGTTGGTTAGACGGTCGTTCATCATTGGCTCGCTTGGGATTAATGGTGCACGTTACCGCTCATCGTATCGATCCGGGTTGGGAAGGTAAAATCGTGTTGGAATTTTACAATTCCGGCAAATTGCCGTTGGCACTACGCCCGAATATGGTCATCGGCGCATTAAGTTTTGAAGTGCTCAGCGGTGAAGCTGCACGCCCATACAACCGCCGCCAAGATGCCAAATACAAAAACCAGCAAAGTGCGGTAGCAAGCCGTATTAATGAAGATAAATAGGATTTGATTATGTGGAAAAAGCTCGCTCTTGTTATTGGGATTTTGCTCGTTGCAACAGCGGGTTTTTTGTATTATTTAAAATCTACCTTAGAAACTAAAGTGATTGATTTTGCCCGTCAACAAGGTATTACTTTAGCGGCTGAAAATATCGAATCCGATTTTTTGTCACAAAAATTACGCCTGAACAATATCAATTATAAAATCGGCAATATCGAATTGGAAAATATCAACGCAGAATTTTCAGGTATCCGCATTGAAACCACTCCGAATCCTAAAGTAAGTGCGGTAGAAAATAAAATAATTTTTAGATTCAACAACCGCTCATACAAGATCAGCCTGGCGAAAATCGCTTTGACACAACAATCTAAATCACATTATCAAATTGAAACCGAACAAACTCAAATCAATCAATCAACTCGATTTGATTTAAACGGCGAGCTCACCAAAAAGAATTTTATTTTTCAAATCAAAGAAAAAAATAACGGTGAACTTAAAATCACACAAAATAATCAAACTACACAAATTAGCGGGCAAAATATTCCGACCAATTTAATTCAAGCCATTTTAAGCGCGCCCACAATGATTGATGGTATCAGCAATTTTAAGGCTGATATCGAACGCCGACAAAATCATTATTTAGGGCGAATTAATATTCAAACCAAAGACGGCGTGATGAACAACCTGAATTTATTAGAAATCGTCGCTCAGCGCCTACCGATTAATTATCAAAAAGACGAATTGGCACAAAAAAATATCAATACTAAATTTGATTTAATGGACAGCGAATTTACCTTTACCGATAAAAAAATTAACGTGCAAAAAAGCCGAATCATAACCAAAGATCTGGTGGGATCAGGCGAAGGAGAAATGGATCTTGATTCCATGCAGTGTAATTTTATCATCAACCTGCAAACCAAAGATCCTAAATACGCCAAAATCACACTCCCGCTCCGTTTCTACGGTGACTGCCGTTCACCGCAGTATAAAATCGAAATCACCAAAGATTTTCGTGATGGATTGAAAAAGATGTTGAAAGAGAGGTTAAAATAAGAAAAATTTGGATCGGTATTTGCCGACCCAATATACTACTTCACACTCCCAATACAATTCATCACTCGTTTATCGGAAATCGGGTATTTTGTGCCCAGTTGTTGGGCAAATAAACTCACCCTCAGTTCTTCGATCATATAACGGATTTCCTTCACATCGTCAGAGTGCGGTTTAGATTTCGGCAATTTTGCCAATAGTTGTTGATAGGCTTGGGTGACCTGCTCTACCCGTAACATTGATGCCCGATCACGATTGACATCCTGTGCCAGTTTATCAATACGTTTGTCGATGGCGTTAATGTAACGGTGTAAATCCGGCAGGCGAGCGTAGCCAGTTTTTTCCGCAAAGCCGGGATAAATCAATCCGCTGATTTGCGTTTTGATATCCGACAAGGCGAACGCCATTGTGAAATCCATTTTGCCTTTTAACCGTTTGTTGATGTCAAAAGTTGCCGTTAAAATTCGTTCCACTTGTTGAGCAATATCCATCGTCACATCGTTGAGATTTTCACGCACAAAATCCCGCAATTTTTCAAAACCTTGCTCGTCCCATACTACTCCGCCGAAATCCGCAATCAGCTTATCTACCGCACAGGCGATACAGTCGTCAATCAATTCCAACACCTTGCCGAACGGAGCGAAATAAAGACCCAGTTTGGATTTATTCGGCAGTTTTTCGTGCAGATATTTAATCGGCGACGGCACATTAAGCAATAACAAACGGCGTAATCCTTGTTGCATTGCCACCGCCTGCTCAAATTCCGTTTCAAATAACTTAATGCCTACCGCATCTTTTTCATCCACAATGGCGGGATAGGCTTTCACCGTAAATCCACGTTTTTTCTGTTCGTAAAATTGCGGTAAGCTGCCAAAATTCCAAATATGAGCACCGCTTTGTTCAATGCCGTCATCCGCCACCGCTGAAATACTTTCCTGTACTTGATCTTTCAGTTGGAATTTCAATAGATCCAAATCTCCGCTTTCGGCAATTTTTCTGCCTTTATCATCAATCACCCGAAAGGTCATTTTCAAATGACTCGGCACTTGTTCCCAACTCCAACTTTCCGTATCCACACTCACACCCGTCATTCGGCGAAATTCGTGGCTTAATGTTTCCGTTAGTGGTTTATCCGTGGATGTAACACGACCTAAAAACGCATCGGCGTAATTCGGAGCAGGCACAAAATTTCGTCGTAAGGTCTTTGGTAAAGATTTGATTAAAGCAATAATTAACTCATGGCGTAAACCTGGAATTTGCCAGTCGAAGCCTGTCATTTCCACTTGATTGAGTAACGGTAACGGAATATGTACGGTCACGCCATCCGCTTCAGTACCCGGTTCAAACTGATAACTGAGTTTCAGTTTCATATTGCCTTGATGCCAGAAATTCGGGAAATCCAGTTCGCTTACCGTTCCCGCATTGTCTTTAGTTAAGAAATTCTTTTCAAAATTCAGCAATTCCGGATCTTGTTTTTGTGCCTTTTTCCACCAACTGTCAAAATGCTTTTGTGACACCACATCCGTGCCGATACGTTGATCGTAAAATTCAAACAAAGTACGATCATCCACCAAAATATCGCGACGGCGGGATTTATGCTCTAAATTTTCAATCTCTTTAATGAGTTGTTGATTTTGCAGGAAAAATTTATGCTTGGTATGCCAATTACCTTCTACCAACGCCGACTGAATAAAGATCTCTCGGCTCACTGTCGGATCGATACTGCCGTAATTTACCGATCGATTCGCCACAATCGGTACGCCGTATAAACTCACTTTTTCATCGGCAATCACTGCCCCTTGGGATTTCGACCAGCGTGGTTCGGAATAAGAGCTTTTAGTGAGATGTTTCGCCAGCGGTTCGATCCATTCCGCTTCAATATCCGCCACCATTCTCCCCCACAGCTTGCTGGTTTCTACCAACTCGCCCGCCATCACCCATTTCGGCTGTTTTTTGAATAACACGGAATTGGGGAAAATAGCAAAATGTGCGTTTCTCGCCCCTAAATATTGTTGTTTTTCCGCTTCTTTTTGTCCGATATGAGAAAGTAATCCGCTTAAAAGTGCGGTATGAATTTGCTCATATTTTGCTTCTGTGGAATTAATCGGCAATCCCATTTCCCGCACGGTTAAACGGATTTGCTGATAAATATCCTGCCATTCACGCACCCGCAAATAATTTAAATAATCCTTTTGGCACAAACGGCGGAACTGATTTTTAGCCAGTTCTTTTTGCTGAGTTTGCAGATATTTCCATAAATTCAAAAAGGCTAAAAAATCGGATTTTTTATCTGCAAAACGGCGGTGTTTGTCGTCGGCAGACTGCTGTTTTTCCTGCGGACGTTCTCGCGGATCCTGAATGGAAAGGGCGGATACGATAATCATTGTTTCGTGTAAACAGCCTTGTTCTACCGCACTTAACAGCATTTTTGCCAAACGGGGATCTACCGGCAACTGTGCCAAACGGCGACCGTCTTGCGACAGGCGTTTATGCCCCTTGGTATCAAATGCGCCTAATTCTTCCAACAGTTTGATACCATCCTGAATATTGCGACGATCCGGGGCATCTACAAAAGGAAAGGCTTCAATATCATCCAAACCCAATGCGGTCATTTGCAAAATCACCGATGCCAAATTGGTACGTAAAATTTCCGGATCGGTAAATTCCGGGCGGTTGTTAAAATCATCTTCCGAATACAAACGAATACAAATGCCTTCGCTCACCCGTCCGCAGCGGCCTTTACGCTGATTAGCCGAAGCCTGCGAAATCGGTTCAATCGGCAAACGTTGCACTTTAGTACGATAACTGTATCGAGAAATGCGAGCCGTGCCGGGGTCGATAACATATTTAATATTCGGAATAGTCAGCGATGTTTCCGCCACGTTAGTTGCCAGTACAATACGGTTTAAATTGGACGACTGAAAAATACGATTCTGCTCTTGTGCCGATAAACGGGCAAAGAGCGGTAGGATTTCGGTGAATTTTAGCTCTCGTTTTTCCAATGCTTCTGCCGTGTCGCGAATTTCACGCTCGCCGCTGAGGAAAATCAAAATATCGCCACGGCCTTCCGCTTGCAATTCATCCACCGCGTTTAAAATGCCTTGCAGTTGATCTTGTTCTTCGTCTTCCACAATGGGACGATATCGCACTTCCACCGGATAAGTCCGTCCGGACACTTCAATAATCGGGGCGTTATTAAAATGCTTGGAAAAGCGTTCCACGTCAATAGTCGCCGATGTAATGATTACCTTTAAATCAGGACGACGTGGCAATAGCTGTTTCAAATAACCGAGAATAAAATCATTGTTGAGGCTGCGTTCGTGAGCTTCATCGATAATAATAGTATCGTATTGATTTAAATAACGATCTGTTTGAATTTCTGCCAGCAAAATCCCGTCGGTCATTAATTTAATGCGACTGTCTTCACTCACTTGATCGCTGAAACGCACTTTATAACCCACGATAGAACCCAGTTCCGTTTGCAATTCTTCCGCAATACGGGTTGCCACCGAACGGGCAGCGATGCGTCGCGGTTGGGTATGACCAATCAAGCCTTTGGTGCCTAATCCCAATTCCAAACACATTTTCGGCAACTGCGTGGTTTTGCCCGAACCGGTTTCCCCTGCAATGACGACCACTTGATGTTGCTGAATGGTTTTCAAAATTTCATCACGACGTGCAGACACCGGTAGATCTGGATAAGTGATTTTCGGCATTGAATTTTTCCGATTTTCCAATCGCACTTTGGCTTGCTGGATATCCAGCTCAATTTCCGTTATCACTGCATTGCGGGATTCGTTATTTTTTATATTGCTTAATCCCTTAATACGGGCAAATAAACGGCGGTTGTCCGTCAACATCACATCGGAAAGCTGTGCAATCAATGCCTTTTGTTCGGAAGTAAAAGGTGTTTTTAGAGTAAATTTATTTTTCATTCTATTTCAGAGCAATTACAAAGAGTTATTTAATAAATAAAGCTAAAATGCCGGCTGCAATCAATGGACCGACGGGAATGCCGCCTAAAAATGAAACACCGATAATGGTGCCGACAATCAAACCGGTGACTAATGTAGGTTGAGCACTCATCAAAGGCACGCCTTTCCCCCCCAACCAAGCGACTAAAATACCCACGGCAATGGCAAACAGCATTTTTAAATTCAAAAATTGGGCGATACTATTAATAGGAATTTTACCTGATACGACAGGAGCGAGTACGCCGATCGTTAAAATAATAATGCCGATTTTCAGACCGTATTTTTCTGCCAGAGGAACATATTTCATCAAGGGTGTTTGTTGCATAATCAATAGCGCCGCCGAAGCAATCGTGATCGACGAATTATGGCTGAGTACACCCAAAACAATGAGCACTACCAGCAATAATGCAATGGAATTAAGTTGAAGTGACATAGAAATCCTTGAAAGTGCGGTTATTTTTTGAAAAGTTTTATAGAATTATAGCAAATTTACAGCATTTGTTGATAAAATAAACCGCACTTACTTTTTATTTTACGTGTTAATTATGGATCTCGCCTTTTTGCTCGGTGCAAAAGTCGCCGAACTTGCTTTAGTGATGTTGGCAGGTTTTGCTTTGGTAAAAGCAAAATTATTGGCTTCTAAGGACAGCTATCCCCTTTCCATCATCGGGCTGTATATTATCAGTCCTTGTGTGATCATCAATGCCTTTCAGGTCAGTTACACACCGGATATTAAACAAGGATTACTGCTCTCTTTTGCAATGGCGATATTTCTGCATATCATTTTGCTTGCTTTGGGACGATTGTTCAAAAAGCTGTTAAAGCTTGATCCTGTGGAACATATCGCAACCATTTATTCTAATTCCGGTAATTTAATTTTTCCTTTAGTAACCGCACTTTTCGGCCCTGAATGGGTTATTTATGCTTGTGGTTTTATTGCGGTGCAAATTTTTCTGTTTTGGACACATTGTCGAATTTTATTATGTGGTAAAAGTGAATTGTCACTGAAAAAAATTCTGATGAATATCAATATTCTGTCTATTATTATCGGATTATCCCTGTTTATTTTACAAATAAAATTACCGTCTTTGATCACCGGTACATTTTCAGCAATCGGAATTATGATCGGTCCGAATGCCATGTTAATTGCCGGCATGCTATTGGCTTCGATTCCAATGCGAATGTTATTAGGTTCAAAGCGGGTTTATTTGGTGACATTACTGCGTCTTATCATTGTGCCGTTCTGTATTTTACTGATAATCAAACCGTTGGATTTTACTCATTGGGTAGCGAATGCAGATAAAATCATGATGATCAGTTTCTTAGCGACTATTTCGCCGGCGGCGGCAACAGTGACCCAAATGGCATTATTATTTAAAAAAGATGCGAATAAAGCCAGTGCGATTTATGGTGTTACAACTGTGCTTTGCATTATTACAATGCCATTGGTGATCGCGGTTTACCAATTAATATAATCGGTTTTAATCGTTTTTCTTTTTGTTGAATTTATGTTATAGTTCGCCCAAATTTCAAAGGGGCTTATCATTCTCATTTGACTCGCCAAAAGGTTTAAATAATGGCAAAACAAGAAGCGGATTGTATCACTTTAGATCTGTTTACCAATGTACCGAAAGTCGGGCGACCGAGAACAAATCCGTTAACTCGGGAACAGCAAATTCGTATTAATAAACGCAACCAACTTAAACGGGATAAATCCAGCGGATTGCGTCGGGTAGAACTAAAATTACATACAAATATAGTTCAACAATTAGAAGAATTAGCAAGCTTACAAAATATCGGGCGAGCAGAACTGATTGAAACAATTTTACAAGATTACTTAAATATTCGGAGCACAGGAAAATAATATGGCAATTGTTGGTGTATTTTATGGCAGCGATACCGGTAATACCGAAAATATCGCAAAAATGATTCAAAAACAATTAGGTAATGAATTAGTTGATATTCGCGATATTGCAAAATCAAGTAAAGAAGATATTGAAGCATACAATTTCTTATTAATCGGTATTCCGACTTGGTATTACGGCGAAGCGCAATGCGACTGGGATGATTTCTTCCCGACTTTAGAAGATATTGATTTTTCTGAAAAATTAGTGGCAATTTTCGGCTGTGGTGACCAAGAAGATTATTCGGAATACTTCTGTGATGCTATGGGAACGGTACGCGATATTATCGAACCACGCGGTGCGACTATTGTGGGTCATTGGCCAACGGAAGGTTATACGTTTGATGAATCCAAAGCCTTAGTGGACGATAATACTTTCGTCGGCTTATGTATTGATGAAGATCGTCAACCGGAATTAACGGCCGAACGCGTAAAACAATGGGTGAACCAAGTTTACGACGAAATGTGTTTAAGCGAATTGGCTTAATCTTATATTTTATAACATAAATCTGTTGAAATTGAGAATCATTAGCCTTAATATATGTAAGGATAATAATTTTACGGCAAAGTAAAAAGGGGCAATCAATATGTCTGAACAAAATATCAAATTGTTGAAAAAAGTAGGCTTAAAAGTGACTGAACCTCGCTTAACCATTTTGGCATTAATGCAACAAAATAAATTACAACACTTTTCAGCAGAAGATATTTATAAGTTACTTCTTGAACAAGGTGAAGAAATTGGTTTAGCGACAGTTTATCGCGTTTTAAACCAGTTTGATGAAGTGGGGATTTTGGTTCGCCATAATTTTGAAGGCAATAAATCCGTCTTTGAATTAGCCCCGCAAGAACATCACGATCATATTATCTGCGTGGATTGTGGTAAAGTGTTTGAGTTTAACGATGAAGTGATTGAAAAACGTCAACGCGAAATCAGTAAAGAGCACGGTATTGAACTTGCTTCACATAATTTATATATGTATGGCAAATGTAGTGATATTGCTAATTGTGAAGAAAAAAAATAACTGAAGCTGCTATAAATAAAAAATAAAGTGGGTAATTGTTACCCACTTTTTTGTCTATTACGCCCTTTATTGCATTCCATCCATAATCACACGCTCAAACAGATCATAATCCACTAAAAATGCATCATGTCCATAATCCGACGCAAATTCATGATAATCCAAATTTACGCTTGCCTGCTCTAATTGTTGCTTACTTTTTCTTAAATCAATGAGTTTAAATAATTGATCATTGCTGATTGAAACCAGTGTATAGCGAGCCTTAATTCGAGAAAGTGCGGTCTTTAAATCGGAAAATCCGATGCTTGGATCATACAGATCCAACGCACGCAATAAGTGCAGATAGGTGTTGGCATCAAAACGACCTAAAAATTTCGTGCCTTGATAGCTCAAATAAGATTCCACCTGAAAATAATCACCCCAATATTGCTTCTCGCTTTTTGTCACTCGACCAAATGCTTTGGCTAACTGCACATCGGTACGATAAGTCAGCATACCCAACATACGGGCGATAGATAAACCTTTGTCGGGATGTTCTCCCTCATAATAATCGCCATTATTGAAATTCGGATCATTGACAATTGCTTGACGCATCACGTGGTTAAAACCGATACCTTCGGCACTCAACGATAATGATGAGCATAAATTCACCACATTGCTCACAAACTCCGGATAATCAATCGCCCATTGAGTTGCCTGCATACCGCCGAATGAACCGCCTACCACTGCTTGCAAATGCGTTAATTGCAAATAATCAATCAAGGCTTTTTGCACCTTTACAATATCTTGCACGGTAATCGCAGGAAAACTGCTGCCATAAGGTTTATGGGTTTGCGGATTAATAGAAGCCGGACCGGTAGTACCTTTGCAACCGCCCAACACATTGGAACAAACAAAGAAATATTTAGATGTATCAAATGCCAAGCCATCACCCATAAAAGACTGCCACCAACCGGACTTTTCCGAAGGCGGAGCAAAATAAGGCTCTGCATCACCGGTAAGGGCGTGACATAGCAACACTGCGTTACTTTTATTCGCATTTAGCACACCGTAGGTTTGATACACCACATCAATATGCGATAACTCACCACCGAAGACAAGCTTGAGCGGTTGGTCTGTAAAAAGCGTAACTTTTTGTACCTGTGTCATTACATATTCCGAGCGATAAAACAACTGATTCGTAAGATGATAAACTACCGTTAGTATAACTTATTGTCAAGAAATTTTAGCCGTTTAGACGGCTAAATAATAAGAGTGTCGCAATTTTGATGGATTTTACCCGCTTTCATCGTTAAAATACTCAAAATACAGACATTTAACAGCAAACAGGAGCAACTATGAGCGGCAAAACCGAACTTCTTTTCAGCAATAACCGGACTGTGCGTTTAAGCGATCCGGGCGAAGAAGGGGCTCAAAGTCATTTATTTGAAACCACTTATATTAGTTTTGAAGCACTGCTAGACGACAACCAAGTCAGCTATGTGTTTACCCGCAAAGTGGAAGATAAAATTGAACAGCAACAATCTTTTACCGATTTAAAAGAATTTTTCAAATTTGCCGGTGATTATCTGGATCCTATTGCACTTGGTTTAATGGGAGTTAAAATCGGCTCTCTAAGTGCTGCTACCAAGTAATTTTTATTCTTAAAATCTCCCAAAAAAACAAGCCGCACTTTGCTTTCACAAAGTGCGGTTAATTTTAGCTTAATTTTACTGTTTATAATGCACGTAAAATGCTATCCACGCTTTCTTTCGCATCACCTAATAACATTAAAGTGTTTTCTTTAAAGAATAACGGGTTTTGAACGCCTGCGTAACCTACGCCCATGGAGCGTTTGAATACCACAACGTTTGCCGCTTTCCATACTTCAAGCACCGGCATACCGGCGATTGGACTGGATGGATCATCCATTGCGGCCGGATTTACGGTATCGTTTGCCCCGATCACCAATACCACATCGGTATCAGCGAAATCTTCGTTGATTTCATCCATTTCCAACACGATGTCATAAGGCACTTTCGCTTCTGCCAATAACACGTTCATATGACCCGGTAAACGACCCGCTACAGGATGAATACCGAAACGCACATTCACACCGCGTTCACGTAATTTTTGTGTGATTTCCGCTACCGGACATTGTGCTTGGGCCACAGCCATACCGTATCCCGGTGTGATGATTACAGAGCTTGCATTTTTCAACATCTCCGCGGTTTCTTCTGCGGAAGTTTCACGGTGTTCGCCGTAATCCTGCTCGCCGCCTGCCTGCACATCATTACCGAAACCGCCGGCAATTACACTGATAAATGAACGGTTCATGGCTTTACACATAATGTAAGACAAAATCGCACCGGATGAACCGACTAAAGCACCGGTTACAATAAGCAATGAGTTATTCAACATAAAGCCTGCCGCCGCCGCTGCCCAACCGGAATAAGAGTTCAACATTGAAACCACAACCGGCATATCTGCACCACCGATGGAGGCAACTAAATGCCAACCGAATGCCAATGCAATCGCTGTCATCACAATTAATGGGAATACGCTGTGACCGTCGCCGTTCACAAAACCGATCATAAATAATGCTGAAATCACTAATGCCGCTAGATTCAATTTATGGCGATGTGGTAACATCAAGGCTTTTGAATTAATAATACCGCGTAATTTACCGAATGCTACGATAGAGCCGGTGAATGTCACCGCACCGATAAAAATCCCTAAAAACACTTCAACGTTGTGGATATTATTCAATACCGCCTGTTCCGCTTCGCTTACGGTCGGATCGATATGGTGCAAACCAAAGCTGTTGAACCCCACCAATACCGCTGCCAAACCAACGAAACTGTGTAAAATTGCCACCAATTCCGGCATTTCGGTCATTTCAACTTTTAATGCACGTTGAATACCTAACGCGCCGCCGATAATCATAGCAATAATGATCCACAGTGTACCGTCGGATTCCGGTCCGAAAATTGTTGCGATTAACGCAATGGTCATCCCCACGATACCGAACCAGCAACCAGCTTTCGCCGTTTCGTGTTTAGACAGACCCGCAAGGCTCATAATAAAGAGGACTGCTGCAACAATGTATGATGCTTGAACTAAACCTTCAGACATTTTTCTCTCCTTAACCTTTTCTGAACATTGCGAGCATTCTTTGAGTGACTTTAAAGCCGCCAAAGATGTTGATACTTGCCACTAAAACCGCAATAAACGCCAACAAATCGATAAATAAGTTACCGGTTGGTTTTGCAATCTGCACTAATGCACCCACGATAATAATACCGGAAATCGCATTGGTTACCGCCATTAACGGCGTATGCAAGGCATGGCTTACATTCCATACCACATAGTAACCTACCACGCAGGAAAGCACGAATACCGTAAATAGGGAAAGGAAAGATGCCGGAGCGGCTGAAACGATCCATAAGAATAATAAGGCTGCAATACCCATTGCACCGTATTTCACTTTCGGATCCATTGATTTTTCTTCTTTTTTCACCGCACTTTCCGCTTTCGCTGCTTGTTTCGGTTGAGCTGAAACCTGAATCGGCGGAGCCGGCCAAGTCACTTCGCCTTCTTTTACCACGGTCACGCCGCGTAATACGACATCTTCAAAATTAATATCGATTTGACCGTCTTTATTCGGTGCTAATAATTTCAATAAGTTGACTAAGTTAGTACCGTATAATTGAGATGATTGGGTCGGTAAACGTGCCGGGAAGTCAGTATAACCAATGATTTTGACTTGATTATCCGTAACAAAAATTTCACCCGGTTTGGTATATTCGCAGTTACCGCCGGTTAATGCCGCCAAATCCACAACCACAGAACCCGGTTTCATTGAGTCCACCATTTCTTTGGTGATTAAACGCGGAGCCGGTTTACCCGGAATCGCTGCGGTAGTAATAATAATATCCACTTCTTTCGCTTGTGCTGCATAAAGCGCCATTGCACGACGATTAAATTCTTCGGACATCACTTTCGCATAACCGTCACCGCTACCGCCTTCTTCTTGGAAATCAATTTCTAAGAAATCAGCGCCCATACTTTTCACTTGCTCTTTCACTTCAGGGCGAGAGTCAAAAGCACGCACAATCGCACCAAGGCTGTTAGCGGCACCAATTGCAGCAAGACCTGCCACCCCCGCACCGATTACCAACACTTTCGCCGGCGGCACTTTACCCGCTGCGGTAATTTGACCGGTAAAAAAGCTACCGAAAGCATTTGCCGCTTCGATCACCGCACGATAACCGGAAATATTCGCCATCGAACTCAAGGCATCCAAGGCTTGAGCACGAGAAATACGCGGCACGGCATCCATTGCTAACACATTGATCTTCTTGGCAGATAATTTTTCCATTAAAGCGGGATTCTGAGCCGGCCAAATAAAGCTGACCAATGTCGCACCTTCTTTAATCAATGCAATCTCCGCATCGGTCGGGGCGTTCACTTTAAAAATAATGTCCGCATTCCAAACATCTTGTACAGAACCCACTTTAGCACCTGCTTCCACAAATGCCTGATCTTCAAAACTGGCTTTAAAACCTGCCTCGTGTTCCACGATCACGTCAAAACCCAGTTTTAAAATCTGCTGAACAGTTTTCGGTGTGGCAGCCACACGGGATTCATTATCCAGCAACTCTCTAGGTACACCAATAAGCATAACGATTCCTTCAAATTGGTTGGTTTATATTTAGGGATCGCAATCCCCTCCTTAATCAAAATCAAAAATGACTGTTTGTAACTCTACCATTTATTGCTTCAAAATTGAAAAGGATTTTTACAGAAATTTACAATTAATTTAATTCATATAACCTGTTGAAGTGCGGTTGCTTTTCCGTTTAAAATTTTGTTAAAAATTTTTTAGCTTTTGAGATAATATTTTATGCAATTACCACTACTTCAATCCGCTACACTCATTCGCCGTTATAAACGTTTTATGGCTGATGTAACCAAACCTAACGGTGATACGCTTACTATTCACTGTGCCAATACCGGTGCAATGACCGGTTGCGGTGAACAAGGCGATACCGTTTGGTATTCTGATTCCAAAAGTACAACACGAAAATATCCCTGTTCTTGGGAGCTGACACAACTGAAAAATGGCCAATTGGTATGCATTAACACGCATCGTTCCAATCAACTTACTTTTGAGGCCTTACAAAATGGAATCATCAAAGAATTAGCGGAATACGATGAAATTCTGCCGGAAGTGAAATACGGCGAAGAAAACAGCCGTATCGACTTTTTACTTAAAAGTGAAGGCTTACCGGATTGCTATGTGGAAGTGAAATCCGTGACATTGCTGAAACACAATATCGGTATGTTTCCCGATGCCGTCACGACCCGCGGACAAAAACATTTACGTGAATTAATAAGCGTAAAACAACAAGGTAAAAGAGCGGTCATTTTTTTCGCCGGATTACACAACGGCTTCGATTGCTTTAAAGTAGCGGAATATATCGATCCCGCTTATGCAAAACTGCTCGAAGAAGCCATCACCGTAGGCGTTGAAGTCTATTGTTATGCTTGCGAATTTGAATTTTCTCTCGGAATTCCTACCGCACTTTCGCTCACCCATGCAGTGCCGCTGATCTGACCAATGAAAAATTTATCAAATAATGTAAAAAAGTGCTTGCATTTATAATTGAGAATTATTATCATTAGCAGCATTCAAACAATAATAGATAATCACTCCAACTTTCAGACGGTTTTCCCCCACAAAGAGCCGTCTTTTCTTTTTTAACACATCATAAAATCCGCTACTTAATCAAATAGCTTGAAAGTTTACGTTTTTTATATAAAATAGCTCAACTTTTAAACCACCATAACAAAGGAAATATTTATGGAAAAGAAAAAACAGGTTCAAACTGTGCAAAATACGCCGGTATATGAACACAATAAAGGTACAATCCGCGATAATGCATTATTTGCACTGGTGCGGGATCCGCTGTTCCGACAACGCATTGAGAAAAAACTGAAAGGCAAAGGCAGTTATCAACGTAAAGCCAAACACGCAAACAACTATTTTGAAAAGCCCGATTATCAACGTTCTGTGTTAGAATTTTAATAATCGGGTTTTTTATTGCGCTAATTTCATCACAAATAAGGAGAATACTATGAAACTCTGGTCATCTACAATGAGTCCTTTTGTGCGTAAAGTTTCGGTGACTATCGTTCATCACAATTTACAATCACAAATTGAAGTGTTAAACACCAAAGCGGCAGATCCTAACGCACCGCATAATCAAGACAACCCACTTGGTCGTATTCCTGCATTGCAGTTACAAAACGGAGAATGGTTGTTCGGTAGTTTGGTGATTTCCGAATATCTCGACAGTATCGGTGAAAATAGCACGCTTTTCCCGCAAAATGAAAGCAAATTTAAGGCACTAGGATTACATTCTCTGGTGGATGGTATTATGGAAAACACAATGCCGATGGCAGTGGAACGCATGATGCGACCGGAATCGGAATGGTGGAACAGCCGTCATCAGCAACTGATCGAACGCAATCAACGCAGTTTCCGCTATTTAGCCGAACGTTTATCCACAATCGGCGAGGATCTCAATATCGGTACGATTACATTAACAGCATTAATCGATTGGTATGCGTTTCGTGAAAATGTGATTGGTTATTCACTCAATGATATTGCACCAGAATTAGTACAATGGGCAGAAAAAATGAACGAAAAATATACCGCACTTTCGGCGACGAAGCCTTGTTAATATTCCTCGCCCGATTGCAAGAGAGGGTGGAGAAAATACAGTGCATTCTTCATTCAGAGGAAGAGGGAAAAAATCCTTTATTCCAACAACTCCTTCCAAATTCTCTGAACAAACGCCCGTTCATCGGCAAATTCCGTTGCAGGCACAACGGACGGTTCGCCTAATAAATTCAAATGATGGATTTTATTGCGTAAACCGGTATAAGCGGCTTTCAGCTTCTCTGAAATTTCGTGAGAAATCACCGCACTTTGCGCCATTATCTCGAAAATTCGCACATTATCCGACCACTTCGCCAACTGCGGATATTGAGGTGCGTTGGCCAGTACTAAATACTGGGCGATAAATTCAATATCTGTAATACCACCACGATCTTTTTTAATATTGAATAAGGTTTCATCTGTACTTGCAAGATGTTCATACATTTTTTCCCGCATTTCCCGTACGTCTTGTTTGAGTTTTTGCAGATCCCGCGGCAATGCCAAGGTAGCTTGGCGGATTTGCTCGAATTGTTTGCATAACGCGGCTTCGCCAAATACCGCGCGACTCCGAACCAAGGCTTGTGTTTCCCATGTCCAGGCTTCATTTTTTTGATAATCCGCAAAAGCAGCCAAACTACTCACTAACATTCCCGCTTCGCCGGACGGTCGCAATCGCATATCCACTTCATACAACACCCCTGCACTGGTATTGATATTAAAAATGCTGATTACTTTTTTGGCTAACCGTAAATAAAACTGCACCGTATCAATGGGACGTTTACCGCCAATAGTTTGGCCGTTTTGCAAAGCATCGTATAAAAACACTAAATCCAAATCGGATTTATAACCCAGTTCCACCCCGCCTAATTTGCCGTAGCCCACCACTAAAAAGCTTCTTTCATTTTCCGCCAAATGATCCGGCACGCCGTGACGGGCGGTGATTTGCTGCCACGCCAAATTCACCACCGCATTGATTATCGCTTCTGCCAGAAAGGTGAGATGATCGCTCACTTTCATCACCGGCAACACGCCAAGAATATCCGCTGCAGCTACACGCAATAAACAGGCCTGTTTAAATTGGCGTAACGCATCAATAAACTGCTCTTCGTCATCTTGTGGCAACCGTAATAAATATTGTTGTAATTCAGTATGATAACTATCAGCAAGCGGTGGATTACGTAACAATTTCGGATCTAATAATTCATCCAGTAAAATCGGATGGCGAGCCACTTGTTCAGCGATCATTTGCGATTCTTCGCACAGTTGCAGCAACTGGGTTAAGGCTTGCGGATTTTCCAACAATAGCTCTAAATAGGTGGTGCGTGTAAGAATTTTATCGATGATATTAAGAATGCGGGGCAATAAAGTGCGGTAGTTTTTATAAAAAAAAATCTGCGGCAATAACAAGGGGATTAATTGTGATAAAATTTTACGCCCGCGCATACCAATCGGGCGACGACCGGTTTCTGTTTTAAATAACTGCAATTTTTCGATGATTTCATCGAAATCCTGTCTGTTGACGTTATTTTCCTGCAGAATCTGCTCAAATTCGGCAGTATCAAAATCCGTCTCTAAAAAATCCTGCCATTCGTTTTCGGCTTCCGTTTCATCCTGTTCCGCTTTATCTCCGAAAAGCGTATCAAAAACCGACCGCACTTTGCGGTGGTGTTCATTCAATACAATATAAAAACCTGCCCAATCGTGAATCGGATAATGCACTGTGACTGTTTGTTGATGTTCGTCCCATTGAGTAAAGGTTTGTGTCGCCAACACTAAACGGCTGCGATTTAATTCGTCTTCCGGTAGGGTTTGGGTTTGCTCGTCATTAATGGCCTGCAACACATTTTCCGTACGGCGCAAGAATAAATAAGCCTGCAATAAATCGTTTTTTTGTTGCGGTGTGATCAATTCCAATTCTGCAATTACCGGCAATAATTTTAATAGCGAATGTTGCTGCAAACGCACTTCCCGTCCACCGCGGATCAACTGAAACACTTGCACGATAAATTCGATTTCCCGAATACCGCCCGCACCGAGTTTAATATTATCCGTCAATCCGCGACGACGCACTTCCCGCTCGATTTTGCCTTTCATTTCCCGCAGAGACTGAATCACGCTGAAATCAATATAACGGCGATAGACAAAAGGCCGCAGTAGCTGACGGAGATATTTTTGATGCGGACAATGGGGATTTTCGCCCAAAATCCGCCCTTTTATCATGGCATACCGTTCCCAATCCCGTCCTTGTTCTTGGTAATAGGTTTCCATTGCGTTAAAACTCAATGCCAATGCACCGTTATCACCAAAAGGTCGCAACCGCATATCCGTGCGATACACAAATCCGTCGGGCGTAAATTGATCTAACGCATTAATCAAACGCTGCCCCAAGCGAGTGAAAAATTTGGCATTATCCACCGTGCGGCGTGCACCGGCGGTTTCGCCGTTTTCCGGGTAAACAAAAATCAAATCGATATCCGATGAAAAATTTAGCTCAAAGCCGCCCAATTTTCCCATTCCTAAAATCAACAGTGGTTGTGGTTCGCCTTTGTTATTGGTCGGCGTGCCGATTTCGGTGGCAAGTGTGGTATATAACCAATCTCTTGCCCCAATAATCAGGCTTTCCGCCAACTGCGATAAACGGATAAAAATCTGCTCCACCGTCGCTAAATTCAGGGTTTGACACACAGATAATTTTGCCATTTCCCGATTGCGGAATTGCCGCAACACGCGATAAAGCTGTTCTTCATCCTCAGTTTCTGCCAACAACGCGTTAAGCTGACTACCATAATTGCCGCAATCTGAAAATTGAATCGGCTTTACCGCCCATTCTGCCAAAAAGTGCGGTTGTTTTTTGCAAACATTTGTTACAAAGTCCGACATTAAAATAGCTTGGGGAATTTGCGGATGTTGGGATAAATCCGTGGAAATAGGCTGTTCTGCCAAAAGTGCGGTGAGATGGGTAAGCGTTTCTGTATTATTCATAATATTTACTGATGGCATTTTTCATACAACGGCAGCAAATCCCGAATAGTCTGCGTGATAAATTCCGCACAATCGGTTTGTGCCAGTTGGTCTTTTTCCAGATTTTTGCCGATACACCAAAAATCATCGGCGGTGCGTAAATTAAGATCGGATTGAATGAAATGCTCGGCAGTTTGGAAATCATCGTATTCGCTGTCGTCGCCACGCCAGAGATCGAAATTTGTATATCCGGCAAAATCAAAATCCGTCAGCCATTGATTATATTGATCCACATTGATTTGCGAGCGATCTGCGCGATAACAATGCCAGTCTAAGCTAACTTGCAAGCGGCGACGGTTAAGCAAAACAGACAAAATCGCCGCGGAATTTTTATGATATTCGTATTTAAAATAAGCGAAAAAATGTGCCCGCACTTGCCATCCGTTGCACCATTTTTCAATATGCGGTTCGGCAAAAGGCGTGCCGAGATTACGGGAAACCTGTAAAATTAAGGCTTTCCACTCATTCCACGCCTGTTTGTAATCCGCTTTGATTTGCAAAATGGTTTCAGGTTGGTATTTTTTTAATTGGGAAAACTGAAAAAACGGAATATCAAACAATTCGCAGGATTTTGCCGTCAGCATTTTAGTTTTCCAATGTATAAGGCAGCGGGTATAAGCATAAACGGCTTTCATCGCTCGGCAAACGGAAATGGGTGTTTGGTTCGATATCTTTATTCAACACTACTTGCAACCATAAATTTCCGTCAAAATTCACCGCACTTATAATGGTACCGGTTTTCCGCCAGTTGGTTTCCAACAGCATTTCCACTTCGGAACCGATTTCCGGCAGACTGTCGGTTTTACCGGCTAAGGTGAACATCGCCCGTTTATTCGCTCCGCGATATTTCGCCCGTGCCACCATTTCCTGCCCGATATAACAGCCTTTTTGGAAAGAAATCCCCGTTTCCAATAATTGCAGATTCAAGGCTTGCGGTAAAAATTCGTTTTGTGTTTTTGCCGCAAGCAATGGCATGCCGTCTTGAATATCCAATAAATCCCATTGTGCGAAATCTGAATTAAAATCAATAGTTTCCGTTTGATGATTGATTAATATATAGCGCGGTTGAGCGGTTTCGAGATAGAGTTGCACTTGCATCTCATTTTGCAGAACCGGTTGAGTTTTATCCGAAATCTGACCGCACTTTTGAGCGACAAAATCTTGAGCCTGTTCACCGGCAATACCAACGATTTGAGCGTTTAATTCCGTAAAAGTAATTTTGGAAAAAACTGCATATTTTTTCAAATTCGCCAAACCTAATGCCAACAAATCTTTGTGTATTAATAAATAAAATTGTGTCGGGCTTAAACGGATTAAGCGGAATAAAGACAACATTTTTCCTTTCGGATCGCAATTTGCCGTTAAGGTGGAATGGCCTACCGCTAATTTAGCCACATCACAAGTCAACTGGCCTTGCAGATATTTTTCCGCCTCATCACCGCAGGCTTCGATCACGGTATATTGCGTCAGATCAGCGATAATCAATGATTTTTCTTGCGTTAATAATGCATATTGACAACTTGTCATAACCTTTCCTTATTCCAAATTCTGAATTTGTTCACGCATTTGTTCGATCAGCACTTTCAATTCCACGGCAGAATTGGTGATATCGGTGTTAATCGATTTTGATGCCAACGTGTTGGATTCGCGGTTGAGTTCTTGCATCATAAAGTCCAGTTTACGCCCGACCGCACCGCCTTTTTTCAAAATGCCGTTGGTTTCTTTCACGTGCATTTGCAGGCGATCTAATTCCTCTGCCACATCCACACGTTGAGCAAGTAATACCATTTCTTGTTCTAAACGGGTCGGATCCGCCTGTATTTGGATTTCATCAAAACGTTGCTGTAATTTTTCCCGTTGCCATTGCAAAATTTCCGGCATAAACGACCGCACTTTCACTGCTTCTGCATCAATGGCGGTCAGGCGTTGTTGAATCACTGACTGTAATTTTTCCCCTTCGCGGGCACGCATAGCGATAAAGTCTTGTAATAATTCGTCAAATCCCGCCAGTAAATCCTGGCTGATTAAATCCAAATCCTGCTCCGGCGTTTCCACCACGCCAGGATAGCGTAACACATCCGTTAAATTGATTTCCCCTTCGCCTGTTTGCTGTTTAAGCCATTGCAGAGATTGAATCACTGATTGTGCTAACTCTTTGTTTAAATTCAATTCTTGGGCAGTCTGTTTTTTACTGTCGATGCGTAAAGAACATTCAATTTTACCGCGGGTAAGATTTTGGCGGAGTTTTTCACGCAAAGCATTTTCCAATCCGCGAAATTGTTCCGGCAAGCGGAAGAAGTTTTCTAAATAGCGTTGATTAACGGATCGAATTTCCCAAACGGCATCGCCCCAATCTTTTTTGATTTCATGACGGGCAAAAGCGGTCATACTGTATATCATTTTGTTTTTCCTTTTTATTATTCTTAAGATTAAAACATTGTACCCATAAATTTCCCCGCGTGCTAGAATATCCCCCAATTTTAATCTAAGAATTTCAAAAGGAGAGACAATGCGACCAAATAACCGAGCATTAAACCAACCCCGCTCAATTAAAATCACCCGTAACTACACCAAACACGCCGAAGGATCCGTACTTGTGGAATTTGGTGATACTAAGGTGCTTTGCACCGCCACCATAGAAGAAACCGTTCCCCGCTTTCTCAAAGGACAAAACCAAGGTTGGGTTACTGCAGAATACGGCATGTTACCACGTTCCACCCATAGCAGAATGCAACGTGAAGCGGCAAAAGGCAAACAAAGCGGTCGCACAATGGAAATCCAACGTCTTATCGCCCGTTCTTTACGAGCAATGATCAACTTAGAAGCCCTTGGCGAACGCACTATCACCCTAGATTGCGATGTGATCCAAGCCGACGGCGGCACTCGTACCGCCTCCATCACCGGTGCCAGTGTGGCGTTAACCGATGCCATTAACGGCTTAGTAGCAAACGGCACATTAAAAAATAGTCCGTTAAAAGGTTTAGTGGCAGCAATTTCTGTGGGTATCGTCAATGGTGAAGCGGTGTGCGATTTGGAATACGTGGAAGACTCTGCCGCCGAAACCGATATGAATGTGGTTATGTTAGAAGACGGCAGAATGATCGAAGTGCAAGGCACTGCAGAAGGCGAACCGTTCAGTCACGATGAATTATTGCAATTATTGGATTTAGCGAAACAAGGCTGCGACCGGATTTTTGCAGAACAACGCAAAGCATTGGCATAACCGGAGTATCAAGTGCAAAACTACAAACAACAATTTATTCAGTTTGCATTAAGCCGTAATGTATTGAAATTTGGTGAGTTTACTTTAAAATCCAGCCGAAAAAGCCCATATTTCTTTAATGCGGGATTATTCAACAGCGGGGCAGATTTGGCTCGTTTAGGAGAATTTTATGCGGCTGCGATTCAGGCAAGTGCGGTGGATTTTGATGTCATTTTCGGCCCGGCGTATAAAGGTATTCCTATCGGCACCACGGCTTCTGTGGCGTTATTCAACCAATACGGTATTGATAAACCTGTCTGCTTTAATCGCAAAGAAGCCAAAGATCACGGTGAAGGCGGCAATTTAATCGGCAGTCCGTTGCAAGGCAAAGTGCTTTTGGTGGACGATGTCATCACCGCAGGCACGGCTATTCGTGAAAGTATGGATTTAATCGCTGCCAATAAAGCTAGCTTAAGTGCAGTATTAATCGCCTTAAACCGCAAAGAACGCGGCAAAGGCGAACTATCCGCCATTCAAGAAGTGGAACGGGATTATCAATGCACCGTACTGTCTATTATTGACTTAGATGATTTAATGCAATTTATTGAAAATGATGAAAATTATCGGGAATTTTTACCGTCAATGAAGGCTTATCGCGAGCAGTATGGGGTTTAACGTTGTTATAAAACATCACTATTGTAAATCAACAGGAGAAAATAAATGAAATTGAAAAATACGATAATGATAACAGCTGCAACATTCGCTCTAACGGCTTGCTCCGGATTAGGATTAAACGGAGAAGATCAAATCGAGCGTCCTTATAAAGATATTGATGGTTCGGTAAAATTCATATCTTTTACAAAAATGGAAACGGCTTATGGGTCAAATGATAAAAAATCAGTGCAAGGTCGTGCTATAAAATCTAATGGCGATATATTGGGCTATATTTACTATATTTTTGATGCTAATGGACAAGCGATGAATACGCTTTTTTTAAAAAACCAAGCCTCATTAAACCCTCATAACATCGAAGATATGCAAAAATTAGCTAAAGCTAAAATATTTAATTTCTATGAATTCGGCAAAGGTCGTTTAGCTCATGCCCAGTATATTGCCAAAAATAGTTTGTGTTCGGATTTTAAATCCCAAAATGGTATTCAGTTAAATATAGCGACAAATTATTATCTTGATTTCACTAATTATTATACTAGCTTTATTAGTGCAAAAATAAGTAAAAACAGTCAACCCACAGGGCTATCTTATCGTCCGGACTTCACAGTCTCAGATCCAAAAATACTGGCACAAATACAAGCTCAAGAACAAAGCAATGGACAAAAATTAGCAGAATCCAATTTATTTGAAAAAATCAGTGTTTTGACAAATATTGTTTGCCGATAAAACACAAATGCGGTGAATAAATCACCGCATTTCGCATTTATTTTATCCTTTAACCGGATAATCCCACCAAATATCAAACAACTCGCTAATTTCGATTTGTTGTAAGCCGTTAGATTCTAACCAGTTTTTTACTAATTCACGGTGGCTTTCATCGCATTTTCCGATTTTTTCCAAGCATACTAAGCCTTCCCAGTGTAAATAGCCGCTGCCTTCGTAAGCTAAACCGTTCGGATGGATTACTTCAGCAATAAAGCGATCAACCGCAGTATCTACTTGTTCAATATCAGTGCCTTCAGCAAATTGCCAGTTCACTAAAAAACCGAGTTCTTGGAATTCACCCAAGTGCATTTTTTTACGTTGTCTTTGATTACGTTGCGTTGCCATAATATTCTCCTTTGAGTGATAATCCATTGAATGATAACTAATTTTTGACAAAATACAAATCCCACACGCCATGACCTAAACGGTGTCCCCGTTGCTCAAATTTGGTAAGCGGACGAAAATCCGGGCGGGGGATATAATCGTTGGTTGCGGAAGTATTGTAAATTCCCACCGCACTTGCAGTAGATTGTAACACATCTAACATTTGTTCGGCATAATTTTCCCAATCTGTGGCCATATGAATAAATCCGCCGCAGGCTAATTTTTTCGCCACGCTTTCTACAAATTGCGGTTGTACGATCCGGCGTTTATGATGTTTTGCTTTATGCCAAGGATCAGGGAAAAATAATTGCAACCCGCCAAGGGAGCCATCGGCAATACAATCGCGCAAAATTTCCGTGGCATCGTGACAAATCACGCGTAAATTCCGCACATTTTTTTCTTTGGCATAGGCAATACAAGCCCCGACTCCGGGCGTATGCACTTCAATACCGAGATAATTGCGATCAGGATTTTGCTCCGCCATTTCCACCAGCGATTTCCCCATACCGAAGCCGATTTCCAACACCACCGAATTATCATTACCAAAGATCGTTTTAAAATCATAAGGTTGCATTTGATGATCTAAACCATACAAATGCCAATTATCATTCATCGCTTTTTTCTGAAATTCGCTCAACCGCCCTGTACGCAGCACAAAACTCCGCACCTTACGTTTATAACGTCCATCCGCCGTAAACTCCGCCGTCTCTACAACTTTACGTTTACCATCGGCAAAACTTCCTTGTTCAATTTGATTATTTGATGACATTTTGATTTGTTTATAAGTCCGTTGTAATGAAATTCAGTGCGGAATTATACGGGTTTTGGAGGAAAGTTTAAAGTGTCGATAAATCCCCTTGATTCCTCTCAATTTTTTGCGTAAAGTGCAGGAATTATTTATGAAAATAAACAAGGACAAATTATGTCAATGAAAATTATTCTTTCCACTAAACAGGCTAATAAAGTTTGGGGAAAAAATGCGTTAGTGAGTTTTGCCGAAGATAAAGCAACCGTACATATTAAAGCGAAAAGTGACCGCACTTCGGTACAAAAGGCAGCTCGTAAATTACGCGGACAAGGTATTAAAGATGTAGAACTTACGGGTAATTGGGATATAGAACAATGTTGGGCGTTTTATCAAGGATTCTACACGGCAAAACAAGACGAAAACATTGAATTTCCGGAATTAGGTAAAGACACCGATGAATTGTTTGCCCGCTTGCAATGTGGCGATTTCGTACGTGAAATCATTAACTTACCGGCTGAGGTGATTACTCCGGAAGTCTTGGCTCGACGTGCGGCACAATTTATCAGCGAACAGGCTGAAAATGCGTTTGGTGATAAAAGTGCGGTAAGTTTTGAGATTATTTCCCGTGAGGCTCTGCGTGAACGCGGTTATCACGGCATTTGGACGGTAGGTTGCGGCTCACAACACTTACCAGCCATGTTACAGTTGGATTTTAACCCGACAGGTAATCCTGACGCACCGATATTGGCGGCATTAATAGGCAAGGGAATTACCTTTGATTCCGGTGGTTACAGCATTAAACCGAGTAATGCCATGGATTCTATGCGTTCCGATATGGGCGGTGCCGCGTTGCTTACCGGTGCATTGGGTTTAGCCATTGCACGCGGTTTAAAATATCGTGTAAAACTATACTTATGTTGTGCAGAAAATATGGTAAGCAGTCGAGCCTTTAAACTGGGCGATATTATTAAATACCGTAACGGCAAAACCGTGGAAGTGTTAAATACCGATGCAGAAGGGCGTTTGGTGCTGGCGGACGGTTTAATTGATGCGAGCAAAGATCAGGCAAAATTAATTATCGACTGCGCAACCTTGACGGGGGCGGCAAAAGTGGCGGTAGGTAACGACTATCATTCCGTACTATCAATGGACGACGATTTAGTAAACGAATTATTACAATCCGCCAAAGCGGAACAGGAACCGTTCTGGCGTTTGCCTTTTGAAGAATTTCACCGTTCCCAAATCAGCTCGTCTTTCGCAGATATTAGCAATACCGGCTCGGTAGCTGTGAGTGCCGGAGCAAGTACGGCAACAGCATTTTTATCTCACTTTGTGGAAAATTATCAACAAAATTGGCTGCATATCGACTGTTCCGCCACATTCCGCAAAGCTCCAAGCGATTTATGGGCAACGGGGGCGACCGGTATTGGCGTACAAACTCTGGCAAATTTATTGTTAACTAAAGCAACAAAATTAACCAAAATAAAGAAAATAAAAAAGGCAGGTGAATAATGGCGATCGAACGCACTCTTTCAATTATCAAACCCGATGCAACACAACGTAATTTGATCGGAAAAATTCTTAATCGTTTTGAAGAAGCCGGTTTTAAGATCGTGGCAACTAAAATGTTGCGATTAAACCAAGCACAAGCTGAAGGTTTTTATGCGGAACATAAAGGCAAAGAATTTTTTGTCCCGTTATGCGACTATATGATGTCTGCCCCGGTTGTAGTTTCGGTATTGGAAAAAGAAAATGCAATCGCAGATTACCGTGAGTTAATCGGCACGACGAATCCGGAAACGGCAAAGTGCGGTAGCATTCGTCATGATTTTGCCGTAGGTAAAACACAAAACTCCGTTCACGGTTCGGATAGTATTGCTTCTGCGGAAAGAGAAATTGCCTATTTCTTTGTGGATAGCGAAATTTTCTAAAAAATAACCGCACTTCGTACAGGATTACATCCAAATGAAGTGCGGTTGGTTTTATAAAAATTTATGCTTTTTTCAAAAATTCTGATTTTAATGAAAAACTTTGTCCGTTAATTTTGCAATCGACATCATGATCGCCGTCCACTAAACGGATGTTTTTTACCTTGGTGCCTTTCTTAATCACGATCGACGAACCTTTCACTTTCAGATCTTTGACTAAAATAACAGAGTCACCGTCTTGTAATACATTCCCGTTGGCATCTTTGAATACTTTTTCTTCTTCGACTCCATTTGAAATGTCACCAGACCACTCATTACCACAATCCGGACAAACAAAATTGATAGAATCATGATAAACATATTCACCGCTGCATTGCGGGCACTTTGGCATACTTTCCATTAATCACTCCTATAATGGTATATAAAAACAACAATTTATAAATTTTTAATAAAAAATAAAAAAATCCATATTATTCAATAATAGATAACAATACTCACTGGTCTAATCATTTTATTTGCTAATAGTAAAAGGTGTTTTTCCTTATAAGCAATTTTTCTTTACAAAAATTTACAATAGAATGGAGAGGAATTAGAACGATTGGGCAGAAATTGTTCTAATATAATAATAAATCATATATAAATCCTATCCTATCCTATCCAGCCTACTTCCCGTAGGCTTCTTTTTTATTTCGGTTCAATATTTTTTATTCAGTTCTTTCCACTTTATCCTGTGGCAAGATCAAATTTAGAATTAATGCCAACAAAGATCCGACGGTAATTCCCGAACCTAATACTTCTTTGAAAAAGTGCGGTAGTTTATCTAATAATTCCGGACGGGTTGTTACAGCCAAACCGCAACCGATAGAAATCGCAATAATCAAACCGTTT
The DNA here is from genome assembly GCF_004340985.1 of Cricetibacter osteomyelitidis. Lineage (GTDB taxonomy): Bacteria > Pseudomonadota > Gammaproteobacteria > Enterobacterales > Pasteurellaceae > Cricetibacter > Cricetibacter osteomyelitidis. The sequence continues at coordinate 48,037 of NZ_SLYB01000011.1, forward strand.
CGTTTACTACGCTCGATGTTATCCAGCATTTGAATACCCGCTGCGATAATCATGGCAAACATCATTAATCCCGCACCGCCAAGCACCGGCAATGGAATTGAAACGATTAAGGCACCGAATACCGGGAATAAACCGGCCAAAACCAATAATGCACCAGTCAATGCAACGACATAACGGCTGGCAACACCGGTTAGTGAAATCACACCGATATTTTGTGAAAACGAAGAGAACGGTGTGGTGGACATTAATGCTGCTAATGCTGAGCCCAGACCATCACACAATACTCCACCGCGTAAATGTTTACCGGTAATTTCCGTTTTAGTGGCATTCCCTAGTGCTAAGAAGTTACCGCTGGATTCTACAATCGTTACTAAATAAGCAATACTCATGCCGATAATACCAGATATCGGAAATTCTAAACCGAAGTGCAACGGTTTTGGCAAGGCAAATGCTTCGGCGGCATGCACACCGTCAAAGTTCACCCAACCCAAAGCAAGTGCAACGACATAGCCTGTCATCATACCGATAACAATAGCTGCCGCAGAGAAAATGCCTTTACCCCATTGTACCAAGGCAACCACAATCACTAAGACAAAACTCGCCATCAATAAATTTTCCGGTGTAGCATAGTGAGCATCACCGCGTTGACCGCCGGCAAACCAGTCCACTGCCACAGGAATCAGACTTAAACCGATCATCATAACTACGGTTCCCGTAACTACCGGCGGGAATAATTTACGAATATACGGCATAAAAAAGCTACCGATAATCATCACTAATGAACCGACTAATGAAGCACCGAGAATACCTGCCACTCCCGCTTCGCTAAAACCAATAGCAAGTGCGGCGGCAACGAATGTAAAGCTGGTTCCCATAACACTAGGCAAACGAATACCGACAGGACCTACTCCACGGCATTGCACAATAGTCACAATACCGGAAATTAATAAGGCGGCATTCACTAAAATAATCGTGTCTTCCGTCGGTAATTTAAGTACGTTACCGATCACTAACGGCACGGCAATGATACCGCCTAAGGCGGCAAGCAAATGTTGAGCGGCAAGTAATAAACTCAACCCGAATGGCGGCTTATCTTCAACCGAATAAAGTAAATGATTCATTGGATTTCCTTAGAAAATAAATAAAAAAGCCGAAGGCCAAAAAAGTGGGCAAATTATACGCTAATTTGTTAAACTCACCAACCATTCAACATAAAATTTTGTAGTAATACCTGAACAAATAGTCTTTAGTTATAAAATAGAACAAATAACTATTTTTTGACTATAATAACCTATGATAAAACTATGCTAAACGAAAACAAACATTCACTATAAGAGGATTTATTATGACAATTTACGCAGACAATTCTTTAACCATCGGTAATACCCCTTTAGTTCGTTTAAAAAACTTTGGCAGCAACGGCAATTTATTAGTAAAAATCGAGTCTCGCAATCCGAGCTTTAGCGTGAAATGCCGTATTGGTGCCAACATGGTATGGCAAGCGGAAAAAGACGGCACTTTAACCAAAGGTAAAGAAATTGTGGATGCAACCAGCGGCAATACAGGTATCGCATTAGCTTACGTAGCAGCAGCCCGCGGCTATAAAATCACCTTAACGATGCCGGAAACGATGAGCTTAGAACGTAAACGTTTATTACGCGGTTTAGGAGTGAATTTAGTATTAACCGAAGGTATAAAAGGCATGAAAGGGGCGATTGCAAAAGCCGAAGAAATCGTAGCTTCCGATCCGAACCGTTATGTTATGTTAAAACAATTTGAAAATCCGGCAAACCCGGAGATCCATCAAAAAACCACCGGTCAAGAAATTTGGAGAGATACCGAAGGTAAAATTGATGTATTGGTTGCCGGTGTCGGTACAGGCGGTACAATTACCGGTGTGAGCCGTGCAATTAAACAAGATCACGGTAAACAAATTCTTTCCGTAGCGGTTGAACCGGCAGAATCTTCGGTAATTACACAAACCTTAGCGGGTGAAGAAATCAAACCGGGCCCACATAAAATCCAAGGTATCGGTGCAGGATTTATTCCCAAAAACTTAGACTTAACATTAATCGATCGCGTTGAAACCGTAGACAGCAACACTGCATTGGCAACCGCACGTCGTTTAATGGCGGAAGAAGGTATCTTAGCCGGTATTTCATCCGGTGCGGCAGTTGCGGCAGCAGAGCGTTTGGCTAAATTGCCTGAATTTGCAGATAAATTAATCGTTGCAATTCTACCTTCTGCCTCGGAACGTTACTTAAGTACCGCATTATTCGAAGGCATTGAAGGTTAATTTTCAAATCGAAAAATATAAAGGGACATCATCATGTCCCTTTGCTTATATTGTTTATTTGCTAATGCCGTATTGACGCAATTTATTGGCAATCGCCGTGTGTGATACGCCTAAGCGTGTAGCTAATTTCCGCGTACTCGGATATTGCTCGAAGAATTTCCGCAATACTGCCGCTTCAAATTGATGCATAATATCATCTAACGTTTCATCACCAAACTGTTCGATATTCAAAATCGTCAATTCTTTATCCAATAAATTAAGCCCTTCAATTGATAATTCACCGTGCTCTGCCAAAGAACAAGCCCGATATAACGCATTATAAAGTTCGCGTACGTTTCCGGACCAAGGATAATTGATCAAATATTGCAAAAACGGGGCACTAAAGTGCGGTCGAGAAATGCGTAATTGTTGGCAAATTTGATTGACAAATAAATCTACTAAATCAGGAATATCCTCACGCCGTTCGCGTAACGGCGGAATAGTGAGAGCTAATACGTTCAAGCGGTGAAATAAATCTTCCCGAATTTTTCCCAGTTCCACATAATCTTGTAACAATCCTTGAGTCGTACAAATAACCCGCACATTGGCATAATTTTCCTGCTCTTCACCGACGCGACGAAATGTGCCGTCATTTAAAAATCGCAATAATTTTGCCTGCAATGCCAAAGAAAGTTCGCTAATACCGTCTAACAATACCGTTCCGCCATCGGCATATTCAAAAAAACCGGTGCTTTTCTTTTCGCCGTCATAATAGCCAAACATTTCACTTTCGGCATTCTCAGCAGGTAGGCCGGCACAATTTACTGCGATAAATTTATTTTCGCTGCGAAAACTCAGATGATGACAGGCTTTTGCCAGCAATTCTTTTCCCGTTCCGGTTTCCCCTTGAATCAATAACGGCGCATCCAACAATGCAAATTTTTTGGCTTTTTCCAATAACATTTGCATTTTAGGACTCTTCGCCACCACATCATCAAACACATGGCTTTGATTGGCACTAAAACGGTGTAAATCAATGCGTAATTGATCATGGGATTCGATGATGACTACCGCACCGACAACCTTAGTGTTCTCCTGTTCATGAATATGTACAGGCAACAAATCAATCCGCCAAATTTTTTCATCAATCTCAATGGAATTTGATAAAGGCTTGAGAGATTGGGATTCCGGTAAGCGCGCTTTGTGTAAAAAAGTACGATACCAGCTTTCATGTGACAATTGCGGTATTATTTCGGATAACAAACGCCCATGCAGCTGTTTGATTTGATTTTTTTTACTTTGTTCCAAATTAAAAATCGGTAACAATAATTTATTCGCTTGTGCATTGGCGAAATCAATTTTTCCATCTAAATCCACGGATAACACGGGACTTGGCAATGATTCAAACAAAGCACTCAATTCAATTTTATTTCGCTCATTCGGCAAATATTCAACAATTTCCACCTTGCTGATATCCGGCACTTGCAAAAATTGTTGAATAAAATAACTACGACGGGCTTCATCCATCGCATCGACTTTCAAATAAATGACTCCGGCATCGCCTTCTTTTTTTTGTACTTCAATGCCGAGCACACTCACCCGCTCATGTGCGAGAAAATCCAATACTTCTCGCACTACCCCTACACGATCGATACATTCAATAGAAAACCGCATTATTACTCCTATTCATCGAAAAATATCCGCTATAAACATTAATAAAAAATAATACGCCCAGTGTACAGAATTTCATAGGGCTTTGGCAAAATTTATTTACACCTTAGCTTATATGTATAAAGTGCGGTCGTTTTTTATAAAATTTTCAAATATTTGACTTCAGTCACATATTTATTTGTAATTTTCTCTTATAATCAACCCGCTTATTTTCAAAGCATTACAATTTAAAACATCTTTACTTCTGATATCACAAGGGTCTAATTATGAAAATATTAACTTGGCCTGTGGTTGCAGGTGCTGCACTTGGTATCATTGCTCCTCTGCTAACCTATAATGGCAATCCCGGTAATATGGGCTTCTGTGCGGCCTGCTTCCTACGCGACACAGCAGGTGCTTTAGGCGTACATCGAGCTGCTCCGTTACAATATATCCGTCCTGAACTCATCGGCTTGATATTCGGTGCACTAGCCAGTGCCTTTTTCGCCAAAGAATTTCGAGCCCGCGGCGGTTCGGCACCTATCACCCGACTTGTACTCGGCTTTTTTGCGATGATCGGTGCCTTGACTTTCCTCGGTTGTCCGTGGCGGGCTTATTTGCGTTTAGGTGGCGGAGATCTCACCGCAGTCGCCGGTATTATCGGTTTATTCGCCGGAGTGGTTGGCGGTATTTTCTTTGCCAAACGCGGCTTTTCTTTAGGTAAAGCCGAAGTGCAAAGTACATCATCAGGTATGGTGGCACTGTTGTTTACCGCATTATTATTCGTCTTTTTAATTACCCAATTTAAAACCGGTGAAAACGGTGCTATTTTCTTCTCAGAAAAAGGACCTGGTGCACAACATGCTAATGTATGGTTATCTTTAGGCAGTGGTTTATTACTCGGTGTGCTAATGCAAAAATCCCGTTTCTGCACCATCGGCGCATTTCGTAATTTTATTTTATTCCGCGATGCCCATTTATTAAACGGAGTGATTGCTTTGATTGTCTTTGCGGCAATCACTAATACCGCCTTAGGCCAATTCCATGTAGGTTTTGAAAACCAACCTATTGCCCACAATCAATACATATGGAACTTCTTAGGTATGGCGTTATGCGGCTTATGTTTTTCCCTTGGTGGCGGTTGCCCGGGTAAACAATTAGTACATATCGGCGAAGGTGATAACGATTCTGCACTGTTCGTTTTAGGTATGTTACTCGGTGCGGCTGCCGCACATAATTTCTCACTTGCCGCTTCCGGTGCCGGCATTACAGGCTTCACGCCTTATGCTTTGGCACTGGGTTTTATATTCTGTCTTTATATCGGTTTTACCAATAAAAGCACAACATAACAAATAAGGCGTATCATTAGGTACGCCTTATTTCTGTTTGAATACGTTTACGGCAATTTTGCTACTACCAAATATCCGCCTTCAACACCTTCAATTTGATACTGCGTATCGGCACAGATAAACGCACTTTCACCTTGTTTTAGCTCAAGTGCGGTCTGTTTATCGAAAATTTTCACACAACCTTGCATTACGAATAAAATTTCCGCATTTTTAGCCGCACTTTGGTGTAATTGACCGACAGCATAACCCACATTTTCTAAAGCAAAATCTTTTGCCGGTGTAGGATAAGTATATTTTGCCTGCGGTGCGGGGGCAATAATTTGTGGTGCGATCTCCGTGCAATCCACTACTTTCAGTAATTCGGCAATATCCACATGTTTTGGAGTAAGCCCTCCGCGAATCACGTTATCGGAACAGGCCATCAGCTCAATGTTCTGCCCGCGTAAATACGCGTGCGGAATGCCCGCATCCTGGAAAATGCCTTCGCCAGCTTTGGTGTGCACAATATTGAATAAATAGAAACACAGCAAACCCGCATCCAATTTTTCTTTGCGGATATCCATGGCTTCCATCGCGTAACACACCCAATAATCCGGATTATCTAACGGTAAATCCTTGCCTTGATTTTGTTCAATAATAGGCAATAACCATTGTGCCAATTGAGATTGCTCCGCCTGCATAATATCGGCATAAAACGAATGTAAATCTTGATTGTTCAATTTATCCGCAAGTGCGGTCAAAGACGGGCGGGTTTTCAGCGTATCAATAATTTTACTTTTGTTCTTAAAACCATGTAACAACCAAAAATCGGATAAAGCAATCATCATTTCCGGTTTATGGTTATTATCTTTATATGTCCGCTTTGGATCCGTTAATGCAATCCCTGCGGCATTTTCTGCGGCAAAGCCGATTTCCGCTTGTTTTTTGGTCGGATGCAATTGAATGGATAAAGGCTTTTTGACATCCAGAATTTTCAGTAAATACGGCAATTCATCACCAAAAATTTGACGGGATTGCGAACCAAGTGCGGTCGGATTTTGTTGTAAAAATTCAACCAAAGATATATCGCCTTGTGCTGTTTCAAGCAACGACGGCGATGAACTATGCGCTCCCAGCCATAATTCCGCATAATAATCGTTTGATTTTTCAATATGTAACAAACTCGGAATATAATCCGCACCACCCCAAATATAATGCTGTAATGTGCCTTTCAATTTATAAAGATGTGTCATTTTGCTGCTTCTCTCTCTGATTATTGCAATAATGGGATCATACCGTAATACGCATATCTTTCCAAAGCAATTTTATCATTTGTCACATAACATCTCACCGTTGCCGGCATTGACATTTAATCGATCTTTGCAATAATTAGTCAACTTTATTTTATTGAGAAGCAACATGGCGAAGAAACCTGCAAAACAGAGCAAAAAATCGGCAAAAAATATTAATTTAGAATTAGACGTGCTAAGCAACGCATTCCGTCAACACTTTGCCGTCGGTGAATATGAAAAAGCCTTAGATGCCCTACTTAAAATACATAAACTGATCCCTGCCAGAGCTGATCCGCTCAGTGATGCATCAACCATCTGCATTCATTTAGAACGCTGGGAAGAATGTATTAAATTGGCTAACAAGGCGTTAGCCCGTGATCCTGCTAATATTAACGCGTATGATGCAATGGCTCATGCTTACGGTTCAATGTCCGATTGGGAAAATTCCGGTAAAGCGGGATTAGAAGCCTTAAAATTGCGTCACAAAAAAATGTTAAAGAACAATCCGACACTTCCGCCGCTGCCGACTGATGTCCGCACACAAGGTAAAAATATTATTGCCTTCTCACTATTTGGTTCAAAATCTGCTTATATAGAACCTTCAGTGATGAATACGCAAGTGGCAAGAGATGTGTATCCCGGCTGGATACTACGTTTTTACGTGGATGAAACCGTCAACGAACAATCCGTGCAACGCTTGCGTGAAAATGGGGCTGAAGTGATTTTAGTCGATGAAGAAACGAAAAAAATCCCGGCAACCATGTGGCGTTTCCTGGCATTAGACGATCCGCAGGCACATTTTGTGATTTTCCGTGATGCAGACTCGGTGATCTCACAACGGGAAGCCAAAGCAGTGAAAGAATGGATGGAAAGCGGTAAATTATTCCATACTATTCGCGATTCAGGATCTCATACAGAATTAATGCTGGCTGGTCTATGGGGCGCTATAGGCGGAGCGATTCCGAATATGCGAGAACAAATCGAAACCTATATGGCAAATACGGTAAAATTAGATAAACGCTTTGCCGATCAATATTTCTTACGGGATTATATTTGGCGTTATGCCTGTCAAAGTCTGTATGCCAGCGACCGTTTATTCGGTTTTATGAACGCACACCCGATGGATGATCGTTTCTTTAATTATAAAATTACCCATATCGGTTGCGATGAAGCCACTGTGACTTTTAATGCACAAACCGAATTGGCACCGGGTACAGATATTGAGTGGAAATTATATACCCGGATAGTACCACTGCTTAACGAAGATCTATCGTTAAATTATTATCCTGAAGAACGCCTTGTTTGCAGTTATCGGGATAAAGTCAGTGCCTCCGGTACGGTGACGGCAAATTTACCGCGACGTTATGCCCGCGGGCTTGATGAAGGCAAAACCAGATTGACCGTAACAAAAGCGGAATAATCGCTTTTCATTCAAATAATAACCTTTATAATAGAGACATTTATTTCATTTAATAACATTAGGAAAATCAATGACTGACATTAATGTTGTTCTCGCGGAACTCAAACGCGGTGTAGATGAAGTGCTTTCCGAAGCAGATTTAATCGAAAAATTAAAAGAAAATCGTCCGTTAAAAGTGAAATTAGGGGCAGACCCAACCGCACCGGATATCCATTTAGGACATACTGTTGTATTAAACAAATTACGTCAATTCCAACAATTTGGTCACGAAGTGATTTTCTTAATCGGTGACTTCACTGGTATGGTGGGCGATCCGTCCGGTAAAAATACCACCCGTCCTCCATTAAGCCGTGAAGATGTATTGCGTAATGCGGAAACCTATAAACAACAAATTTTCAAAATTTTAGATCCGCAAAAAACCCGCATTGTATTCAACTCTGAATGGTTGGGTAAATTAGGGACGGAAGGGATGATCCGTTTAGCCAGCAACTACACTGTCGCCCGTATGCTTGAACGTGATGATTTCAAAAACCGTTTTAGTAATCAACAACCTATTGCCATTCACGAATTTATTTATCCGTTATTGCAAGGTCACGACTCTGTGGCATTGGAAGCCGATGTAGAATTAGGCGGTACAGACCAGAAATTCAATTTATTAGTAGGCCGCGAATTACAAAAATCTGCCGGTCAAAAACCGCAAGTGGCGATTACATTGCCGTTATTAGTAGGTTTAGACGGCGAGAAAAAAATGTCTAAATCCCTGGGCAACTATATCGGTGTTACTGATGCGCCAAACGAAATGTTCGGTAAAATTATGTCCATTTCCGATGACTTAATGTGGGATTGGTATAATTTATTGTCATTCCGTTCATTAAGCGAAATCACACAACTTAAAACCGATGTAGCAAACGGCAAAAACCCCCGTGATGTGAAAATTTTGTTGGCCAAAGAAATTATCACCCGTTTCCACAGCAAAGCGGATGCCAATGCAGCTGAACAAGAATTTATCAACCGCTTCCAAAAGGGTGCAATGCCTGATGAAATGCCGGAATTTACCTTTGAGGGCGAAATCGGCTTGGCACAATTATTAAAAGAAGCCGGTTTAGTTGTCTCTACTTCCGAAGCGATTCGTATGGCACAACAAGGCGGCGTAAAAATCGACGGTGAAAAAACCGATGATGTGAAAGGCAATGCAGCTAAAGGTACCGCGGTTTATCAAGTGGGAAAACGTAAATTTGCCAGAGTCACTGTGAAATAATTGATAAGATCGGGGCGTATTTCATACGCCCTTTTTGTTGTATTAGGGGGAAAATATGAGCAAAATTTGGGTAACCGGCGATGCGGTAGTGGATTTAATTCCGGACGGTGATAATCATTATTTACGTTGTGCAGGCGGTGCTCCGGCAAACGTGGCGGTGGGCGTAGCACGTTTAGGCAGTTCAAGTGCTTTTATCGGGCGTGTGGGTTTGGATCCGCTAGGCCAATTTATGCAGGAAACCTTACAAGCAGAAAACGTGAATACGGATTTTATGATTTTAGATCCGAAGCAACGCACATCCACCGTAATTGTAGGCTTAACTAACGGGGAACGCAGTTTTACCTTTATGGTTAACCCAAGTGCGGATCAATTTTTGCAAGTTTCCGACTTGCCGGACTTTCAGCAAGGCGAATGGCTGCACTGCTGCTCTATTGCCTTAATCAACAATCCTTCCCGTGAAGCCACCTTTGAAGCGATCCGACGTATCAAAGCGGTTGGCGGTTATTTCTCTTTCGATCCGAATTTGCGGGAAAGTTTGTGGACAAGTTTCGATGAAATGAAAACAATAGTCAATCAAGCGGTTGCGCTTGCCGATGTATTAAAATTCTCTGAAGAAGAATTAACTCTATTAACGGATACAGATACCCTTGAAAAAGCCTTTGAAAAAATCACCGCACTTTATCCCAATAAACTAATTATTATCACAATGGGGAAAGACGGAGCATTGTATCACCTAAACGGTAAAAAAGATCTGATTGTCGGTAAACCAGTACAACCCGTTGATACCACCGGTGCGGGCGATGCCTTTGTAGGCGGTTTATTGACCGGTTTATCGCAAAATACCGACTGGCGGGAAACTGACACCTTAATACAAATTATCCGCCAAGCCAATGCCTGCGGTGCACTTGCCACTACCGCAAAAGGTGCAATGGCGGCATTGCCGAATAAAGATCAATTAGAACAATACCTTGAAAATTAATTTACGATTTTAACCTATAGCTTCTCCATAGGTTAAGCATACTCGGGCTACTTTGTAGCCCTAATTATAGAACAATGCTTAACCTATGGTGAACCCACGGCTTATGAAATTTGTCCCACAATTAAGATAAAAAGAGATTTCAAATGATCATTTTCAACAACGGTAAATACAAAAGCATTCTCGCCGCAGAACCGGGCGAATTGGCAGGAGTGAAAAGTACGGTGGAATCCGACAAAGATTTCCGTCCCGTTTATCACCTTGCTCCGCCAACCGGCTTATTAAACGATCCTAACGGACTAATTTTTGACGGCGAAAAATATCATCTTTTTTATCAATGGTTTCCCTTTGATGCTCTGCACGGAATGAAGCACTGGAAACATTTCATTACTCGTGATTTCCAACAATTCCAAACTGCGGATAATTTAATTCCGTGCGAATTATTTGAATCCCACGGCTGTTATTCCGGCGGTGCACTGCCTGTAAATGAGGAGCATTTTGCAGTTTTTTACACCGGCAATACCCGTCGTCTCTCCGACAATCAACGTGTACCGTTTCAAAATCTAGCGATTTTCCGCAAAGACGGCACTTTAGTCAGCAAACGTCCGCTGATTGAACAGGCTCCTAAAGGCTACACCGAACACGTGCGTGATCCCAAACCATTCTACACTTTTGAGGGCAAAATTCGTTTTGTATGCGGTGCACAGCGGGAAAATCTTACCGGCACGGCAATTTTATTTGAAATGGACAATCTCGATGACACCCCGCGTTTATTAGGAGAATTGACCTTGCCAAATTTCCCGAATGATCACGTATTTATGTGGGAATGTCCGGATCTGTTCAAACTGGGCGATAAAGATGTGTTTGTGTGGTCGCCACAAGGCAAATCCCGCGAAGCTCATCAATTCCAAAACAACTATCACGCCACTTATGCAGTCGGTGAATTAGACGGTTTAACCTTGAACAGCACACAAATTGCCGAATTGGATCAAGGCTTTGATTTCTATGCCCCACAAACCTTTGCCGGCTTAAGCAACCAACAGCAAACCATTATGTTCGGCTGGATCGGTTTGCCGGATCTCAGTTATCCGACGGATCAATATAAATGGCATTCAATGCTCACAATGCCCCGCGCTATTCGTTTACAAGGTGATCGTTTATATCAACAGCCAATCACAGAAATTTATCAAAATCTCACCGCACTTGAGAGCATCACCGTGGAACATCAGGCTGAAATTAAAGATTTAGACCGCGCTTATGTGACATTTAACGCTGAAAACCACCCGTTCAAACTGGAATTATTCCGCAATGCAAAAGATCAAACACTCACGCTTTCCTATGAAAACGGTATGCTTTGTTTAGATCGAACATTAAGCGAACAAACCGAATTAATGGAAAAATTCGGTACTCAGCGTTATTGCGAAATTGACAATTTACAACAAGTAGAAATCTTTTTGGACGGTTCCGTAGCCGAAATTTTCCTAAACAACGGCGAAAAAGCAATGACATCAAGATTCTTTATTGCTGATCGAGAAAATATTCTCAAAACCGACCGCACTTTGAAATTGGAAGTGGGATATCCTAAAGCGATTGATTATTTGTAATCCGGAAACACAAAGTGCGGTAGAATTTACCGCACTTTTTCTTTAAAATTACCTCGTTAAAAACAACGCTGCCGCACCACGCACACCACCCGAATCACCATGTATCGCTTTTTTAATCATCGGTACTTTAGCTGTACGCATTAAATGTTTAGGTAGGACTTTTGGCAGGGCATCGTAGAGATAATCGAAATTCGACAAGCCGCCGCCTAATACTATTAAATTCGGATCTAATACAGTAACGATATTGCCCAATGAAATTGCACAAAGTTCCACAAAAAGTTCGACAAATTTTACCGCTCTTTCGTCTTGCTTGTAAAAGCGTTCGATAATTTCACGAGCTGATAACGCTTCGCCTTGTAAATCACGATATAACATTTCAAAGCCACGACCGGAAAGATAAGTATCCAAACAAGCTCGATTACCACAACCGCATTCATAAATTGGCGCTTTGTCCCAACCTAATAATTTCAAGGCATGATAATTTAACTGCATATGCCCTACTTCACCCGCCATGCCGGTTTGTCCGGAATGAACCTTGCCGTTAAACACTAAACCGCCACCAAAACCGGTACCAAGAATAAGCCCTAAAACAAAAGGGTATTGCTGATTTTCTTCATCCCATGCTTCCGATAAAGCAAAACAGTTAGCGTCGTTCTCCGCTCGAATTTCGCGCTCCAAACGTGCGGATAAATCCTTTAAAATCGGCTTGTTATCCGCTACACGGATATTCGTAATTTCGGCAATACCGGTTTCCTTATTGACAAATCCCGGAACACCCAAACCTACGGTACCTTTGCAACCGAATTTTTCATCAGCTCGTCGCACTAAATCAACAATGGTATTCAGCCAGTTTTCATAGCTGTCTTTCGGGGTATTTACCCGTTCGGAATATTGCTTTTCCAATTTTTCATTAAACACCGCTAATTCAATTTTTGTGCCGCCGATATCAAATCCATAAAACATCATCATCCCCTTATTGATTAAAATTTTTATTATTTTAACCGCACTTTTGTATTTTGTCTTGTCCTAAAACAAAGAGCAAGAAAATTCTTGCCCTTTAGTTAATATTTTAAATATATCAGATAGTTACCCAACGTTGTTCTTTGCTGCTCCGTACAATAGCATCAACGATATGTACAATGCGTGCACCTTCATTGAAAGTGGCAAAGTCAGCGTGATCAACACCGATTTTTTTATTATCACGAATAAAGCTGTAATATTTTAACAACATATTTTTGAACGCATCCGGCCATCCTTCAATATGACCGCCCGGAAAATGAATGCTTAATGCAATATCTTTATCCGCTAAACTCGGATCATCTGAAATAATTTGATTTGCTTGTTCGCGATAACCGATTTTTAAATATTGAGGATTTTCTTGTTTCCAAGACAGTGATTTTTTACTGCCGTCTACATTGAGTTTCAAATCATTTTTATGACCGGCACTCACTTGCGATACTACAAAAGAGCCTTTTGTACCGTCTTCAAACCGTAATAAAATATTGGCATAATCTTCCGTCACAACCGGTTTTTCTTCAAAAGCCTGATCTTGCTTAGCAACACTGAAAGTTTCCTGATTTTTACTGACCTTACGTACCGGATGTACAATGCTGAAATCAGCAAATACTGATGCGATTCGTTTCCCTGTGACGAATTGAACGGTATCACACCAATGCGAACCAATATCTGCCACCGTGCGGGATATGCCGCCGATTTCCGGTTCAATACGCCAGTTGTAGTCTGTATCAAATAATAACCAATCCTGCAAATAATGTCCGTGAACGGCAAAAACCTTGCCAAGTTCATCTTTCTTACACATCGCTCTTGCCTGCTGTACCATGGCAAAATGACGATAAACAAACCCGACACCGTGAACAATACCTTTTTGTTCAGCAAGCGACACTAATTCATCCGCTTCTTGCGGAGTCAAACATAATGGTTTTTCTGAAAAAACATGTTTGCCCGCATTGATAATTTTTTTATTAATCTCTGCATGAATATGATTCGGCGTACAGTTATGCACGACTTGAATATCCGGATTTGCTAAAAAATCGTCAATACTGCCGTAAGCTAAAGGGATATTAAATTCTTTGGCTTTTTTATCGGCCAAATCCTGATTATTTTCGGCAATGGCAACAACTTCAACAAAACCTAAACGGCGGATTGCTTCAAGATGTGCAGCACCGATAAAACCCGTACCGATAATACCTGCTTTAATTCTCATTATTTTCTCCTATATTATTTGATACCTAATAAATCTATCGCTTGATTTAAATCATCACCTGTATCGGCGAAATTATCAAAGGCTTTTGATGATATCGGTATGATATGGCGTTGAATAAATTCGGCACCTTCTTTCGCCCCGGTATTACCGTCTTTCAAACAGCATTCCCATTCTAATACCGCCCAACCTGTATAATGGTATTGCGTTAATAAACTGAAAATGCGGGAGAAATCAATCTGTCCGTCACCGAGAGAACGGAAACGCCCGGCTCTGTCAATCCAGTTTTGATACCCGCCATATACACCGCTTTTGGCCGATATATTAAATTCAGCATCTTTAACGTGAAATGCTTTGATACGTTCGTGGTAAATATCGATAAATCCGACATAATCCATATGTTGCAATAACATATGGCTCGGATCATATAAGATATTACAACGCTGATGGTTATTCACTGACTCTAAAAAATGCTCAAAGGTTATTCCATCGTGTAAATCTTCACCAGGATGCAGTTCATAGCACACATCGACATCATTTTCGTCAAAACAATTCAGAATCGGCAGCCAACGTTTTTTAAGTTCATTAAAAGCCAAATTAACCAAACTTTCTTTACGCGGTGGCCATGGGTAAAAATAGGGCCAAGCTAATGAACCTGAAAAAGTCGCATGTGCATTTAATCCCAAATTCTTAGATGCCACAGCCGCTTTTTTGAGCGTATCAACCGCCCATTGTGTTCTGGCTTGATAATTATTTCTGACTGCTTCCGGTGCAAAACCGTCAAATGCTACATTATAGGCTGAATTAACCGCAACTAACTGCCCTTCTAAATGAGTAGACAGTTCACTGATTTCTAATCCGTACTGTGCCAAAATCCCCGTTATTTCATCACAGTAGGTTTGACTTTTAGCCGCTAATTCAAGATTAAAAATATGTGGATGATTGCAAGGAATCTGCAACGCTTTAAACCCTAATGATGCGGCCCACCGAGCTATTCCTTCCAAACTATTGAAGGGCGCTTGTTTATCAATAAACTGAGAAATAAAAATCCCCGGGCCTTTAATCGTTTTCATTATATCAATCTCCTATTTGCTTTCATCTTTATATTTAAATGAGACAAAAAATATCACTGCAATAATTGCCGCAAATATTGCCGGAATCCACCAGAAAGAAACCCATTGAGCTAATTCTGCCGTATTACCGTCGGCAAACATATTATTGAATAGTGCACCGGAAATTTGCGAACCTAACAACATACCAATACCGTAAGTGAATAGTACTACCATACTTTGTGCTTGAGCTTTCACTTTTTCACCGGCAATTTTATCGGTATAAATAAAGCCGACCACAAAAAAGAAATCGTAACAAATACCGTGCAATAAGATGCCGAAATAAATTAACCAACGGGTTTCTTCACCAACACCTAGCGCAAATAGGGCGTAACGTAAGAACCAAGCCGCCATACCGATAAACAGCATATATTTCACACCCAAGCGTTTAAAGAAAAAAGGAATTAACAACATAAAAATGATTTCTGACATTTGCCCCATAGACATCAGGCTGCTGATTTTCTCAAAACCGATTGATGATAGGAACGGTGCGGTATAGGCATAGTAGGTACCAAGTGGAATAGAAATTAATGTGGCACATACGGCAAATACCAAGAAATGTTTGATTTTTAACAGAGCAAACGCATCAGCACACATCAAATCACGCATCGCAAACGGTTGGCCTTTTGCCGGTGCCGGTGTATTTGGTAGTGTTAAACTATACACACCTAACACCACAGAACTAATCGAAGCAACATAAAAAATACTCACACTATCCGATAAATCTGCCTGACCAATGAATAGCCCTGCTACAATCCAACCGATAGTACCGAATACGCGTATAAGCGGGAATGATTTTTCACTGTTTTCCAAATTATGGAACGCAATATTATTTGTCAGGGCGACAGTCGGCATATAACAAAGCGTATAAATAAATAATAATGTGATAAGTGCGGTACCATTTCCGGCAACAATAAAATCCGGAATAAACCAAAGGATCACAGCCCCTACTAAGTGCAGGAATGCCAATACCCACTGCGATGCAAAGAATCTATCTACTATCATTCCTAAAATAAAGGGTGAAATAATGGATGCAATGGGTGAAGCGGAAAAAGCATCACCGATTAATGATGCCAGATTATGCCGGGTCATTACCACACCTAATGTTACAGACCAAGATCCCCAAATGAAAAATTCAATGAACATCATTAGAGATAATCGAGAAACAATAAAACCTGATTTTTTAGCTTGAGTCATTTTAGCCTCCAAGTGATTTATCTGAGTTACCAACTAAAAGTAATCGATTACTTTTAAGGTAAGAATAATTGTAATCGATTACTTTTAAGAATAAATAGAATTTTATTGAAATTGTGAGCAAGATCACAAAAATTAACTAGATCGTCGTTGGATGAATGTCCAATCTAATAAATGATGCTGTGCATTAAAAGCAGATGCATTTTCAATTTGTTCTAATAACAATTGAACCGATTTGCTACCGATTTCATCGCAAGGCTGTGCAATCGTACTTAGCGCGGGAACGGTGATTTGGCTGATATCCATGCCATCAAAACCAATTACGGCAATATCTTGCGGAATAGCAATATTTTGTTCTGTCAACATACTGATAATGCCCGCAGCCAACACATCAGAAACAGCAAAAACAGCATCCGGCAGTTCCGATGATGCCAATATCTGCCGAGCCGCAAATCTGCCGGAAATATAATCTAAATTTTCGGCATAATATACTTTGCCATAATTCAGCTGATAATAAGCAAGCTGCTCCCGATAGCCTTGTTCGCGATAACGGGCATATTGATAATTTAAATCATGATTAACCATTGCTATTCTATGTTTGCCGCTTTTAACAAATTGATCAACCACAAATTTTGCAGCAGAAATATCATCAATCCCTACCGAAGCTACTAGTGAATCAGGATCGAACTCGGCACATTGAACCCAAGGGTAATCACCTATGATAGTCTTTAATTCCGGTAATTTTGAAATAGCGTCCATTGTAATCACACCATCTACCATATGTCCCGAGAGTAGAGCTAATGATGAACGAGAACGATTCAGATCTGATTCGGAGTTACACAACAAAATGCGATAATTATTCTTTTCTGCTTCTTTTTCAATTCCTTTTACGATAGCTGCACAAAAGGGATTCGCTATATTTGATACCATTACTAATAACATTCCGCTTCGAGCTGTTCTCAACTGTCTTGCTAACAAATTTGGCTGGTAGTTCAATGATTCGATCACAGAGAGAACTTTATCTCTATTAGCTGGTTTGACACTAGGTAAATTATTCAATACACGAGATACTGTTGCGACAGAAACTCCTGCTAATTTTGCTATTTGTTGAACCGACATTTTTACTCCAACATTATTTTAAATAAAATCAAATTTCTTACTAATCCAACAAAAAATTCCAATATTTAATAACCATGCAATTAATGTTGAAACCAATAAATCTACCGGATAATGCATTCCTAAACGCAATCGGCTGATTAACATCAACACAGCCCAACATGCCATAAAAACAACCGCTACCGGCATAACTTGGCGCCTTTGCCCCTTAAATAAATAAGCAAAGCCTACAAAGAGCATTAACCAAGTAGCAGCAAAAATACTGTGACCGGAAGGAAACGAATAGCCTGTTTCATTTTCACGATGTGTTTTTAGCCAATGGGGTGTAACAGATTTATTACGATAAAACTCACTAACAATTTTTTCCCGCTCTGCACGGGGAACCGCATAAAACTGTTCATCAAATAAATTATGCTGTGTCATAATTTCCATGACATAAGGACGTGGTTCGGCAAACACAGCTTTTAAGCCGGATTTGATCGCTTGTGTGCCAAGTATGGCAAAAAGTGCGGTGAAAAAAATTAATTTATAATATTTTTTATCGCCCGAAAGCCACATTAAAGCAAAGCCCAATATGGTGGATGTTATTACTGCATAAGGCATACTGCCGGTTTCAGTAAGCCAATACAGGTTTTGATCAAAAGCGGTTAAAATAATATCACCATTCCATTGCCAAGCAAAAATCCATACAAAAAAAGGGACAAGACAGAGCAACAAAGTATATAATGAAAGGCGTTTTATCATAGGCTTAATCATTTAATTGAGAGATAATAGAAAAGTGATTCTAACATTATTTATTGCAAAATAAGAAGGAATAATATGTCAAAAATTCAACGGGTTGCTGAAGCCAATTTACCGACAGAGTTCGGTGTGTTTAAAATTGTCGGCTTTGAGTTTCCTGATACTAAAAAAGAACACGTTGCGTTGGTTATGGGGAATGTAGCGGACAGTGATGAACCTATCCTGGCTCGTATCCATTCGGAATGTTTAACTGGTGATGCCTTACACAGTTTAAAATGCGATTGCGGTTTTCAGCTTAATACTGCTCTACGTCAAATCAGCGAAGCGGGTAAAGGTGTTTTAATTTATCATCGTGAAGAAGGCCGTGGTATTGGTCTAATTAACAAAATCCGTGCTTATGCCTTGCAAGATCAAGGAATGGATACAATTGAAGCTAATTTGGCATTAGGTTTTTCTGCGGATGAACGTAACTTTGCTGTATGTGCCGATATTTTTGAGTTATTAGGCGTAAAAGAAGTTTGTTTAATGACAAATAATCCTGCCAAGATTGATACGATGAAACAAGCCGGCATTAACGTGGTGAAACGTGTGCCGCTCAATGTAGGCGAAAATCGTTACAATACCGATTACCTTGATACAAAAGCCAAAAAAATGGGGCATTTTATCATCCATAACGCTGAACAGTATTTATTATCTTGTCCGTATTGTCAGGAAGAAGTGCCACAGAAAGAAAAGTAACCGACATATCAAATATAAAGAACCTTGCTACAATGCAAGGTTTATTTTTGGTGGGTCGTGAGAGGCTCGAACTCTCGACCGACGGATTAAGAGTCCGCTGCTCTACCGACTGAGCTAACGACCCAAAAGGATTTGTTATAAATAAATTTCAAGTGGTGGGTCGTGAAGGATTCGAACCTTCGACCAACGGATTAAAAGTCCGCTGCTCTACCGACTGAGCTAACGACCCAAAAGGATTTGCTATAAATAAATTTTAAGTGGTGGGTCGTGAAGGATTCGAACCTTCGACCAACGGATTAAAAGTCCGCTGCTCTACCGACTGAGCTAACGACCCAAAAGGTTTTGTTATAAATAAATTTTAGTGGTGGGTCGTGAAGGATTCGAACCTTCGACCAACGGATTAAAAGTCCGCTGCTCTACCGACTGAGCTAACGACCCACTGACATATTACTGCTTCGTAACGGAGTGCTATAATACGGATTTTCAGGGAATAATCAACAACTATTTTATTTTTTTTGTTTATTTGGATAAATAGCCGTCAATATACGGCTTATTTATGCCAAAAGAAAAGCCGAATAACAATTATTCGGCTTTTTCTGTTCGGATAGATACTTTGCTAATTAGTATGCTAACACCGCACGACGGTTTTTAGCATAATCAGCTTCTGTGTGACCTAACACAGCTGGTTTTTCTTCACCGTAAGAAACAGTTGAAGTTTGGCCTTGAACACCTTTAGATGCTAAGTAGTTTTGTACTGCATCTGCACGACGTTGACCTAATGCAATGTTGTACTCCGGAGTACCGCGTTCGTCAGTGTTACCTTCGATGACTACTTTAGAAGCCGGAGTTGCAGTTAAGTATGCTGCATGAGCATCTAAGATTGATTGATATTCACTTTCAATGTCATAACGGTCAAAACCGAAGTACACAGTGTTATAACGTTGTTGTAAATCTTCAACAGAATAACCACCGAAAGTTGCATTTGCGTTTGCATTACCGTTTGCATCATTAGAAGATGAAGAACATGCTGCTAATAATACCGGTGCTGCAGCCAGTAAAACTTTAGTAAATTTGTTCATTTGTTAAGTTTCCTTAGTTTTTGGTTAGATATGGTGACCAGGCCGGGAATTTTACTTGCCCATCGTTGCCGGGTAACCGTGCTTTAAAGCGTCCATCCGCGGATACTAATTGTAACACCTTTCCTACGCCTTGTGTAGAGCTGTAAATAATCATGATGCCATTCGGTGAAATACTCGGGCTTTCATCAAGGAACGTTGAACTTAAAACTTCTGTGCTTCCTGAGACTAAATCGGTTTTCACAATATGATCACCTGAAATTGTTACCAGTGTACTGCCGTCTGCAGATATTTGCCCACTATAAGTACGACCGCCACCACTGATTAAAGATGCACTGCCACCGAATGCACCCATTTTATAAACAGACGGAGAGCCGCCTCTATCTGATGTGAACAAAATTGAGTTACTATCAGGAGACCAACTCGGTTCGGTATTATTTCCTTCACTATGAGTCAACTGAGTAACCTGTCCACTACCAAGATTCATTACATAAATGTTTAGCTTACCATCTTTTGATGAGGCAAAAGCCAAACGTGTACCATCCGGAGAAAATGCCGGTGCGCCGTTGTGCCCATTATAATTCGCCACAACTTTGCGGGAACCGGAAGCTAAATCGTGTAATACAACTTGTGCTTTTTTATTTTCGAATGATACGTACGCTAATTTTTTACCGTCTGCGGACCAAGCCGGAGACATCATTGGTTGTGAATTACGTGCTACAATAAACTGATTGAAGCCATCATAGTCTGCCACACGCACTTCATTACTACCGTTATTTTTTTGTACAATATAGGCAATTCTAGTTCTAAATGCACCTCGAATGCCAGTTAATTTTTCAAATACTTCATCACTTACGGTATGTGCACCATAACGGATTTGGTTTTGTGATACTAAATAACTGTTTTGTGCTAACACGCCACCAGGCTGTCCTGTTGCTCCGATAGTATCAACTAATTGATACGCAATATTAAAACCGCCGCTTGAAGGCGTTATTTGACCGACCACTACGGCATCAATACCTAATGCAGACCACGCAGCTGAATCAACTTCACCGGCTGAGCTCGGTTGTTGTGGCATTTTACTCACGTCAATCGGATTAAATTTACCACTGTTACGTAAATCGGCGGCTACAATTTCACCGATATTTGCCGGTGCCGAACCCGGACCGTTCCATTTAAACGGTACAACCGCGATAGGACGGGCACTATCCACCCCTTCGTCAATCACGATACGCACTTCTGCAGTTGCGATTGAACTTATTAACATTCCCACTAACGCAAGAAATACAGTCATACGAGAAATTAATTTCATTGATTAATCACCTATTCTATTGAATGAATCCTTTCCTAAATTAACGTAGTTTTCTCGGGTCAAAACCTAAAGTAAAGCTACGATATGTACTATACACATTTGCTGGTGGAGGTTCACGCATTTTTTTCGTTGCCGCAACGGCACGCATTGCTGCTGCACATAAATCTTCCGGACCAGAAATTTTGCGATAACTTAAAATTGTACCGTCTTGAGCCAATTCAATTTTAATATCACAAACTTTGCCGGCAAAACTAGGATCCGTTTTAAAGTGCGGTTTAACACTGCGATAAATTACGCTGCCGTATCTATCGCCGGTTTTGCCGCCATCCCCCATACCTAATCCGGCACCTGTTCCGGTTGAACCTTGACGATTAGCATTGCCGCCTTTCAAAGCACTACCACCGCCCATTTGACCGCCGTCTAAGAAATTATCCAGTGCTTGTTGATCCGCTTTGCGTTTCGCTGCTGCGATCGCATCTGCTTTTGCTTTCGCCTTAGCATCTGCCTTTGCTTTAGCTTCGGCGTCCGCTTTTGCTTTCGCTTCTTTAGCGGCTTGTTCTTTGATAGCTCTTTCCTTAGCTTCTTTTGCGGCTTGTTCTTTGGCTGCTTGCTCCGCTTTGCGTTTTTCTTCCGCGGCTTTTTTAGCTTCTGCAGCTGCGGCCTGTTTTGCTTTCGCCTCCTCTTCCGCTTTCTTCGCTGCGGCTTCTAAACGTTTGGCTTCGGCATCGGCTTTGAGCTTTGCCGCTTCTGCTTCACGCTTGGCTTTTGCTTCTTCCGCAATTTTTTGCTGTTTTAACGCTTCTTGTCTGGCTTGTTCTTGTTTTTGCTTTTCCGCTTGCTGTTGTTTTTGCTGTTCAAGCTGTTTTTGGCGTTCAATTTGCTTTTGTTTTTCGATTTCTTGCCGACGTTGCTGTTCCGCAATTTGTGCCTGATTATCTTCTACTTCAACAGGCTTTTCTTCCACCGCCGGTTCAGGTTGAACTTTCGGCTTTTCAGCACTGCCTTTTTTCTGCTGTTGTAATCGCCCCCATTCTTGAGCCGCTGATCCAGTATCTACCATCACTGCACCGATTACATCGCCGTCACCTTCGCCGCCACCCATTATTTCCATAGAGTGATACATGGAACCTAAAATCAGCAAACCGAACAAAATAATATGCAAAATAAGCGAAATCAGCACCGCACTTATAGGTTTATCTTGTTTATTTGTCTGCACAATAAAATCCTATTGAGTTTAAATTGGATTGGTCATTAATCCAACTGATTTAATCCCGGCTAAATGAAGTAAATTCAACGCTTTGATGACTTCTTCATAAGGCACGTCCTTTGCCCCACCTACTAAAAATAAGGTGTTGTTATCTTTATCAAATTCCGCTTTGGACATTTCGGTCACCTGCTCTTCCGTTAAACCTTCGGAACGGTCTCCGGCAATAGAAATCGCATATTGCCCGATACCGGATACTTCTAAGATCACCGGCACTTTGTCTTCATTAGAAACGGATTGGCTGTCCACTGCATCCGGTAATTCCACTTGTACACTTTGACTAATAATCGGTGCGGTTGCCATAAAAATAAGCACCAATACTAATAATACGTCCAAAAACGGGACAATATTAATTTCGGACTTGATCTCACGACGTTTACGACGATAAGACATATTATTTTCTCTTAAAAAATCTTTTCTAAAAACCACCGCACTTTTCACTCTGGACAACAAAAAGTGCGGTCAATATTAATGTTGTTTTTGACCGAATACTTGACGGTGTAAAATTGTGGTGAACTCATCAATGAAGTTACCATAATTCTGTTCTAATTTCGTTACGCGTCCGCTTAAACGGTTATAAGCCATTACCGCAGGAATTGCTGCGAACAAACCAATTGCCGTTGCAATCAAAGCTTCCGCAATACCCGGTGCGACCATTTGTAAGGTTGCTTGTTTTGCACCACTTAATGCCATAAAGGCATGCATAATTCCCCACACTGTACCGAATAATCCGATATACGGACTGATGGATGCCACCGTTGCCAAAAACGGTACGTTAGTTTCCAGATCTTCCACTTCACGGTTCATCGCCAAATTCATTGCACGGGAACTACCTTGAATAATGGATTCCGGTTCCGGATTGGATTGTTTTAAGCGATTAAATTCTTTAAAGCCCACATAGAAAATTTGTTCGCTGCCGGACAATCCGTCACGACGGTTTTCTAAACCTTCGTATAATTTATTCAAATCTTCGCCGGACCAGAAACGGTCTTCAAATACTGCCGAATTTTTCAATGCTCGACCTAACACTCGGCTACGTTGAATAATAATCGCCCAAGAAATGACCGAGAAAAGAATCAAAATCATAATGACTATTTGAACGACAATACTGGCGTTCATAAATAATTCAAAAAAGTTAAACTCACTAGACATTAAATGACTCCGTAGAATTGTCTATTATTATGTTGTTACACGGTTAAAAATGCGGCTTTCACTTCATCAGGGATCGCCACCGGTTTCATCTTACTTAAATCTACACAGGCAATTTTGACCGTTGCGGTGCATAGAATTGAATCTTCTTTCTTTAACGTTTGTTTAAAATTGATGGTTGCCGCTGTAAAATTTTCCACTTCTGTTTTAATGGTTAACCAATCGTCCAAGCGCGCCGGCAGACGATAATCAATCGTCATATTCCGCACAACAAATGCAATATGCTTTTCCGCTAATAAATTTTGTTGTGAAAAAGCCAGTGTCCGTAAATATTCTGTTCTTGCCCGCTCAAAAAAGTGTAAATAACGAGCATGATACACCACTCCACCGGCATCAGTGTCTTCATAATAGACACGCACATTCATAGAAAAGTTTCGATTTTCAGTAGTCAATGGGTAATCCTTATGTATAAAAAACAGTTACAGACGGAATTTTTGCGTATTGTATAGCAGAATGTAAGATAAGCAAGAACAAAGTGCGGTCAATATTAAAATATTTTTTAAATTTTTACCGCACTTTATAATCCGTACCCGTCATTTAATCTTTCTTTATTATTTATAAATAATGGAAACTTTTCAACATCTTGTAATAATTCTTTGATATAAATCATATTTAATTATTATTTAATAGCAATTTTTATCAAATATGCTATATTTGCTTCGATTTTCCAGTTTTCCGTTATTACTGAAAACTATCGATTTTTTTAGCCAAATTATAAGGGGCAAATTATGTTATTTTTTATTCAATTTGCTATCGTGTTAGTCTGTATTCTGATCGGTGCCCGTTTAGGCGGTATCGGTTTAGGGGTTATGGGCGGCGTCGGTCTAGCAATCTTAGCATTTATCTTTAATTTACAACCAACCAGTCCACCAATTGATGTAATGTTGATGATTATGGCCGTAGTTTCCGCCGCAGCGGCAATGCAGGCTGCCGGCGGTTTGGATTATATGATTAAAATCGCAACCCGCATTTTACGTAAAAATCCAAAATACGTGACCTTTATGGCTCCGGCTGTAACTTGGACTTTCACCGTGTTAGCGGGGACAGGGCATGTCGCTTATTCCGTATTACCGGTAATTGCAGAAGTAAGCCGTAATAGCGGCGTACGTCCTGAACGACCTCTATCTATGGCGGTAATTGCATCGCAATTTGCTATTGTTGCCAGTCCAATTGCAGCTGCAGTGGTTGCAACGGTAAACTATCTGGAACCACAAGGTATTACGCTTGGTAACGTGCTAAGCGTGACTATGCCGGCAACGGTATTAGGTATTGCGTTGGCTTGTATATTCGTTAATAAAATGGGTAAAGAGTTAAAAGATGATCCGATTTATTTACAACGTTTACAAGACCCTCACTATGCTGAAGCATTAAAAGCGACTTCTGTTGAAGATAATTCTGAAATTTCAAAAACAGCAAAAATCTCAGTCGGTATTTTCTTAGCAGCCGCATTCATCGTGGTATTATTAGGTGCGATGCCAAGCTTCCGCCCGGCATTTGACGGTAAAGCGATGGGTATGGCACATACGATTGAAATCGTGATGTTATCTGCAGCGGCATTAATTATTATGATCTGCAAACCGGACGGTACCGAAATTACTCAAGGTTCCGTATTCCATGCAGGTATGCGTGCGGTTATCGCCGTATTCGGTATTGCATGGTTAGGTGATACCTTAATCCACGCACACATCAGTGAATTACAAACCGAAATTAAAACTGTGGTCGAAACGATTCCACTGGCATTCGCACTTGCGTTGTTTATTCTTTCCGTATTAGTAAACAGCCAGGGAGCAACTGTGGCGACACTATTCCCTGTGGCGATTGCAATCGGTATTCCGGCACCGATTATTATTGCGACCTTTGTTGCAGTAAACGGTTACTTCTTTATTCCGAACTACGGTCCTATCATTGCATCAATCGACTTTGACTCAACAGGGACAACGCGTATCGGTAAATACATTTTCAACCACAGCTTTATGATTCCGGGCTTACTCAGCATGGCGTTCTGTTTAGCATTCGGTTGGGTGTTTGCACAAGTCTTGCTATAATAACAGGCGTAGAATATTTGAAGAGTTGATTTATGATAAATCAGCTCTTTTTTATTCACAAAATAACTCCTTTCTCTTCACTAATTTATTGCTATAATAAACCAAATCATCTCAACTCTTTTAGAGATAAACTATGAAATTAAAACATTTTTTTATTGCGTTAGCATTGCTACCCAGTTATGTTTTTGCCGATTGGTTACCGGTCGGCAAAGTGGAATATAACTGGGGGCCTTTTCATATTTATAATGTAACGCTTTCCACCGAAACCGGTCATTATGAAGCAAATCAACGCCCATTAATGTTGACCTTGCAATATGAAAAACCGGTAGAAGGTAAAAATTTTGCCATTACTTTGATGAAAGAAATCGATAATAAAACCTATAAAGATATTAATTCCGATCAGGTCGTTAAAGATTTGCAATCTATATTGCCCGATTTACGCCCTAACGATGTGTTACATTATGTTGCATTACCGGACCGCGGTTATTTTATTTATAACGATACGGTACTGAATAAAGAATTTTTAGGCGATATAAACAATGCGATTGTGGATATTTGGCTTTCACCGAACAGCAAATATATTGTCGAAAAAGATAAGCTCACCGGTAAATCAACAGAAAAACAAAATATTAAGCCAATTACTGAAACACCGGAAGTAGCCCCTTTAGAACAAGAAAATGCCGATCCGCCAATGCCGACGGAACAGAAACATGGTGAAATAAAAAATAGATACAAAAAAGCGGTAAAAATACCGCTTTTTTGTTAGACAATGTGTTTAGGCTTCAGCAACTACTTCTACGTTATCACGTATACGGCAGCTACATGCCAATACATAACCTGCTGCAATTTCGTCTTCTGTTAACGAACCATTGTTTTTCACTTCTAAACCGCTTTTATCCAATACGATTGTTTTACAAGTTCCGCAAATACCACTACGACACGCTGCGACGATCGGCTGTTTGTTTTCTTCCAACGCGGCTAATAACGTCATACCCACCGGTACTTCAAATTCTTGTATTGATGCTCCGCGGATTGATAATGTTGCTTTTTTATCCGGATCGATTTCAGATGCCACTGCCGTACCAAAGAATTGCTCCACAAAGAATTTATCTTGCGGTACACCCGCGTTATCAGCGATTTCTTTTAAGGTTTCGATATAGCTTTCAGGACCGCACACTAAAACGGTTTTGTCTGCTAAATCCGGTACGAAATGGCGTAACATCCCTTCGCTGATACGTCCTGCAATAAAGCCGTCTAATGCGTTAACGGATGCATTGATGATTAATTTTAATTGTGGATGTTGAACACGTAACCGTTCCCATTCATTTTTAAAGATAATATCTTTCGGTGAGTGAACACTGTAAATCACAGTTAACGGCATATCAGGATATTTTGCCAATAAATGACGAGCCATTGAGATAATTGGTGTAATACCGCTGCCCGCTCCCACTAATAAATAGTTGTCACTTTGGATTTTCGAACAAGTGAAATCCCCCATCGGTTCTGAAAGCCAAACAATATCGCCGACTTTTAATTCTTTGTTGATCCAAGTTGAGCCTACGCCGTTTTCGATATGGCGAACGGTTATCGTAACAAATTCACTCATGCCCGGTGTGGATGAAAGCGTATATGCACGGGCAATATTGTAAGTATTTTTAATACTTAACATTGCATATTGACCCGGTTGATAAGGATAAAAATCATGTGCAATTAAATTAACGGTCACTACATCTTTGGTTTCTTGCACAATACTGTGCACCATCATTTCATGTGTACAAATCGGATTATTATTTGCCATTTTGTATGTTCCAAATAGAATTCAAAAGAGGAGAAAGTGCGGTTAAAATTTGAAAATTTTTTACCGCACTTTTTAAGAAAATTAAGCCGCTAATGCTTCAGCTAAGTCATTTGCCGCATTACCTGTTGTGCGTAAACCGAATTTTTCGTTTAACACAGCAAGTAAGTTGTCATTTAAAAATGCCGGTGCCGTCGGGCCTGTGTAGATGTCTTTCACCCCTAATGCCAACAAAGTTAACAATACGACGATAGCTTTTTGTTCAAACCAAGAAAGTACAAGGGTTAACGGCAAATCATTTACGCCGCAACCTAATTTGTTCGCCAAATTAACGGCTAACATGATGGCGGAGTAAGAGTCGTTACATTGACCGGCATCCAATAAACGCGGGAAGCCGTCGATATCACCGAAATCTAATTTGTTGAAACGATATTTACCGCAGCCTAACGTCAACACAACGGTGTCTTTTGGTGCTTTTTGAGTAAATTCCGTGTAGTAGCTACGTTCTTCAAGGCTACCGTCACAACCACCTACCACAAATACGTGTTTTAATTTACCTTTAGCCACCATATCGATCACGGCATCAGATGAATCCAACAAGGTTTGACGACCAAAGCCTACAGTGATGTTATGCGGGATTTCATCGTAAGGGAAACCGGCTAAGGTTTTCGCTTGTTCGATTACGGCTGTGAAATCGTGATCATCTAAGTGTTTAACGCCCGGCCAGCCAACGATGCTGCGTGTCCAAATACGATCACCGTATTCACCCACGTTCGGGTCGATTAAACAGTTGGATGTCATAATGATTGGACCAGGAAAACGGGCAAATTCTTTTTGTTGATTTTGCCAGCCTGAACCATAGTTACCCACTAAGTGCTTATGTTTTTTCAATTCAGGATAGCCGTGTGCCGGTAACATTTCACCGTGTGTGTAAATGTTGATGCCGGTACCTTCGGTTTGTTCCAAAAGATTTTTTAAGTCTTTCAAATCATGACCTGAAATTAAGATACATTTACCTGCAACCGGTTTTACGTTTACCGTTGTCGGAACAGGGTTGCCGTATGCCTCAGTTTCACCTTTGTCCAATAACGCCATCACTTCAAAGTTGGTTTTACCGATTTTCATTGAGCATTCAACTAATTCGTTGATATCGCTCGGATTTGTACCAAGCCATGCCATAATTTCGTGGAATTTACGATACACTTCGTTATCGTATTGACCTAATACGTGAGCGTGTTCCATGTACGCTGCCGCACCTTTTAAGCCGTATAATGCAAGCATACGCAAACCATGTGCTTCATCACCGATTTCTGCTTTATCTTTGTTTAGGGCGAAATCTGCGGCTTGTTCGGTTAATATATTAATATCTGAACCATTTAATTGAATGTGTGCTAACGGATGATCTAAATTTGCACTTGGATTTTTTTCACGAATACGTTGAATTAAGCTGTCACGGTATGCTATAGCTTCTTGAGCATAGCCAATGATACGAACAGAATCGAAGTTTACATTAGTGAGTGTTGAAAAAAACGCACGAGCGGCGAAAGAATCAATGTCGTGATCAATAATGGCATAATCACGAGCCAATAACGCCCACGCAGAAAGGCTTTGTAGTGATGCTACCAAAAGGTCTTGTAAGTCTGAAGTTTCAGCTGTTTTACCGCACATACCTTGTGAATAGCTACAACCATTACCCGTAGGAGCGTGCATGGTTTGTTCGCATTGAATGCAATACATAATAAATTCCTTTTGAGAGAGTTGAAAGTAAATTACTGTACTGAATTTATGTGATTGAGAGAAAAAATCCAGTACTAAAACCGAGTAAAATAATAGGGTATTTTATTCATAAAATAAAAGCCTTTTTATAATAAAAAGACTTTTATTTGATCTAGATCAATGCAAAACTCAAAACTATAAATCCATAAAAATTTTATGGTTATTTATTAAGAATAACAATCACTTCCGTTATAATACCTACGAATTAAGCACTCACCCAAAATAAAAAAATTGGTAATAATAAATGAATTTACTTATTACCAATAATTCTATCTACTACTGACATAAGATTTCAAAAATACCAATAGTTTTGTTTCTACATTAAAATCGCTATTACTTGGCTAACCTAATAAAAAAACGTTCAAATGTAATATAAGAAATATAACTGATAACTAAAGTAAGACTAATCACAAAGAGCAGACTATACCAAATAGAAAAATGAGGAAATATTTTCTTCACGATTACTATGAGAAAAGGATGAATTAAATAAATCCCATAACTTATCTCACCAAGAACAATAAGTATCAGTCTCATAAATTTAGGTAATAAAAATTTACCTTTAAAAAATATTAAAACCAATAAAATAGATAAAACACTAAATAATATTCTATTTTCATGTGTAATTATAGCACTCATTCCACCAGAAACCGGATAATAAATAAACATCAAAATTACTATAATTAAACTACAATAATATATGATTGATTGATTGATTGATTGATTGATTGATTGATTGATTGATTGATTGATTGATTGATTGATTGATTGATTGATTGATTGATTGATTGATTGATTGATTGATTGATTGATTGATTGATTGATTGATTGATTGATTGATTGATTGATTGATTGATTGATTGATTGATTGATTGATTGATTGATTGATTGATTTTCAGTATTGTAGAATACAATACCTATTGCAATTCCTGCAACAAAAAGAAATAGTTGATTTAATGGATTTACATAATTTTTCCAATTCTCCGATATAGTAAATGAATGATCCAATTTAAAATATGCAAAATATAAAAATAGGACAAGAGGAAATAATAAAAAAAACCAAAATAATCTCTTAGATTTTTGATAAAAAAATATAAAAAAAGGGAAAAATAGATAAAATGTCAGTTCATTCCCTATAGACCACCCGCCAGTGACAAAATATTGAGACCAATCCAAAACGGAAAATAATCCTGTCACATTCAAAACTAAGGTAACAACATTATTTACACTATATTCATTGCGAAAAATAAAGGAAATTATTGTTAATACGACAAATAATGGAAATATTCTAAAAATACGTTTTTTAAAAAAGTTTAAAATTACATTAACTTGTGAAAAATCCTTATTCATATAGACAATATAAAGTGTAAGACCACTTAATATATAAAAAATTGATACCCCATAAATACCCACTCTACTAATAAAATCTGAAGCGTTAGGGATATATCCACCAACAAATACAACAATATGATAAATCATTATTCCAAATGCACATAGGCCTCTTAAATAATCCAAGTTATCTATTCTATTTTTTTTCATTATTCCTCTAATTAAATTACTTTAAAGATTTCCATTATCGCACTATAAATTAACACACCACCAAAAAATAAGAAAATGACGCCGGCTACATTATCTACATAACGGCTGTATTTACTGTAAAATTGTTTGGCAACATTGCGGGAAAATAATACGGAAATCACATAAAAATAAAAAAAAGTTTCTACGATGATGATAGCAAGTGCGGTCAAAATTTGAGAAGTTTCAGTAATTGAAGCCAATACGCCGGACATGACACTGGCAAAATAAATGATGGCTTTAGCGTTGGATAAATTCACCAGCATACCCTTGCCAATTTCTTTTGCAACAGTAGTATTTTGATTCATTTCTGCTTCTGTTTGTTTGGTAAATACTACATTTTTGCGGCTTTTCGCCATTAACACGCCAAGATAAGCCAAATAACTACCGCCAAGTAATACGATAATGCCGTGGGACATCGAATAATTATCAAATAGCACTTTCAAGCCGAGTAATGCCGCCGTCGCCCAAAAAGCCACACCCAAGGTAATACCGAAAATTCCGGCGGTAACATTACGCCGAGAATTACTCGCCGCCATGCGGGAAACATAGAAAAAATCGGGCCCCGGTGTAATCAAACCGAAAAAGTGGATAATCATTAAATTCAGCATAATGTATTCCTAGAGAATCACACGAACTAACACAACAACAAGAATGGAATAAATCGCCGCCAACATATCATCAATCATAATGCCAAAGCCGCTTTCTAATTTTTCATCAAAATAGCGGATAGGATAAGGCTTCAAGATATCAAAGAAACGGAATAACGTAAATGCCGCAAGCAACCAAGGCCAAGACAAATCGGGAATCGCGAGCAATACCATAAAAATTCCGATAATTTCATCCCAAACAATAGCACCGTGATCGTGTACCCCCATATCATCCGCCGTTTTCTGGCATAAATAACAGCCGAACACAAAGCCAAGTGCAGTCAAAATTGCAAAAGAAATCGGTGAAATGAAATACAACAGGAATGCACCGACAATTAATCCTGCCAACGTTCCCCAAGTACCCGGAGCGGGATTAAGCAAACCCGAACCAAATCCCACGGCTAAAAAATGCACCGGATTTGAGAGTTTGATTCTTTTTAATGGATTGCTACTTTGCATAGTGATTAACCGAAATGATCAAATCCCCGTCGAAAATCCGATAATTCGACTGTTTGACCAAATTGTTGAAAAGTAATGTTTCCGGCTTGTTTTGCGGCTCTAATTTGCCCCACACAAGTATAAGGCACATTCAAATTAGCTAAAGTGCGGTCTAATTTAGCTCGATTTATTTCCGGTACGGTAAAGCAAAGTTCGTAATCTTCACCGCCGCATAATGCTAAATGCTGTGCTTTTTCGAGTCCTACGGTTTCAATCAGCTCGGCAGATAAAGGCAATTTATCCAACTCAATCATCGCACTACATTGGCTACGTGCTAAGATATGCCCAAGATCAGCTAAAAAGCCATCGGAAACATCAATGGCAGTACAGGAAAGTTCCGACATCGCCAATTCCAATCCCAATAACACTCTTGGTGTTGGACGTAAATGTCGTTGAATTAAATATTTTTCCGCAAAATTGACCGCACTTTGATCTTGTAATAATAGTTCTAAGCCTGCAGCACTATCGCCTAATGAACCGGATACATAAATCCAATCTCCCGCTTTTGCACTATGACGGCATAATGCACGGCCTTTTTGTAAAATCCCTTGTGCAGTCAAGGTTAATGATAACTGCCCTTTGGTCGTATCACCGCCAATCAACTCAACGTTATAATGATCTAAAATTTGGAAAAAACTTTCGCTGAATTCGCTCAGCCATAAATGATCAACTTTAGGCAACGTCAAGGCAAGTGAAATCCACGCAGGTTCGGCGCCCATTGCCGCAAGATCGCTTAGATTCACCGCAACGGATTTATAAGCTAAATCCGCCGCAGAAATATCGGGTAAAAAGTGAGTATTTTCCACCAAGGTATCGGTGGTAATGGCAAGACGTTGGTTTTTATTGAGTTCCGTAATAGCACAATCATCGCCCACGGCTAAAATTACGTCTTTGCGCGGGGGTCGATTTGATGCCATAAAATAGCGTTGGATAATGTCAAATTCTCCGTTCATTTCAAACCCTTTTGCATATAATACGGATTATTATTTACGATTCAATACCGGTGCTAATTTGTCCAATACACCGTTAATATATTTGTGACTATCGTCCGAACCAAACACTTTTGCTACTTCGATAGCTTCGTTGATGACAACTTTATAGGGCACATCGGTTTCGTATTTCAACTCATAAACGGAAAAACGCAAAATTGCTTTTTCGATAGGATCTAATTCTTCTACAGCACGATCTAAATATGGTGTCATAGTTTGATCTATATCGTCGATATGCGCTACCGTTTGACGAAATAACTGGCGGAAATAAGGTTTATCCGCCCCTTTCAGCACATCTTCATCGGTGAAAAATGCCAATTCGATTTCTTCCGCCGGATTTTGCGATACATACCAAGAATATAGTGCCTGTGCAGTACACTCGCGAGCACGGCGACGGGGTGATGCTTTTTTTATTTGTCCAGTCATATTAGGCCGCTTGAATTTGATCTAATAAATTAACCATTTCTAAAGCCGTTAAAGCGGCTTCCGCACCTTTATTACCGGCTTTAGTTCCCGCACGTTCAATGGCTTGTTCAATATTTTCAGTAGTTAATACACCAAATGCCACCGGAATTTCCGACTGCATTGCCACTTGACCTAAACCGCTGCTGGCTTCACCGGCAACATATTCAAAATGAGCCGTACCGCCACGGATTACTGTACCTAACGCCACGATCGCATTATATTTTTTGCTATCAGCCAAACGACGAGCCACTAATGGCAATTCATACGCACCCGGTGCGCGTACGATAGTGATATTTTCATCTTTTACTTGACCGATACGTTTAAGAGCATCAATAGCACCTTCTAATAAACTTTCGTTGATAAAACTGTTAAAACGAGCAATCACAACGGCTACACGTGCATTCGGCGCTACAACTTGACCTTCTAAAATTTCCATTTGGATTTCCTATGAATTAATTTGGATAATGGTGTTTAACTAAAAATTTGCGGCGGATTTTACCATATTTTGAAAAAAATAACCGCACTTTTTTCAGTGCGGTTAGGGTTATCTATGGGTAAGTTATTAAAGTGCGGTCTATTTTAATAATTCTTTTAAGGCTTTACCAATATCCGCCAAACTTTTCACAGTTTTGACTCCGGCAGCTTCAAGTGCCGCAAATTTTTCATCGGCAGTACCTTTACCGCCACTGATAATTGCTCCGGCATGCCCCATTCGTTTGCCTTTTGGTGCTGTGACACCGGCAATATAGCTGACCACCGGTTTGGTAACGTGCTGTTTAATAAACGCCGCAGCATCTTCTTCCGCCGAACCGCCAATCTCACCGATCATCACAATAGCTTCGGTTTCCGGATCCGCTTGAAATAATTTCAGAATATCGATAAAGTCAGAACCCTGAATAGGGTCACCACCAATGCCCACACAGGTTGATTGACCAAAACCTTCATCAGTTGTTTGTTTTACCGCTTCATAAGTCAATGTGCCGGAACGGGAAACAATACCAATATTGCCTTTTTTATGAATATTCGCAGGCATAATACCGATTTTACATTCTTCAGGAGTGATCACTCCCGGGCAGTTAGGACCGATCATCACAACGCCGGTTTGATTTAAACGCTGTTTGACTTGCAGCATATCCAATGTCGGAATTCCTTCTGTAATACACACAATCAATTGTATACCCGCATCAATCGCTTCTAAAATCGCATCTTTACAACCCGGAGCAGGCACATAAATCACGCTCGCAGTCGCTCCCGTTACATCAACGGCTTCTCTCACGGTATTAAAAACAGGCAAACCAAGGTGAGTTGTACCACCTTTATTTGGCGATACGCCACCTAATAATTTTGTCCCATAGGCTAAAGCCTGCTCGCTATGAAATGTACCTTGTCCGCCAGTAAAACCTTGACAAATCACTTTAGTATTTTTATCAATCAAAATCGCCATATATTCTTTCCTTATTTCGCTGCTTTCACTGCCTGTTCTGCGGCATCAGTTAATGTGCCGGCAGCAATAATATTTAATCCGCTTTGTTTGAGTAATTCTCGCCCACGCTCTGCATTGTTACCTTCCAAACGAACAACAACAGGCACTTTAACCCCGACTTCATCTACTGCGGCAATAATACCTTCGGCAATCAAGTCACAACGGACAATACCACCAAAAATATTCACCAACACAGCTTTTACTGCTTGATCGGAAAGAATAATTTTAAATGCTTCGGCAACTCGTTCTTTTGTCGCACCACCGCCAACATCAAGGAAATTAGCCGGTTCTCCACCGTGCAACTTAATGATATCCATCGTTCCCATTGCTAAACCGGCACCATTCACCATACATCCGATATTGCCTTCCAACGCTACATAATTTAAATTATAAGACTCCGCTAAGGTTTCACGAGGATCTTCTTGGCTTGGATCGTTCATTTCGGCTAATTCCGGCTGACGATATAGTGCATTACTGTCTACGGCAATTTTCGCATCAAGACAAATCAAAGTATTCTCTTGTGTAACCACAAGGGGATTGACTTCTAGCAAAGATAAATCTTTTTCCATAAACATTTTTGCCATTTGAGTAAAAATATAGACAAATTGATTAACCAACTTCCCTTTCAAACCCAATTTAAACGCCAATTCACGCCCTTGATAAGGTTGACCGCCAGTAAGCGGATCAATCACCACTTTATGCAATAAGTGCGGTGTTTTTTCTGCCACTTCTTCAATATTGACTCCACCTTCTGTGGAAGCCATAAAAATTACTCGTTGCGAAGCACGATCCAGCACGGCACTAAGATACAGTTCACGTGCAATATTCGCCGTTTCTTCAATATAAATAGAATTAACCGGTTGCCCTTTCTCACCGGTTTGGAATGTAACTAAACGCTGACCAAGCCATTTTTCAGCAAATTCTTGTGCTTCTTTCACATTGCGAATCAGTTTAACCCCACCAGCCTTACCACGCCCACCGGTATGTACTTGACACTTCGCAGCCCATTTATCACCGGAAAGTTGTTGCACTGCCAAAATTGCATCATTAACTGAATCACAAATAATACCCTTTGCAATAGGTAATTGATAAGATGCAAATATTTGTTTGCTTTGATATTCGTGTAGATTCATAGCCTTCCTTTATTAATTATTCTGATGGGATCATTGAATATGTTGTTAGAGTATAACGAAGTTATTGGAAAAGGCTATAATTTTTATCATTTTTATAAAAACAAAAAAACCGCAACTCTTTCAAATTGCGGTTTCTTTAATTTGAACCTGATGGTGTCCTACTCTCACATGGGGAAACCCCACACTACCATCGGCGTTACTGCGTTTCACTTCTGAGTTCGGGATGGAATCAGGTGGTGCCACAGCACTATCGCCATCAGGATATTCTGCCTTCCGATAACAACCGTCACATGACGACGCTATCTTACTCATATTCCTACGATGATTTTCTCTTTTCTATTCTTTAAATTCAGAAACAAGCTGCTTTCTAACTCTTTTTTCTTCTGAGTATTATTCCGGCGATGCTCTTTTCTTATCGCCTTGTTATTCTGTTATTTGCTCCGGTTTATTCCGCTCTGACTTCCGATATTAGACGTTTAGACTCGCTATTATTCTGTCTTCTGTCCTCCGTCTTCCGTCCTCCGAAACAAAAACCCTTGAGCGTTGTATAGTTAAGCCTCTCGGGCAATTAGTATGGGTTAGCTCAATGTCTCGCAACACTTACACACCCCACCTATCTACGTCTTAGTCTTAAACAACCCTTACAATCTCTTAGATTGGGATGACTCATCTCTTGGCAAGTTTCGTGCTTAGATGCTTTCAGCACTTATCTCTTCCGCACTTAGCTACCGGGCAATGCGTCTGGCGACACAACCCGTACACCAGTGGTGCGTCCACTCCGGTCCTCTCGTACTAGGAGCAGCCCCAATCAATCATCCAACGCCCACGGCAGATAGGGACCGAACTGTCTCACGACGTTCTAAACCCAGCTCGCGTACCACTTTAAATGGCGAACAGCCATACCCTTGGGACCTACTTCAGCCCCAGGATGTGATGAGCCGACATCGAGGTGCCAAACACCGCCGTCGATATGAACTCTTGGGCGGTATCAGCCTGTTATCCCCGGAGTACCTTTTATCCGTTGAGCGATGGCCCTTCCATTCAGAACCACCGGATCACTATGACCTGCTTTCGCACCTGCTCGACCTGTCCGTCTCGCAGTTAAGCCTGCTTATACCATTGCACTAACCTGACGATGTCCGACCGTCATTAGCAAACCTTCGTGCTCCTCCGTTACGCTTTGGGAGGAGACCGCCCCAGTCAAACTACCCACCAGACACTGTCCGAACACCTGTACTTGGTGTTTCGTTAGAACATCAAACGTTAAAGGGTGGTATTTCAAGGTCGTCTCCACGCAAACTGGCGTTCACGCTTCTTAGTCTCCCACCTATCCTACACATTAAAATTCAAGGTTCAGTGTCAAGCTATAGTAAAGGTTCACGGGGTCTTTCCGTCTAGCCGCGGGTACACCGCATCTTCACGGCGATTTCAATTTCACTGAGTCTCGGGTGGAGACAGCCTGGCCATCATTATGCCATTCGTGCAGGTCGGAACTTACCCGACAAGGAATTTCGCTACCTTAGGACCGTTATAGTTACGGCCGCCGTTTACTGGGGCTTCGATCAGGTGCTTCTCTTTCAATTACACCATCAATTAACCTTCCAGCACCGGGCAGGCATCACACCCTATACGTCCACTTTCGTGTTTGCAGAGTGCTGTGTTTTTAATAAACAGTTGCAGCCAGCTGGTATCTTCGACTTACTTCACCTTCATGCGCAAGGCACTACAATTACCGTAAGCGCACCTTCTCCCTAAGTTACGGTGCTATTTTGCCTAGTTCCTTCACCCGAGTTCTCTCAAGCGCCTGAGTATTCTCTACCTGACCACCTGTGTCGGTTTTCAGTACGGTTTAGTAAAACCTTTCGCTTAGTGGCTTTTCCTGGAAGTGTGGTATCGGCAACTTCTTGTCCGTAGACAATCGTCATCAGCTCTCGGTGTTAAAAGAAGACCGGATTTGCCTAGTCTTCCCACCTACAACCTTAAACAAGGATTTCCAACACCTTGCTTGCCTAACCTGCTCCGTCCCCACATCGCAGCTTTACCAAGTACGGGAATATTAACCCGTTTCCCATCGACTACGCTTTTCAGCCTCGCCTTAGGGGCCGACTCACCCTGCCCCGATTAACGTTGGACAGGAAACCTTGGTCTTCCGGCGAACGGGTTTTTCACCCGTTTTATCGTTACTTATGTCAGCATTCGCACTTGTGATACGTCCAGCA
>NZ_SLYB01000012.1 GCF_004340985.1 Cricetibacter osteomyelitidis
TGCGAGTACAAAGGTACTCGCATTTCACTTTTAAATTCACCGTACTTTTTAGTATTCATTCTTGTGATGTAATGTCGTTTTTGGTAAAACTAGCGTTAATACATTCAACCGAAAAAGATAATATGAAAGTAAAAAATGAAGTGAATCCTCAGCCTAATCCATTGCTACCCGGATATAATTTTAATGCCTATTTAGTGGCAGGCTGTACTCCGATTGAAGAAAATAGTGAGTTGGATTTCATTATTAACCGCCCTAATGGCATGTGTGGATACATTATTAATCTGACAACAAAAGGAGAAGGCATTGTATTTCACGGGAAGAATGCATTCTATTGCCAAGTAAGGGATCTACTTTTATTTCCACCGAATGCGGCTCATTATTATGGGCGTTCCGACAATTCCCCAAGCTGGCATCATCAATGGATTTATTTTCGTCCAAGAGCATTCTGGTTGGATTGGGTGAAATGGACTGACACAGTAAATAATGTGGGAAGACTTACGATTCCTGATGAACACAGCTATCAAGAGATTTTATCTTTATTTTTACAGATTGAAGCTGAATATAATTCAGATGATCCGCTTTCAGAAGCAATGTCGATGTGCTTGTTAGAACAATTGCTGATTCGTTGCTTCAGATTTGATCCGGCAAATAAACAAAGAATGCTCGATCCGAGAATACGCGAAACTTGTCATTTTATCTCCGATAATATTGATAAAAATTATACGATTAATGAAATAGCCAAACAGGCCTGTATGTCTCCGTCACGTTTAACACACCTTTTTGTGCAGCAAATCGGTACGAGTATCGTGAAATGGCGTGAAGAGCAACGTATGATTAAAGCAAAGCATTTACTGCATGCGTCAGGTGAACCGATTTATCATATAGCGCGTCAACTAGGTTATGATGATCAATTGTATTTTTCACGTATTTTTAAACGTTATACCGGTTTAAGTCCTTCCGGTTTTAGGGATTCAAGATAAAATTTGATCTACTTCTCATATTTTTTTATGCAGCGGTTTTGTCCATATTTGTAGCATATCATTGTCTAACGATTAATTTAAAAAATCGTTAATCTACTTCCAGGCGATTAGAATAAAAGGAGATTGCAATGCAAAATATTAAACAAATAATCGAAGAGGGAGATGTTTTTATTGGCATTGAATTTGGTTCAACCCGTATTAAATCCGTTTTAATTGATGCTAAAGGAAATATTTTAGCTAAAGGTGAATTTGAATGGGAAAATCATCTGATAGACGGTATCTGGACTTATCCGCAAGAAGAAATTTGGCAAGGGTTACAAAGTGCTTATGCTGATCTTGGGACTTCGGTAAAAAAACAATATAACACCGTAATTCGAAATGCCAAAGCGATTGGTATCAGCGGCATGATGCACGGCTATATGCCGTTTGATAAAGAAGGTTCTTTGCTAACGCCCTTCAGAACCTGGCGTAATAATATCACTTCAAAATCTTCCGAAAAACTAACCGCACTTTTCCAATACAATATCCCCCAACGTTGGAGCATCGCCCATTTATATCAAGCCGTTTTGAATCAGGAAAAACATGTATCGGAAATTGATTTTCTAACAACTCTGGCCGGCTATATTCACTGGAAATTAACGGATGAGAAAGTTTTGGGTATTGGTGAAGCTTCCGGTATGTTCCCAATTGATATTCAGGCACATACATTTAATCAAACGATGTTGAAGCAGTTTGAGCAATTGGTCAGTGAATTAAATTATCCATGGAAAATTCATCGTATTTTACCTAAAGTGCTGAATGCCGGTGAATATGCAGGCGTTTTAACCGAATCCGGTGCGAAATTAATTGATCCGAGCGGTCAGTTGCAGGCCGGTATTCCGCTTTGTCCGCCGGAGGGCGATGCCGGTACCGGGATGGTAGCAACTAACAGTATCAAAGAAAAAACCGGTAATATTTCTGCCGGAACTTCAGCTTTTGCCATGATCGTGCTGGAAAAAGATTTATCTAAAGTATATGAACAATTGGATATGGTCACGACGCCGGCAGGTAAATTAGTTGCAATGGCACATTCTAATAATTGCACATCAGATATTAATGCTTGGATGGGACTATTTGGAGAATGTCTTGCGTCATTTGGCATGAATATCAGTCAATCCCAACTTTATGAGACCTTATTTACCAAAGCTTTGGAAGGTGAAGATAACTGTGGCAACTTACTTGCTTACGGTTTTTATTCCGGTGAACATGGTGTTGGTTTGGCTGAGGGATGTCCGACGTTTTTACATCCGATGAATGCAAACTTTAATTTAGCCAATTTTATTCGGGTTCATCTTTATACTGCGTTTGGTGCAATGAAACTAGGTGTGGATATTTTATTACAACAGGAGCAAGTAAAAATTCAGCAAATTTTAGCACACGGCGGTATTTTCAAAACCAAAGGTGTCGCACAAAAAATTCTTGCTTCTGCGCTGAATGTACCAATTGCAGTGACTAAATCAGCCGGTGAAGGTGGGGCGTGGGGAATTGCATTATTAGCCAATTACCTTACACATACGCATAAATCCCTTGAAGCCTATTTAGACGAAGATATCTTTAGCAGTAACGATGAAGATGTAGTGTATCCGGATGTTAATATGGTTCAAGGTTATAATCAGTTCATTAAACGTTATTCTCAAGGCGTTTCTATTGTTCAAGAAGCCGTTAATACTAAAATCTCAACGATATCATAGGAGAACATTATGGAATTTATCAAAAATCTGGAAGTTTGGTTTGTTGTGGGAAGCCAACATTTATATGGTGACGAAGCATTACAACAAGTGACGAAGAATGCAGAGCAAATCACACAATATTTAAATCAGCAAAATCCGTTTATTAAAATCAAAGTAAAAGAGTTGGCGACTTCGCCGGAAGAGATTTTATCAATTTGCCAGGCTGCGAATAACCAAGATAATTGTGTGGGTGTGATTGCGTGGATGCATACATTCTCACCGGCAAAAATGTGGATTGCCGGCTTAACTCAATTAAATAAACCGTTATTGCAATTCCATACTCAATTTAACCAATTTATCCCTTGGAATGATATTGATATGGATTACATGAATCTCCATCAAACTGCACATGGTGATCGTGAATTCGGTTTCTTGGTATCTCGCTTGCGTAAAGCCAGAACGATTGTTGTCGGTCACTGGAAAAGTGTTGCTGTATTAGAGAAAATTAATCGTTGGCAGCGTGTATTGGCGGCAATCTATGATCAAAAACATTTACGAGTCGCTCGTTTTGGCGATAATATGCGTCAAGTGGCGGTGACTGAAGGCGATAAAGTTGAAGCTCAAATTAAATTTGGTTACAGCGTTAATGGGTATGGTGTATATCAATTGGTTGAAAGCATCAATGCTGTCAGTGATGAAGAGGCGGCGGCATTAGTGAAAGAGTATGAAAATGAATATCGGGTCAGTGCCAAATTACAAGAAAACGGCGAAAAACGTACCGCACTTTTTGATACGGCCAAAATCGAATTGGGCTTAAAACGTTTTCTTGACAAAGGTGGTTTTAAAGCTTTCACAGATACCTTTGAAAATTTACATGGAATGAAGCAGTTACCGGGGCTACCGGTTCAACGGTTAATGCAGCAAGGCTATGGTTTCGGCGGAGAAGGCGACTGGAAGACCGCCGCTTTGGTTCGTGCCATTAAAGTAATGGGCCATGGTTTACCGAAAGGCAGTTCCTTTATGGAAGATTATACCTATCATTTAGAAGAAAATAATGAAGTGGTGTTGGGCGCTCATATGTTGGAAGTTTGTCCTTCAATTGCCGATGCTCAGCCGTTATTGGAAATCAAACCGCTTGGTATTGGGGGTAAAGAAGATCCTACCCGTTTAATCTTCACGGCTAAAGCCGGTAAAGCGGTTAATGCGACCATTGTTGATATGGGAAATCGTTTCCGTATGATTGTCGCTGATTTAGACGCCGTAGAAAAACCGCAAGATATGCCGAATTTACCGGTAGGTCATGCTTTCTGGCAGCTTAAACCTAATTTTGATGTGGGTACGCAAGCGTGGATTTTAGCCGGTGGAGCACACCATAGTGCGTTTAGTCTTGATGTTGATGCCGATATGCTACGTACTTTTGCCGAATATTTTGATATTGAATTTATTCATATTAATGATAAAACAGAGCTTTCTCAACTGAAAAGCGAATTACGTTGGAATGAAGCGAGTTATAAATGATATGTTCTAAAACAAAAGCCACAAATTCATCTCTGTGGCTTTTGTTTGCTATGCCGCCTTTTCTATTCGAAAACCTAAAAATAGCATAATAGTAAAATTTTATTTATCCACAAAAGAATTTGTTCGCTTAAACACATCTAAAAATAACCCTAATGGCGGTTGATTAGACGATACTTTTTCATAAGTGCGGTCATATTTTTGATAATTTCCTTGACGGTCGATATGATATTGAACGCCACCTTCCGTCACAATCACATTCCAGCGATAATTGGATGTAAGCACCCAATCGACATGGCGGTTCGGATTAAGCAAATTTTCGCCTTGGGCGTAATCAATGGCCGGGTTTTTCACTTTAAACACTGTTTCCATCAAGGTCGGTACTAAATCGGCGTGGCCGGTGATTTTATCATATTGCTTCGATTTCAATTGATCCCAATGTACGATGAACGGCACATGGGTTTCTTCCGGTGCGAAATAGTTACGCAGTTCTTTTTCCGTTTTGCCGAAGGCATAGCCGTGTTCCGTAGTAATAATGGTGATGGTATTTTGTTTCGGCAGTTGAGCGATAACTTGGCCTAATAAACGGTCAATTTCCGCCAATTCCACGTTGTATTGCAGCTCGGATAATCCGCCACGGAGATTCAAACTTAAAAACTCAAAAAACGGCTCGTTTTGCTCTTTCATTTTGATTAAATCCGCTACAAAATTTGCTGTGGTTTTTTGATTACTTTCCGTCTGTTTGGTTAATTTTCGATGATGGAAAATACCTTGGCGATATAAACTGTCCTTAAAATTGGTGCTGGAAAACAGGCCGAATTTATAACTGGTTTGTTGCAGACGATTTATTAATACCGGTGTTTTTTGATATTGCAATAAGCTGTCTAAATAGTTGGCGCTCAAGCCATAGAACAAGCCTGTTAAGCCGGTGTTATTGTTGTTGCCTGTGCTGTAATGGTTGATAAACTGAGCGGATGTATCGGCAAATGCCGTTAAATTCGGCATTTTTTGCGGTGTAACGGCATCA
This sequence comes from Cricetibacter osteomyelitidis, assembly GCF_004340985.1. GTDB lineage: Bacteria > Pseudomonadota > Gammaproteobacteria > Enterobacterales > Pasteurellaceae > Cricetibacter > Cricetibacter osteomyelitidis. Next base: position 5,232 of record NZ_SLYB01000012.1, read on the forward strand.
TAACGCAAACCGGATATGGTAATCAGAATAATATTCGGATAGGCATCGGCTTGAGCAAACTGCAGGTCTTTTTTCGGATAAATGATTTTGGGTGCTTCCGGACGACCTTGTTCGTCAAGGGTTTTATTATATTCCGCTTTATCCAAAATGCCGTTTTTTTCCAGAAAGGTGCGAGCTGTCATCGGGTAAGATAACGGAAAGTTGGATTTTTGCATGGTAATCGGTCGATAAATAAAGGCATCCGCCCAGCTATAAATCAAGTGAGTGGCAATAAAAGCACAGCCGAATCCCCAAACCACATATTTGCTCCATTTTTGCCGGTTCAAACTGCGTAATTTTTCCCACGACCAGCGGGAATACAGCATTTGAGCCAGCAAAATAATCGGCATAGGGGCAAAGAAAATCTGCCAAGTACGGGACAGATCACCGTTGTCTGGATTGACTAACAAATTCCACACCAACGATGATAAATGCAAATTAAAGCGGGTGAAAACTTCCGTATCCACTAGCAGCAAAGTGATGCCGATAGTAGCGAAAATTACCGATAATCCACGAAAAGTGCGGTGATTTTTGACGATAAAACTTAAAGGAAAGATCACCAGCAAATATAACGCAAACACCACAAAGCTGAAATGACCGAGCAGGCTGATAAAAAAATACAGCTTACCGAACAGCGTATCCGGCCAGTCGATAATAAAGGCATAGCGGGCACCGATGATGATCGCCCAAAGGATATTAAAAAATGCAAACCAATGCCCCCACGAGATTTTTTGAGATGTTTCTTCGCGATATTGACGATTGAATTTCTGTTTGAATTCTTTAATATTCATTTTAATTTATTGTTATTTAACAGGTTTTAATGAGTTCAACAAGGCTTCGGTAAAGGCAGTGGCCAACGCTGTTCGTTGGTGTTCGCCTACACTGGATGTGAGCAGATTAGTGGTCATATTACCTAATACGATTAACGAAAGATCCACCGGTGCTTGATGTTTTTCCAATACCGCAATCATATCATTTAAAATCGCATCTACTTGTTTATCTTGATATTTTGAATTTTTTGCCATAGTCAGTTTGCTGATCTTTGTTCATTTATGCGAATGTTAGCACATTTAGGCTAAAAAAGTGCGGTCAATTCTATTATAATTATGCAAATTTTTTATTTTGACTTATTGGAATGACGAAATGAGTATAAATGTTAAGCAAATCGTATTGCATCAGCTTGTTGTGCAACCGAATGACGACAGTAGCGAAGGCGAAAGTGCGGTGAAAATTGAGAACGTATTGCGAGATCAGCTTTTGCCGATTACACCGGAAGTAGAGCAAATGATGTTGCAATTACATCAAGGCTATCAAAACAAAGCCAAAGGCTACGGCGTATTCAAAGATGAATCTTTGTTCGCCCAAGAATTAAATCGCCTGTTAGAACAAGAAACCGACTTTTTACCTTTTAGCCGGCAGGCCACCAAATTATTAGGGCAAGAGCTGGGCAAATATGCCTTTGCTACCAGTGGCACATTGATTTTGTGCCAATATAATTTTTTAGCTACGGATTATCTGTTTATTGCCTTATTGGACAGCCGAGCCAGTATGTTAGTCGATGAAAACTTAGAAATTCACCGTACGCAATATTTGGAAATGACCCAGTTTGATATTGCCGGTCGCATTAATTTAACGGAACTGCAAATCAAAGCGGATTCCAACCGTTATTTGACTTTCGTAAAAGGTCGGGTTGGACGTAAAATCGGCGATTTCTTCATGGATTTTCTCGGGGCGGATGAAGGTTTAAACCCGCAGGTGCAAAATCAGGTGCTGTTACAGGCTGTGAGCGATTACTGTGAACAGGGCGAATTAAACCGCGATCAAACCCAAGCGGTGAAAAAACAAGTATTTGAATATTGCAAAGGGCAAATTAATGCCGGTGATGAAATCGAATTGCGGGAACTTTCTGAAAATATTCCCACTCTAAAAGAACAACCTTTTTCCGAATTTACCGACACGCAGGATTACGGCTTGGATCAAAGCATCCCACCGGTACGTTCCGCCTTGAAATCCTTAACAAAATTTTCCGGTTCGGGCAAAGGCGTTACTATCAGTTTTGATGCGGAATTGCTCAATAACCGCATTATTTGGGATGAAATGACGGATACCTTAACGATCAAAGGCATTCCGCCGAATTTACGAGATCAGCTGCAAAAGCAAAATTAATTTGGCATTTAGGCTAGGTTTAGGTATCATCAGCATTATTTTGTGTATTCGGAGTCGAAGCTCCGACAAAACATAACAAAGAACATAGCAAAGGCAAGGACAACTATGCAAATTAAATCAATTATCGCCTCAGTTGCATTGGCATTGAGTGTAACCTCTTGTTCCATGGTGCAAAAATGGGTGTATCGTATTGATGTGCCGCAAGGCAATTACTTGGAAGCCGCTCAAGTTGAGCAGGTGAAAGCAGGAATGACTTATGCTCAGGTACAATATTTGCTGGGTACGCCGTTATTGACTGACCCGTATAATGGTCAAACCTTGTATTATGTGTTTTTGCAACAAAAAAGTTATGAAGATCCCGTGCAACACACTTTCACCGTGCATTTAAATTCACAAGGTGTGGTAACGGATACGCACTTAGATAAACCATTGCCGGAAGACAATGATATTTTGATCAATAACGATATTATTACCGAAACCGCTATCGACAAAGAAAGAAGCTGGTGGAAATTCTGGAAATAAGTCTAATTGCCCTGGGACGACCTGAGTGTCGTCCTTTTTTATGGGAAAAATAATGAAATTACAACTCACAAACGCAACATTTCTACTGCATAAAAAAAATTTCCTAAACATACCGCACTTTACCATTCAAGAGAAAGATTATTGGGTGGTGAGCGGCGGTAACGGGAGTGGCAAAACCGCTTTTGCTTTGGCGTTGCAGGGCAAATTAGCCTTGTATGAAGGGGAATATCGCAATGATTTTGTTCGTATTTCCACTTTATCCTTTGAAAAACAACAAGAAATTTTAGAAAAGACTTTTAAAAACCGCAATAACGATGCGGTCAGTCCCGATGATTTTGGGGCAACTGCCCGCCAAACGATTTTAAATCAAACGGATAAACAAGAGCTTTGCGATTATTATGCTCACCAACTCGGCATTACGGCATTGTTAGACCGATCGTTTATGCAGCTTTCTACCGGTGAAAGCCGTAAAGTCTTGCTCTGCCAAACCTTGGTCAGCGAGCCGGATTTGTTGATTTTAGATGAACCTTTTGAAGGTTTGGATCAACAATCGGTAAAAGATTGGGGAACGTTATTAGCCAAACTTAATGAGCAAATCCCACTGGTGTTGATAGTCAACCGAATGACAGATATGCCACCGCAGGCTGATCATATAGCGGTGTTGGATCATGGCGAACTGATCTTGCAAGGGAAGCGTGCGGAAATCGAAAATCAAAGCATATTCAAACAGTTGCAATATGCCGAGACGGCCGAAAATGTGTCGTTGCCAAGCAGTGTAGAGCCGTTGGTGCACATCGATCCTGTACAAAACCCCTTTGAATTGCAAGATGTGACCATTAAATACGGCGAGAAAGTGATTTTGGATAAACTCACTTGGACGGTACAACCCAAACAAAACTGGTGGATCAAAGGCCCGAACGGAGCGGGGAAATCTACTTTGTTATCGATAATTACCGGCGATCACCCGCAAAGCTATGCCAATAAAGTAAAATTATTCGGTCGTCAGCGAGGCACGGGCGAAACCATTTGGGATATTAAGAAAAATATCGGCTATGTGAGCAGTCAGCTACATATGGACTACCGCGTGAATTGCTCTGCGTTGAAGGTCATTGTGTCCGGTTTTTTTGATTCAATCGGCGTATATCAAGAAATTCCCGATGCGTTAAATATCAAAGCTATGCAATGGCTGGAACGCTTGAATTTAACCGCCTTGGCACATCACCCTTTCCGCTCGCTGTCTTGGGGGCAGCAACGATTATTGCTGATCACCCGTGCGATGGTGAAACATCCGCCGATTTTAATTCTGGATGAACCTCTGCAAGGCTTAGACGGCATTAACCGCAAATTGGTTACGCATTTTATCGAACAGCTTGTACAAAATAGTGATACTCAATTGTTGTTTGTGTCTCATCAAGACCAAGATGCTCCCAATTGCATCACCCATATTTTAGAATTTGTTGCAAAAAATGATAAATATTGTTATCAGAAAAGTGCGGTATAAATTATTCTATGTTATTCTTTAGCAATGTTCTTCAAACAAAAAAGGAAATATTATGGAATTATTAGACGGTTTGCCGGTAGTGGCAATTTTTTTTGTAGTTTTAGTGATTGTGCTCTTAACTTCGATACTAAAAACCGTGCCGCAAGGTTATCATTGGACAATTGAACGTTTTGGCCGATACACCCGAACCTTGTCACCGGGCTTGAATTTTGTGGTACCTTTTGTGGATCGTGTAGGTCGCAAAATCAATATGATGGAACAAGTGTTGGATATTCCTTCTCAAGAAGTCATTTCTAAAGATAATGCCAGTGTAACCATTGATGCGGTATGCTTTGTGCAAGTGATTGACGCTCGCCGTGCAGCTTATGAAGTGAATTATTTGGAACAGGCTATCATCAACTTAACTATGACCAATATGCGTACCGTATTAGGTTCAATGGATTTAGATGATATGTTATCCCAACGGGATATCATTAATAGCCGTTTGCTTTCCATTGTGGATGAAGCCACAAACCCATGGGGCGTGAAAGTGACCCGTATCGAAATCCGTGATGTGCGTCCACCGCGTGAATTAACGGAAGCAATGAACGCCCAAATGAAAGCGGAACGAAATAAACGGGCTGACATTTTAGAAGCGGAAGGTGTGCGTCAGGCGGAAATTCTACGGGCAGAAGGGGAAAAACAAGCGAAAATTCTGAAAGCGGAAGGGGAACGTCAAGAAGCCTTCTTGCAAGCGGAAGCACGTGAGCGTGCCGCGGAAGCGGAAGCCAAAGCCACACAAATGGTATCGGAAGCCATTGCCGGCGGTGATGCAAAAGCCATCAACTATTTTATTGCACAACGTTATACAGAAGCATTAAAAGAAATTGGCGGTTCGAAAAATAGCAAAGTAGTGCTAATGCCGTTGGAAGCCGGTAATTTAATCGGTTCGGTCGCAGGTATTGCAGAATTATTGAAATCTGATAAATCACAAGTCAATTAAGGATCAAACCATGGACTGGCTATTAACGTGGACAAGTTGGCATTGGGTTGTATTGGGTTTTGTGCTATTGATTTTAGAAATTATTGTACCCGGCGTGTTCTTTTTATGGTGGGGATTGGCAGCGTTAGTGATTGCTACGGTAATGGCGTTGATTCCTTCCTTATCTTTGACCGCACTTTCCATTGCGTACGCAATATTAGCATTAATATTTAGTGTTTTGTGGTGGAAATATCAGCATCGAAAAGATGTGCAGGATCAATCGCAAACTTCATTGAATCAGCGGGATCATGCAATGCTCGGTGTAAAAGGCAGAGTGGAAGAAATTAATGTGGACGGCATTGGCCGTGGACATTTCGGTGATACCACTTGGCGAATTCAAGGTAATAATTTAACCGTCAATGATGTTGTGGAAGTCATCGCCGTGGACGGAATAACTTTACAAGTGAGAAAAATTTAATGGCATTAAATCATCTGATTATTTTTGTTCATCCAAATGGAAAGGAAAGTTTTAATCGGGCCGTAGCAGAGCGTGTGGTTGCGACGAGCGAAAAGTTGGGCGTAGAAACGCATGTGCGTGACTTGTATAGCTTGGAATTTAATCCCTTGTTATCTGTTGAAGAAATGCAGGGAACATTTCAAGGTATTATTTCCGCCGAGATTCAACGGGAACAACATTTTATTCGTCAGGCGGATTTGATTACATTGGTTTATCCATTATGGTGGATGGGGTTTCCTGCCATGTTAAAAGGCTATTTGGATAGAGTGCTCAGTTATGGTTTTGCCTATAAAACGGACAACGGAAGTTCAGTAGGATTGTTAACAGATAAAAAGTTACAACAATTTGTTACTATCGGCAGTAATGTAGCAACTTATCAGGAACTCGGTTGGGATAAAGCCTTAGATGTTACTTTAGCCAACGGTTTATTTGGTTTTTGTGGTATTCGGCAAGTTGAACAGATGTTATTGGGCGATATTCATAAAATCGATGATATGGCTCGGCAGCTGATGTTAGACGAAGTGGAACAAAAAACTTCGGCAATTTTGACCGCACTTCAACAACAAGAAGAAAACTAAAAAGAGGGCATATCGTCATGGTATGCCCTCTTTGTTTTAATTTGTTTTTGAACTGTTTGCCACTTCGCATTGCTCCGCTAATATAGTGCCGGTGGCTGTGGTGAGCATGGCATAATCTTTTTTTACCTGCCAGTGCCAATTAATATTGGTATATCTTTTACCGACCTCAGATACTGCGGCAAGTAGCTGTTGGGTATTATTATTAAATGTGAGTTTGATGCTATTTTTAGCCGGTGTTTTTTTACTACTTTTTATAGTTTCAACAACTTTCACGATCTTCTCGCCTTTACAGCGATATTCGGTAATGCAGGTTTGTTGGATGGATTTATCCAATATTTTGCTTTTAGCGGTTAATGATGCCGTTTCTTTCGGTAAGGGAATTGCCGTTTCTTCTGCAACGGCCGTTTTCAGACTTTGTTGACAGGCGAGCAACAGGCATGCAGCTGCGGATATTCCCAGGGGGCAGAATATTTTTTTCATCATTAACTCCTATATTTTTAAAATATAAAAAAATAAAAGGGAAGTTAAAACTTCCCTTAAAAATTATTTATAGTTATAAGTACCATCGCTTTGGCGTACAAAACGTGAACCACTTGGTAAACGTAATTCCGTTACATGTCCACCACTTGTAGATACCTGAATCTTATCGCCCGGTTTAAAATTACTTAAAGCATTGCCTACACCGCTTGCTTTGGTCATAGCATTGGCATCACGAATATCTAAGCCATTGTCACGGAATACTTGGAATAAGGTTTTGCCTTTTTCAATCGTTAATGTTTTTCTGCTACCGCTTGAAGTCGTTGTTGTCGGTCGTTTGGCTGATTTCGCTTCAACAATTGGTGCTTTAGGTGTTTTGATTGTGCTGCCTTGTGGCGTTTGTTTGGTTTCTGCGATAGTTGCTTTCGGTTTTTCAGTCGGTTTTGTGACCGGTTTATTATTTTCCACTATACGCGGTTTATCGGTGTTTGGTTTTTCCACTTGTGGTGCAGGTGTCATGGACGGATGTTGTTGTGGAACTACTTCCGGTTCTGGCGCGGATAATGTCGGAGTTGGTTTTGTATTTAATGAGGCAGGAGCTGTCATTGCATTGGATAATTGTTGAACCGCACTACTTTCGCTTTGCGGATTCATTGTATTCACAGATACACCGTTGATTTCAACAGTCGTATTGTTTTCCGCCGATTGGGGTGCTGGAGCAGGCGTTTCTTTCACAACAACGGCTGATTGATCCAACGGTTGGAATTCGATCGGCAAATTGTTGGCGGCGTCCGGTTGATAAGAATCCACCGTTGCCGGATCGGATTTGAATGATAGGAAGAACAATAAAACTAAAATTGCACCGACTAATGCTACTACTAAACGGCGATGTTTTTCCGGTAAACGTTGCAAAATTGCCCAAGTTTCCGGTTTTTTCCAGCTACTTGCTACCTGTGGTTTTTCTGCTGTTTTTTCATTGTTCGTTTTTTCTGTAACGGGAACCGCTTGAATAGGTTCATTGTTCGTTTCAGCTTGAATGAGTTCTGCGGATTCTTCCATATTAACGGAATGATTGTCGTTATTCATTGTTGTGTTTTCTGGTTGTGGATTTGTCGTGATATCAACAGCATTTTCCGACATTGTACCGACAATTTTTTCTGTGCCGACCGATACGGAAACCGCATTGTTATCATTATTTTCGACAGTTTGAGATACAATTGGTTCCGCGTGATTTGTAACAGAGGCATTGCCTGATGTGATTTGTGGCTCTGCTTTTTGAATAATCGGTTCTTGACGAACGGTATTACTGAGCATTTTACCGGCTTCTTTTTTTCCCAATGAACCCATAAAACCCAATACTTTATCGGATAAAGATTGTTTGTGTTCTAATGGCTTTTTCGGAGTAATTGGCTCCATTTGACTAAATTCTAAATCTAGTTGATTCTGATTGTTCAGATTTTCATTTTTAGAATCCACGGTGTACCTCGAAATAATAAATAGCTAAAATGCACAAAAGTGCGGTAAAAATTTTACCTATTTTAAAGGATTATTCATTCTATTGCTAGGAACTATATAAGGTTTTATTCGGTTCTTTGGCAATTTCACGGGCAAGTTTCGGTACCAGATAGCCGGATGTGATACTTTGTAATTCTTTGTAAATTTTTACCGCACTTTCATCATTGATGTAAAAATGGCTGGCACCCTGTACTTTATCCAGTAAATGCAGGTAATAAGGCAGAATTCCTACTCGGAATAATGCTTCACTCAACTGTTTTAACACTTGGGCGTTATCATTAATATTTTTTAACAGCACGGATTGATTAAGCAGGGTGATGCCACTGTTTTTCAACAGTTGCATTGCATCGGTGAACACATCATCAATTTCATTGGCGTGATTGATATGCGTGACTAATACTGTTTGAAAACGGCATTGTTGCAATATCTCGCAAAGTATCGGCGTAATCCGTTGCGGAATCACCACCGGCAAGCGGGTATGAATACGCAAACGTTGTAAGTGCGGTATGTTTTCCAGATTTTTTATCAACCACTGCAATTCGTGATCTTTTGCCATTAAAGGATCGCCGCCGGAAAAAATCACTTCATCAATTTCCTGATGTTGAGCAATATAATCCAAAGTCTGTCGCCAATTTTCTTTCGTGCCTTTGTTCTGCTCATAAGGGAAATAACGGCGGAAACAATAACGGCAATTCACGGCACAACCACCTTTCACCATTAATAACAAACGGTTATGATATTTATGCAATATGTTAGGAGCGGCAGTTTGTTGTTCTTCCAGTGGATCTGTGCTAAAGCCTGCTTGTGTAAAAAACTCTTCTTGCAGGGTCATTACCTGTAAAAAGAGCGGGTCGTTTTCGTTGCCTTTTTCCATTTTTTGCACGAAGGGTAAAGGAACCCGCATCGGAAATAATTTGCGGGCTTGAATCGCATTTTTGTATTTTTCTATTGGTAATTCAAGTTGTTCCAGCAATTTTCGCGGATCAGAAATGCCGGAAGCAAGATAATCTGTCCAACTTTTATCACTTTGATCTTCTCTAATCAGGGTGTTTTGGGTTAAAATACGCACTTTTAATACACTCAATAATGTTAATGAGGATAACAATGGCTACATATACTACCACTGATTTCAAACCAGGTCTTAAATTTATGCAAGATGGCGAACCTTGCGTGATCGTCGAAAATGAATTTGTTAAACCGGGTAAAGGTCAGGCATTCACCCGTACTCGTATTCGTAAATTGATTTCAGGTAAAGTATTAGATGTAAACTTTAAATCCGGTACTTCCGTTGAAGCGGCGGACGTAATGGATACGAACTATACTTACTCTTATAAAGACGAAGATTTCTGGTACTTTATGCACCCGGAAACTTTTGAACAAATTTCTGCCGATGCAAAAGCATTAGGCGACAATGATAAATGGTTAGTTGACCAAGCGGATTGTATCATCACTTTATGGAACGGCACACCTATCAACGTAACTCCGCCGAATTTTGTAGAATTAGAAGTAATTGAAACAGATCCCGGCTTAAAAGGCGACACTGCCGGTACAGGCGGCAAACCGGCAACATTAAGCACCGGTGCAGTAGTGCGTGTACCTTTATTCGTACAAATCGGCGAAGTAATCCGCGTGGATACTCGTTCAGGTGAATATGTATCTCGCGTTAAATAATTAATTTTATTTATATTCTCGTAAAGTGGGCACTTGTTGCCCACTATTTTTTTATATTCTGACAAAATAAAATACCCTACTGCCTTGATATGCTATATTATTGCCCTTATATAACATGGCATCATCTGTATTTAATCAAAGAATCGAGTATAAAATGAACACAAAAAGAATTAATCAAAGAGAAATCCCGGTATTGCCGCTACGTGATGTAGTGGTGTTTCCTTATATGGTGATGCCGTTATTTGTAGGACGGGATAAATCCATCCGTAGCCTTGATATGGCAATGGATACGGGCAAACAATTATTGCTGGTAGCTCAAAAACAAGCGGATGTGGAAGAACCGAATCTGGAAGACTTGCACCAAGTCGGGACAATTGTGAATATTATCCAATTGTTGAAACTGCCGGACGGTACGGTGAAAGTGTTGGTGGAAGGTCAGCAACGTGCCGAAGTGATGAAATTCTTTGATAATGGCGAATTATTTTCAGCGGTGATCGAACCTATCGAATCGGAATTTGGTGATGAAAAAGAACTGGAAGTGGCGAAAAATACCGCATTAACCGAATTTGAAAATTACGCAAAACTTAATGCCAAAGTGCAGCCGGAAGTGTTAAATGCTTTGCGTGTGATTCACGATCCGGAACGTTTAAGCGATACTTTAGCCGCTCATATTCCTGTGTCCGTGAAATACAAACAGGAAGTATTAGAAAAAGCTAATGTATTGGAACGCTTTGAGTTTTTAATCGGTTTGATGAATTCCGAACTGGACTTATTGAATGTGGAAAAACGCATTCGCGGTCGAGTAAAAGAACAAATGGAAAAAAATCAGCGTGATTATTATTTAAACGAGCAAATCAAAGCCATTCAAAAAGAGCTGGGTAACGAAAAAGAAAACGGCGTTGATGAAGTAGAAGAGTTACGCCAAAAAGCCGATGCCGCAGGAATGCCGAAAGAAGCCCGTGAAAAAGTTGAATCCGAATTGCAAAAACTCAAAATGATGTCACCGATGTCATCGGAAGCCACCGTAATTCGTGCTTATGTGGATTGGATGCTCCAAGTGCCGTGGCATAAACGCACGAAAGTGAAAAAAGATATTGCGAAAGCGCAAGAAGTGTTGGATGCGGATCATTATGGTTTAGAGCGAGTGAAAGAGCGTATTTTAGAATATCTCGCGGTACAAAGTCGTCTGAATCAAATTAAAGGTCCGATTTTATGTTTAGTCGGTCCACCGGGAGTAGGTAAAACTTCATTGGGCCAATCCATTGCTAACGCTACCGGTCGTAAATATGTGCGTATGGCATTAGGCGGAGTGCGTGATGAAGCGGAAATCCGCGGTCACCGTAAAACCTATATCGGATCGTTACCGGGTAAATTGATTCAAAAAATGGCAAAAGTCGGCGTAAAAAACCCGCTCTTTTTACTGGATGAAATTGATAAAATGGCATCCGATATGCGTGGCGATCCTGCATCAGCATTATTAGAAGTACTTGATCCGGAACAAAATACCCATTTTAACGATCATTATTTGGAAGTGGATTACGATTTATCCGATGTGATGTTTGTGGCAACATCCAATTCAATGAACATTCCGGGACCGTTATTGGATCGTATGGAAGTGATTCGTTTATCCGGTTATACGGAAGATGAAAAACTCAACATTGCCACTCGTCATTTGGTGGCAAAACAAATGGAACGTAACGGGTTGAAAAAAAGCGAACTCACCATTGAAGACAGTGCCATTATGGGGATTATCCGCTATTACACCCGAGAAGCCGGTGTGCGTGGTTTAGAGCGTGAAATCTCAAAAATCTGCCGCAAAACGGTGAAAAGTTTATTGTTGGATAAAAAATTGAAATCCATCACGGTAAATGAAGATAACCTGCACGATTTCTTGGGCGTAAAACGCTTTGAATTCGGTCGTGCGGACACGCAAAACCGTATCGGTGAAGTCACCGGTTTAGCCTGGACGGAAGTGGGCGGTGATTTACTCACTATCGAAACTGCTTCGGTGATTGGTAAAGGCAAACTCACTTTCACCGGTTCTCTTGGTGATGTGATGAAAGAAAGTATTCAAGCAGCGATGACAGTAGTGCGTGCTCGTGCAGAAAAACTTGGTATTGCCGAGGATTTCCACGAAAAACGCGATATTCACATTCATGTGCCGGACGGTGCGACACCGAAAGACGGTCCAAGTGCGGGAATTGCAATGTGTACGGCATTAGTCTCTTGCTTAACGGGTAATCCGGTGAAATCCGAAGTGGCAATGACCGGTGAAATCAGCTTACGCGGTAAAGTGTTGCCAATCGGCGGTTTGAAAGAAAAACTGCTGGCAGCGCACCGTGGCGGCATTAAAATCGTGTTGATTCCGAAAGATAACGTGAAAGACTTGGAAGAGATTCCGGATAATGCAAAAAATGCGTTAGATATTATCCCGGTAGAAACCATTGATGAAGTGTTGTCGATTGCATTGGAAAATCCGCCGGCAGGTGTTGAGTTTATTAAACTTAATCCAATTTCGCATTTACATACACCGACAGGACAGACGGCAGTAAACTAAAAGCGCGGTGAATTAATAGAAAATTTTATAAGCCACCTTGTGTCGTACCACCGGTGGCTTGTTTATTTCGCATAATCTCTTTATAATTTCAGCAATTTTTTTAAGACAAAAAGGCAATTTTATGGCAATTGAACAATTACACGGCATCAGTAAAACTTGGGTAAGTAAAGCGATTTTAGGCGTAATCGCGGTTTCTTTCGTAATTAGTGGTGTCGCCGGTTATATGTTTACTCAACAAGATACTTCCGCTGTGAAAGTGAATGGTGAAGAGGTTTCACAACGTTCCTTTCAACAAACTTACGAACAGCAATATCGTCAACAAAGTCAACAGCTTGGCGAGCAATTTGCCGCATTGGCAGACTCTCCGGAATTTACCACCGCACTTAGACAAAATGTACTGAACGAATTAATTAACCAAGAATTGCTGCGTCAATATGTGAAAGAGCTTAATTTAGATGTAAGTGATGAACATATAAAAATGGCCATTGTAAGTTCACCGATATTTCAGACTAACGGTAAATTTGATAACGCAAAATATCAACAATTGTTGACCGGTAACGGCATTACCGCAGAAACCTATGCGGGCTATATGCGTCAGGATTTGAAATTAACCCAATTACAAAACGGTATTTTAGCTTCTGATTTTGTGGCGCCCGCTCAAGCGGAAATGTTGGCAAAAGCTTTTTTCCAGGTGCGTAAAGTGCGTTTGGCTCAATTGCCTTTAGCTGCTGAAATCGCCAAACAAACAGTAACCGAGCAAGAAATGCAGGATTATTACAACAATAATAAAGCGGCATTTTTAGAACCGGAACAAGTTAAAGTGCAATATCTTGATTTAAATCGTAAAGCGTTGGAAGACAAAATCAAAGTAACAGACGTGGAAGTGGCTCAATATTATCAAGATAATAAGGCACAATATATGCAACAACATTTGGCTCACATTCAGTTAGCCAATGAGCAAGATGCAAACCGCATTTATCAAGATTTACAAAATGGCAGTGATTTTGCTGAATTGGCAAAAATTAATTCACAAGATAAACCGTCAGCAGTAAACGGCGGTGATTTAAGCTGGTTACCGGCAGGTGCACTACCGATGACTTTTGAAGCCGCAGCAAATAGCCTGGCGGTGGGGCAATACAGCCAACCGGTAAAAGTAGATAACAGCTATCACATCATCAAAGTATTAGAGCGTAAAGAACGCCCGTTAGATCAGGTAAAAGCAGAGATTACCACTAAAGTTCGCAATGATTTATTTGCCAATGAATTTTATAAAGTAGAAAAACAAGCGGATGAAAAAGCCTTTGAAGATCAAAGCAGTTTGAATGCTGCAGCACAGGCCGCGGGTGTGAAAATCAACGAAACCAGTTATTTCTCTCGCAACGATGTGCCGCAAGCGTTAAATTATCCGAATGTAGTTTCTAATATTTTTAGTGATAATTTAGTTAATGGCGGGGCAAACTCTAACGCGATCAGCGTGGGCGAGCAACATTCGGTCGTATTCCGCGTGGTGGATCACAAAGCCGAAGGTATTAAACCGTTTGAGCAGGCAAAAGCGGATATTGAATCCTATCTAAAACGCCAAAAAGCAGAAGCCGTTGTATTAACGAATGCCGCAGATGCAGTGAAAGCCTTAAGTGAAAATGCCGATGCAACAGTGGCAGGTGTCAGTTTTGGTGCGGAGCAACAATTCAGCTATATTAATGTGCAAGATCCGGTGTTAGCCAATAGTATTTTCACTATGTCTAAACCACAAAACGGCAAACCAACATTTCAAGCGGTAAGAAGCGGCAATGGCGATATTGCCATTGCAAAGTTAACCCAAGTGGATGAACCGACAATCAGCGAACAAGATATGACGTCCTTCACCGCACAATACGCTCAAATGCAACAGGCTGATATGTTCGCCCAATTATTACAAGCTCTACGAGCAAAAGCGAAAATTGAAGTGAATGAGAGCTTTATTAATCAAGCAAGTGAGTAATTACACTGAGTTTTGATAAGGAAGGCTTGAACCTTCCTTTTTATGAGAAATTTAAAATTCACTGGATTTCCACCGCACTTTATGGTATAAAACGCACCGTTATTTTGGCTTTTCAAAATAGCGGATGATTAATTTACTAAAACACATACATATCTGCACGGCAAATTGGGGTGCTTGGATCTTTGGATTGAGGTTCAATTTGTTTGATATGTAGAGGCTAAACCCAAATTAAATAAGGAAAAAATTATGGCACAAGTTTCAATGCGCGATATGCTTCAAGCTGGCGTTCATTTTGGTCACCAAACTCGTTACTGGAATCCAAAAATGAAATCTTACATTTATGGTCCGCGTAATGGTGTTCATATCATTAATCTTGAAAAAACCGTTCCAATGTTCAACGATGCGTTAAACGCATTAGGTCGTATTGCTCAAAACAACGGTAAAATTCTTTTTGTTGGTACAAAACGTGCAGCGGCCGAGTCAGTTCAAGCAGCAGCATTAGACTGTCAACAATTCTACGTGAACCATCGTTGGTTAGGTGGTATGTTGACTAACTGGAAAACAGTTCGTCAATCAATCAAACGTTTAAAAGATTTAGAAACTCAATCTCAAGACGGTACTTTCGATAAATTAACGAAAAAAGAAGCGTTAATGCGTACTCGTGAGATGGAAAAATTAGAATTAAGCCTTGGCGGTATCAAAGATATGGCCGGTCTTCCGGATGCGTTGTTCGTTATTGCGGCTGACCACGAACATATCGCAATCAAAGAAGCAAACAACTTGGGTATCCCTGTATTTGCTATCGTTGATACTAACTCCAGCCCGGACGGCGTTGATTACGTAATCCCGGGTAACGACGATGCAACCCGTGCAATCCAATTATATTTAACAGCGGCAGCCGCTGCGGTTAAAGAAGCAAAAGGTGCTAACACCGTTGCTGAAGCGGATTTTGTTGCAGAAGAAGCAGAGCAGGCAGCAGAATAATTCTGTAATGCTTAATAAGGCTGTCAGCCCTTATTAACCATCAAATACATAATGGGTTAGCAGGGGGCTTAAAAATAAGTTCCCTGCTTTTTTATCAAAAGTGCGGTCGAAAATCAGGCCGAACGGAAAGAGGATTTAAAAATGGCTGAAATTACAGCATCATTAGTAAAAGAATTACGTGATCGTACCGGTGCGGGTATGATGGAATGTAAAAAAGCGTTAGTAGAAGCAAACGGTGATATCGAATTAGCCATCGACAATATGCGTAAATCAGGCCAAGCGAAAGCCGCTAAAAAAGCGGGTCGTGTGGCAGCGGAAGGGGTGATCTTAGCTCGCGTTGCAAACGGTTTCGGTGCATTGGTTGAAATGAACTGTGAAACCGACTTCGTAGCAAAAGATGCCGGTTTCTTAGCATTAGCTAACGCAGTAGCAGATTTCGCCGTGGCAAACAAAGGTGTTACTATCGAGGCATTACAAGCACAATTTGAAGAACAACGTGCAGCATTAGTAGCGAAAATCGGTGAAAACATGAATATCCGTCGCGTTCAATTCTTAGATGGTGATTTAATCGCTTCTTACTTGCACGGTGCGAAAATCGGTGTATTAGTTGCCGGTCAAGGTTCTGAAGAAGAATTACGTAAAGTTGCTATGCATGTTGCTGCAAGCCGTCCAGATTATGTGAATCCGTCTGATGTACCTGCCGATGTGGTTGAACATGAGCGTCAAATTCAAGTGGATATCGCAATACAATCCGGTAAACCACGTGAAATCGCAGAGAAAATGGTTGAAGGTCGTATGAAAAAATTCACCGGCGAAGTTTCTTTAACCGGTCAGGCATTCGTAATGGATCCTTCACAATCAGTAGGTGACTACTTGAAATCTGTGAACAGCAGCGTTTCTAATTTCATTCGTTTTGAAGTGGGCGAGGGGATTGAGAAAGTAGAAACTGACTTTGCTGCTGAAGTTGCGGCAATGCAAAAAATCTAATTATTGATAGCAAAGGCGAGCGAAGTTCTCGCCTTTTCTTTGGATAAATTTCGTAGGGTAGAACAAATGAACGAAGCGAAATATAAACGAATTTTATTAAAATTAAGCGGCGAAGCATTACAAGGTGCGGAAGGATTCGGTATCGATCCGTCTATTCTTGATCGTATGGCAATCGAAATCAAAGAATTGCTGGCGATGGGCGTTGAAGTGGGCGTAGTGCTTGGCGGCGGCAACTTATTCCGTGGTGCAAAATTAGCGAAAGCCGGTATGAACCGCGTAGTAGGCGACCATATGGGGATGTTGGCCACTGTAATGAACGGTTTGGCGATGCGTGATGCGTTACACCGTGCCGATGTGAATGCAAAATTGATGTCGGCTTTTCAATTAAACGGTATTTGTGATACTTATAACTGGTCTGAAGCTATTAAGATGTTGCGTGAGAAACGTGTGGTGATTTTTTCCGGCGGTACAGGCAGCCCGTTTTTTACCACAGATTCAGCAGCTTGCTTACGCGGTATCGAAATCGAAGCGGATGTGGTGTTAAAAGCGACTAAAGTTGACGGTGTCTATGATTGTGATCCGGCTAAGAATCCGGAGGCGAAACTCTATCCGCAACTGACCTACGCTGAAGTTATCGATAAAGAATTACAAGTAATGGACTTAGCGGCATTTACCTTGGCTCGCGATCACGGCTTGCCGATTCGCGTATTCAATATGGGCAAACCGGGGGCGTTAAAACGTGTGATTACCGGTGAAGCGGAAGGTACATTGATTACCGAATAAAAACTTTTCAAATTTTGACCGCACTTTTCCAAGTGCGGTCATAATTCTCCGCAATATTCTATCAATCAAGTACTATCAAGCCTCGCTTTCATCATATTTATTGGTAATTTATATGTCTAAACTTTATATTTTTTTATTGTCACTAGTTCTTTTCATTCATCCTGCAAGTGCTCAACCAGTGAATTCGCCACTTTTTGAAGTTCCTAAAGATAATAGCATTACAGAAAACATGATTCATTCCGCAGAACAAGGGAATAAAACAGCACAATATACATTGGCAACGTTGTATTTTAATGGCGGAACAAGACTATTTCCCTTAGATTATGATAAAGCTCGATACTGGTATTTGAAAGCCGCAGAGCAAGGGCATACTTCGGCACAATTAATTCTTGCTCTTATTTATGAATTAGGATTTGATCTTGAACCGGACAAAGAACAAGCCTTACACTGGTATCAAGAAGTGCGAAAATCCGATCCTAGCATAATTGATGCAGAAAATAGTATAAAAAAAATACAACAAGCTGATTACAATGTAAGTCAAAAACAGTACGTAGTCGGTATGACATTCTTGGCATGGGCAGATGAAAATTCACAAAGGGAAAGTTCTTTTTTGCAAATAAGCAAGGATTTGTTAGTCCGTTCTGCCAGTCAAGGAAATTCAGATGCCCAGTATTATCTTGTATTACTTTGGGAAACAGGAAATAAATTAAATTTAGCTGCATCGGATGTCGCTCGTTGGGCATCACAGGTAACGGGAGATGGCAAGGCCTATGCCAAAAAAGTTTTGTCTGGCTTGTATTTAGCCGGAAATGGTGTTGAAAAAGATGAGAAAAAATCGTTTGAATTGTTACAACAGGCAACACAGCTGGATTCTAGTTATGTCCCCGCTTTGGCAAAATATTATTACAACGGCATTGGTACTCCAAAAAATGTAAATTACGCTTTAGAGTTATTAGAACAAAGAAGCGAAAATTCAGAAGCGTTATTCACGTTGGGTGCTTTTTATCATAGTGATCCTAAATTAAAAAATGAACAAAAGTCTTTTGAGTATATGGAACAGGCTGCTGATAAAGGACACCCTATTGCAATGTTATCTATTGGGCTTTTTTATTCTGAAGGCCTAGTTGTATCACGAAGTACGGCAGAAGCGATAAATTGGTTCAATAAAGCACAAGAGAAAGCTAAGGAAATGAATGCAATAAGTGCTCTTACAAAGTTCGTTGAAGATTCTGTTGAAGGTGTAGCAACTCGTAGTAATGCCAAAGCCGATGAATATTTTTCAAACGGCTTTTTATATCGCACTGCTTCATTTGTTAAACAAGATTTTACCAAAGCGAGATTTTTCTTTGAAAAAGCGGCAAAAGAGCATTATGCCCCTGCTTTATTTCATTTAGCTGAAATGTA
Organism: Cricetibacter osteomyelitidis; assembly: GCF_004340985.1. Classification (GTDB taxonomy): domain Bacteria; phylum Pseudomonadota; class Gammaproteobacteria; order Enterobacterales; family Pasteurellaceae; genus Cricetibacter; species Cricetibacter osteomyelitidis. The sequence continues at coordinate 23,875 of NZ_SLYB01000012.1, forward strand.
TGAATTGGGCGAAGGCGTAGAAATAGATCAAAAGAAAGCATTTGAGCTGTATCAACAAGCGGCAATACATGGTGATACGGAAGCCCAAGTAAAAGTAGCCGATTTTTATCGGAATGGTTTTGCTACTAATAAAAATATTAATAAAGCAAAAGAGTGGTATCAAAAAGCAGCTTTAGGAAAAGGTGAATTTGCAGAACAAGCCAAATTGATACTGAAAAATATGGATTAGTTGTAGTAAAAACGGAAAACAAAAGTTCTAGTCAAAATTCTCTAAATCAAGTAAAATCAAACCGTTTTATCTGTTTTTAACAAGAAGGATTACATTGTGATTAACGAAATCAAAAAAGATACGCAAGATCGTATGGAAAAAAGCCTTGAAGCTTTTAAACATCAAATTGCTAAAATCCGTACCGGTCGCGCTCATCCAAGTTTGTTGGATAGTATTCAAGTAGAATATTATGGTTCTGCCACGCCATTACGCCAAGTGGCTAACGTCGTGGCGGAAGATGCCCGCACTTTGGCAGTGACTGTGTTTGATCGTTCTTTGATTCAAGCGGTTGAAAAAGCGATTTTAACTTCTGATTTAGGGTTAAATCCGGCTTCTGCGGGAACGACTATCCGTGTACCGTTGCCACCGTTGACAGAAGAACGTCGTCGTGATTTAACTAAATTGGTTCGCGGTGAAGCGGAAGGGGCGAAAGTTGCCGTGCGTAACGTACGCCGTGATGCGAACGATCAAATTAAAGCATTGTTAAAAGATAAAGAAATCAGCGAAGACGAAGAACGTAAAGCACAAGATGAAATCCAAAAATTGACCGATATATTCGTGAAAAAAGTGGATGAAGTGTTAGCGGATAAAGAAAAAGAATTAATGGCGTTCTAGTTTAATTCTCTCCTGTTTACGAGAGAAGGTTTGTCAGTAATTAGAGACAGCAATATGCTGTCTTTACTTTATCTTTTGTTATTAAAAGTGCGGTCACAAAATAATGAAAATTCAAAATATTGTTATTCTCGGCTCTACCGGTTCTATCGGTGCCAGTACGCTTTCTGTGATTGAGCATAATCCTGAAAAATATCGGGCTTTTGCCTTAGTCGGCGGGCGGAATACGGATTTAATGCTGCAACAATGTTTGCAATTTCAACCGTCTTTTGCGGCATTGGATGATGAAAATGCAGCCAAAAAACTGGCGGAATTACTCAAAACCTACGGCAGTCACACTCAAGTATTAAGCGGTACACAGGCTATTTGTGAATTAGCGGCTCATCCTGAAGCGGATCAAGTAATGGCGGCAATTGTGGGAGCGGCCGGGTTATTGCCGACCTTATCAGCAATTAAAGCCGGCAAACGAGTGCTGTTGGCCAATAAAGAAACTTTGGTTACTTGTGGCGGCTTGTTTATCGATGAAGTGCGTAAGCACAACGCGCAATTATTGCCGGTGGATAGCGAACATAATGCTATTTTTCAATCCTTACCGCCGCAAGCTCAAACACAAATTGGTTTTTGTCCTTTGCAGGAATTAGGGATCAATAAAATTGTGTTGACCGGTTCCGGCGGCCCGTTTCGTTATACGGATTTAAGTGAATTTGCCAAGATCACACCGGAACAAGCCGTGGCTCATCCGAATTGGTCAATGGGTAAAAAAATCTCGGTGGATTCTGCCACTATGATGAATAAAGGCTTGGAATATATTGAAGCCCGTTGGCTGTTTAACGCATCCGCCGATGAGATGGAAGTAATTATTCATCCACAATCCATTATTCATTCTATGGTGCGTTATATGGATGGTTCAGTGATCGCTCAAATGGGTAATCCCGATATGCGAACCCCGATTGCAGAAACAATGGCGTATCCGCACCGCACTTTTGCCGGTGTTGAGCCGCTGGATTTCTTCAGAATCAAAGAGCTTACTTTTTTAGAGCCGGATTATCAGCGTTATCCTTGTTTGAAACTGGCAATGGATGCCTTTGCTGCGGGACAATATGCTACCACGGCGATGAATGCGGCGAATGAAATTGCGGTAGAGGCGTTTTTAAACCGCCGAATTAAATTTACCCAAATCGCTAAAGTCAATCAAATGACAGTAGAAAAAACACCAAGCCAGGCTATTCAAAGTATTGATGATGTGTTGGCGGTGGATAAAAATGCCCGCGAATTGGCAAAACAGATTATTTTAAGTTTATAACCTATTCCTTATAACTATGATATAGTGACGGAATATAAAAGAGCGGTCACTTTTAGAAAAATTTTATGACAGAACTGGATCAGGATAATATACCCCAACACGTTGCGATTATTATGGACGGCAACGGTCGTTGGGCAGAGCAGCAAGGCAAAATGCGAATTTTCGGCCACAAAAACGGTGTGGCAGCGGTGCGTCGAGCGGTGTCTTTTGCCCGTCAAAACGGCATTAAACTGTTGACGTTATACGCTTTCAGTAGTGAGAACTGGAATCGCCCGGAAGCAGAAGTGAGTGCCTTGATGACTTTATTTACGCAGGCATTGGATATGGAAGTGAAAAAACTGCATAAAAACAATATCCGCCTGAATATTATCGGCGATACCGTTCGTTTCAGTGAAAAGTTGCAGGCGAAAATCCGTAAAGCAGAACAATTAACGGAAAATAATACTGCATTGACACTCAATATTGCAGCCAATTACGGCGGCTGTTGGGATATAGTGCAAGCCGCCCGGCAGCTGGCTTCAGAAGTACAGCAAAATCAGTTGGCTACGGAAGATATTAATGAAGAACTTTTTCAAAAATATTTGGTCACAAAAGAGCAACCCCCGGTAGATTTATTGATCCGCACCAGTGGCGAACAGCGGATCAGCAATTTTTTATTGTGGCAAATCGCTTATGCTGAATTGTATTTTTCCGACGTATTATGGCCGGATTTTGACGAAAATGAATTTAAACAGGCAATGCTTGCCTATCAACAACGCAACCGTCGCTTTGGCGGATCAGAATAAGGAAAAATTGTGTTAAAACAACGAGTCATCTCAGCTATCGTGTTAATCGGCATTGTATTTGCCGCCTTGTTTTTATTTTCCCCTTTTGCTTTTGCTTTGGCTGTTGCGGTGGTTGTGGCTATTGGTGTATGGGAATGGACGCAATTCATGCAGTTTAAAATGCCTATCTGGCGTGGCATTATCACTGGTATTGCAGCCAGTTTTCTATTTTTATGGGTGTATGCGGAAGCGGATTTCTTAAATGCCGGACGAGTATTTGTGGATTTGGCTCAACCGATTTTATTGTCGGCAGTAATTTGGTGGTTTGCCGCATTAATTCTAGTGATATCTTATCCAAAATCAGCCGCACTTTGGGGAAAATCCCTTATTTTGCAATTTATTTTTGCCTTCTTTACCTTAGTTCCCTTCTTAATCGGTATCCTTTCTTTACGTTTGGATCACTATATTACTAACCCGACCTACGGTGTGATGCAGTTGCTTTATGTGTTTATTTTAATATGGGGGGCGGATTCCGGTGCTTATTTTGCCGGCCGGGCCTTCGGTAAACACAAACTAGCCCCGAAAGTTTCACCGGGTAAAACCTGGCAGGGCGTGTTTGGTGGGTTGGTCACGGCGGGTGTGATTGCCTATTTATTCTTACAATTTGCTTCGGTGGAGTTTGTTCAACAAATTAAATTAGGCGGTAAATTAACCTCATTCTTAGGGCTTTCTGTGGCGACGGTGGCGATTTCCGTATTGGGTGATTTAACAGAAAGTATGTTCAAACGCACCAGCGGCATTAAAGACAGTGGCAATATTATTCCGGGACACGGCGGCGTGTTGGATCGTATCGACAGTTTAACGGCAGCCGTTCCGTTCTTTGCGTATTTTTACTTTTTTGTGATTTAGGATAAATTATGTCGTTTTTATTGTCGCTCGCTTCATTTATTATTGTTATCGGCGTATTGGTGTCCGTACACGAATACGGGCATTTTTGGGCAGCGAGAAAGTGCGGTATAAAAGTACATCGTTTTTCTGTCGGTTTCGGTAAAGTCTTATGGTCGAAAACCGATAAACAGGGCACGGAATTTGCTCTATCAGCGGTGCCGCTGGGCGGGTATGTGAAAATGCTGGACGAACGTAATGAAACCGTACCGGAACATTTGAAATCCCAATCTTTCAACAGCAAAACGGTGGTACAACGTGCCTTTGTGAGCGTTGCGGGACCTGTCGCTAATTTTATTTTTGCCGTACTGGCTTATTGGGTAGTGTATTTAGTGGGAATCCCGACACTTAAACCAGTGATTGCCGAAGTTAAGCCCGATTCAATTGCGGCACGGGCGGACTTACCGCTGAATAGCCAAATTATTGCCATTGACGGTTCATCGACACCGGACTGGGAAACCGTGAATATGGTGCTTGCCACTAAATTGGGCAATGATCAGGTGAAAGTTGTTTTAGCACCGATGAATTTAGGATACGAAGAAGAAAAAACACTGGATTTGAGAAATTGGACTTTTGATCCTGAAGCGGAAAGTGCTTTCGGTTCTATGGGTATTGTGCCGGTGGGCAATAAAGTGGATATGACGTTATCTAAAGTTATTGACGATTCCGCGGCTGCTCAAGCGGGACTGAAAATCGGCGATAAACTAACCGCACTTAATCACCAATCGATTAGTTGGCAGCAATTTGTACAAGGTATTCAAAAAAGTAATGGCCAACCTTTATTAATTACGGTGGAACGAAACGGGCAGCAAATGGATTTTACCTTAACACCGCAGAAAGAAGATAATCGATGGGCTGTAGGTGTTGCACCGACCTTCGTTCCGGTTGCAGATGAGTATCGTACTGAATTAAAATATGGTATTCTTGAAGCCCTGCAAAAAGGTATTGAAAAAACAGGTCAACTCAGTTTAATTACGTTGAAAGTAATTGGTAAATTATTTACTGGTGATTTATCCCTGAATAATTTAAGTGGCCCGATTTCTATTGCCAAAGGAGCGGGGATGTCCTCAGAAATCGGTTTTATCTATTATCTGAGTTTTATGGCATTAATCAGTGTCAATTTAGGCATAATGAATTTATTTCCATTACCGGTGTTAGACGGCGGGCATTTATTGTTCTTGGCCGCTGAAGGTGTGATGGGAAAACCGTTATCGGAACGGATACAAGAAATTGCGTTTCGGATCGGTGCGGTATTATTGCTAATGCTGACGGCATTTGCGTTATTTAATGATTTTTTACGTTTGTAAATATTACATAGGATCATTGTTACAATGAAAAAACTTCTCATTGCCAGCCTGCTTGCAGGATCAACAACAGTGGCGTTTGCAGCGCCTTTTGTTGTACAAGACATTCGCGTGGACGGTGCGACACCAGAAACTCAACAACGTATTATTGCACAATTACCGGTTAAAGTCGGTCAACGTGCTACTGACTCGGATATGTCCACAATCGTGAGAAAATTATTCGCACAGAATTCATATGATGATGTGCAGGTCTCTCGTGATGGCAATACGTTAGTGGTTAAAGTAATGGAAAAGCCGGTTATTTCCGATATTGAAATTACCGGTAATAGTGCAGTGCCTACCGAGGCGTTAAAAGAAAATCTGACATCAAACGGATTAGGTGTGGGCAGTACATTAAACCGAGCAAAATTAGAAGCATTCCGTCAAGGTTTATTGGAGCACTATAAAACGACCGGTCATTACAATGCAACGGTGGATACCGAATTAGAAAACGTGGACGGCAATCAAGCAAAATTAAAATTAGTCATTAAAGAAGAAGACAGTGCCGATTTAGAATCGATCACCTTTAACGGCAATACGGTATTTGATTCCGATGACTTAAAAGATGAAATGGAATTGAGCGAAAATGCCTGGTGGAAGCTGTGGGGATATCGCTTTTCACAACAAGAATTTGATAAAGATTTGCAAGCTTTAACGGATTACTACGCTAATCGTGGTTATCCCAAGTTCCGTATTACCGGTACCGATGTGAAATTAAGCGATGATAAAACCAAAGCGGATGTGACTATTAATGTAAGCGAAGGTGCACTTTATACCGTAAAACAAGCCCGTATTGTTGGGAATACGGCAGGTATGGGCGAACAATTAGCCCCGTTATTACAAGCAATTAACCTTGGTGCTCCGTTTGACGGTGCAGATGTCAAAGCGGTAGAAGCGAATATTAAATCCGTATTGGGTAATCGCGGCTATGCTATGGCTCAAGTGCAGATTGCGCCGGAATTTGATGATGTAAACCATACTGTTAATATTACTTATGTGGTAGATGCAGGGCGTCGTTATACGGTACGTCAAATTCGTTTTGAAGGTAATGATGTGAGTGCAGATTCAACCTTACGTCAAGAAATGCGCCAACAAGAAGGTACATGGTTATCTTCTAACTTGATTGAGTTAGGCAAAATCCGTTTGGATCGTACCGGTTTCTATGAAAGTGTGGAAACCCGTAACGAAGTGGTACAGGGTACCGATGATCAGCTGGATGTGATTTATAAAGTCAAAGAGCGTAATACAGGTAGTATCAACTTAGGTATCGGTTATGGTACGGACAGTGGTTTAAGTTATCAAGCAAGCATTAAACAAGATAACTTCTTGGGTAAAGGTTCAACCATCAGTTTGGGCGGTTCTCGTAATGATTATGGTACAAGCGTGAACTTAGGTTATACCGAACCGTATTTCACTAAAGACGGAGTGAGTCTGGGCGGTAATATTTTCTATGAAACTTACGATAACTCCGATAATGATACAACAGCAAGTTATAAACGTAAAACCTACGGTATTAATGCAACTTTAGGCTTCCCGGTGAATGAAAATAACTCATTCTATCTCGGTTTAGGTTATACCCATAATAAATTAAGTAACATCTATCCGGAATATAACCGTATGTTATATTTGAGTTCCATGGATTTCAATGAATGGAAATTTAAAGCTGATGATTTCGATTTCTCATTTGGTTGGAACTATAATAGTTTAAACCGCGGTTATTTTCCGACCTCTGGTACTAAAGCGAATATCGGTGCACGTGTAACTATTCCTGGCTCAGATAATAAATATTATAAATTAAGTGCCGAAGCTCAAACTTACTATCCGTTAACGCGAGATCAAGACTGGGTGTTAAGCGGTAAAGTATCAGCTGCTTATGCAAATGGTTATGGTGGCAAAGTATTGCCGTTCTATCAAACTTATAGTGCCGGGGGTATCGGCTCCTTACGTGGTTTCGCCTCAGGCGGTATTGGTCCGCACGCAATTTATATGTCATCGAAAAATTATTCATCCGGTAACTGTGTGGGAGTAAATACTAATACAGCCTGTTATGATACCCCTGATGACGATGTAGTTGGCGGTAATGCAATGACAACGGCCAGTATGGAATTGATTGTTCCGACTCCGTTTGTGGCAGATAAAAATCAGATCAACGTACGTACATCTATCTTTGTGGATGCAGCGAGCGTTTGGAATACTAAATGGAATAAATCCACTTATTCAAGTTTGCCGGATTATAGTGATCCAAGCCGTGTACGAGCATCGGTCGGTGTAGGTTTCCAATGGCAGTCGCCAATCGGTCCGCTGGTATTCTCTTATGCCAAACCGATCAAAAAATATGAAGGTGATGACATTGAGCAATTCCAATTTAGTATTGGTGGTACATTCTAAACCAGAACTTATGTTATAATAATATGTCAAACAATCTATCGGTATCAAAGGTGATACCGACTAAACTTAACTAATATAAAAGGATTTTTTATGAAAAAAGCATTAAAATTAACCGCACTTTCTTTAGCATTAGCATTTGGTTCCGCTTCATTTGCACAAGCGGCAGATGCAGATAAAATTGCCTATGTAAGCGTACCGGTATTATTACAAAGCCATCCGTTAGTGAGCGAGACCTCTGAATTCGGTAAATTACGTAAAGCGGAGGAAGATAAATTAGCACCGGAAGAACAAAAATTAGCAGAAGCAGCTCAAGGTTTACGTACTGATGAAGCGGCTTTGCAAAAAGAAGGCGAAGCACTAAAAGCCTCTTTAGACAAAAAATTTGCACAATTACAAAAAGATGCAAAAGATCCGAAACAACGACCTTCAAAATTACAAGAACGTGAAAAAGCATTAAATGCTGAAAGTGCGGCATTCCAGAAAAAAGTAGCGGCATTTGAAAAACGCGCTAACGAACATCAACAAAAAGTAGCGGCATTCCAACAAAAAGCGGGTGAAGCTCAACAACGTTTGGGGGCGGAAGAAGCGAAAGTGCGTGCTGAAGTGACTAAAAACGTAAAAGAAAATATTGATAAAGTGGCAAAAGAACAGGGTTATACTTTAGTGCTTGATGCTGCCGCAGTGATTTATACTGCAAATGAAGGCAATGATATTACGGAAGCGGTAGTAAAATCTTTCGGCGGTGAATTACCAAAAGCACCGAAAGCTCCTGAAGCAAAATAATAGCAAATTATCATATAGGCGAAATTCAATGCGATTATATCGTTTAGAAGAATTAGCAACTCAGATCGGTGCTACCATTCGTGGTAACACCGATGTTGCTATTGAAAGTATTGCACCTTTAGATCGTGCGACAGAAAACCAATTAACATTTATTTCTAATGCAAAATTTCGTGCCCAGCTTGCCGAATCCAACGCGGGAATTTTAGTTGTATCAGAAAGTGATGTTGAATTTTGTAGTGAAAACAGTAATTTATTAATTGTTAAAGATCCTTATGTAGCCTATGCGATTTTAGCTCAATATATGGACAGCACACCTAAAGCCGCTTCAAATATTGCAGAAAGTGCGGTCATTTCCGACACGGCAAAATTAGGCAATAATGTTTCGGTGGGTGCGAACACAGTAATCGAAGACGGCGTTGAATTGGGTGATGAAGTGGTAATCGGAGCCGGTTGTTTCGTCGGTAAGAACACTAAAATTGGTGCAAAAACACAGCTCTGGGCAAATGTAAGTATCTATCACGAAGTGCAAATCGGTAGTGAATGTTTGATTCAATCTGGTGCGGTGATCGGTAGCGATGGTTTTGGTTATGCCAATGATCGCGGTCGTTGGATTAAAATTCCACAGACCGGCACGGTAATTATCGGCAATAAAGTTGAGATTGGTGCTTGCACTTGTATTGATCGCGGAGCATTGGATGCAACCATTATTGAAGATAATGTAATCATCGACAATTTATGTCAAATCGCTCATAATGTGCACATTGGTACTGGTACGGCAGTCGCCGGTGGGGTTATTATGGCAGGTAGTTTAACGGTGGGTAAATATTGCTTAATCGGCGGCGCCAGCGTGATTAACGGACATATGAAAATTTGCGATCAGGTCACTGTCACTGGCATGGGGATGGTTATGCGACCAATTACCAAACCGGGAGTCTATTCATCGGGTATTCCGCTGCAAACCAATAAAGAATGGCGTAAAACAGCAGCACTCACTCTGAATATAGATGAAATGAATAAACGCTTAAAATCTTTAGAGCGTAAAATCGGCAAAGAATAATTTTGAACATATTTTAATTTAAACCAAAGGTGATTTATTGTGACAACTGAACAGGCAACGACAAATAAAACAATTGACATTAATGAAATTATGTCTTTATTACCCCATCGTTATCCGTTTTTATTAGTGGATCGCGTGGTGGATTATAAAGAAGGCGAATGGTTGAAAGCGATCAAAAATGTGAGTGTAAACGAACCGCAGTTTACCGGTCATTTTCCACAAAAACCGATTTTCCCCGGTGTGTTAATTCTTGAAGCGTTGGCACAATCAATGGGTATTTTGGCGTTTAAAACTTACGAATTACAAGGCGGAGAGCTATTCTATTATGCCGGAATCGATGAAGTACGTTTCAAAAAACCGGTTGTGCCGGGCGATCAAATGGAAATATACGTGGAAGTGATCAAAGAACGTCGCGGTATTACTCGTTTTAAAGCTGTGGCAAGCGTTGATGGCGAAGTGGCGTGCGAAGGCACTTTAATGTGTGCGCGCAAATAAGTCGATCTTACAAAAATAATTTATAATCAGGAGCAATTTATGATTCACGCCAGTGCAAAAATTCATCCGTCAGCCATTGTTGAAGAAGGTGCCAAAATCGCTGAAAATGTTGTGATCGGTCCGTTTTGTGTTGTAGAAAACAACGTAACAATCGGTAAAAATACCGTGTTATATTCTCATGTAGTGGTAAAAGGACGTACAACCATCGGTGAAGATAACCAAATTTTTCAATTTGCCAGCATTGGTGAAGTGAACCAAGATTTGAAATACCAAGGCGAACCGACTAAAACTATTATCGGTAATCGCAACCGCATCCGTGAAAGCGTGACTATTCACCGTGGAACTGTACAAGGCGGCGGCGTCACTCGTATCGGTGATGATAATTTATTTATGATTAACACCCATATTGCTCACGACTGTCAAATTAAAAACCGTTGTATCTTAGCCAATAATGCTACGTTGGGAGGCCATGTTGAGTTAGATGACTTTGTGATCGTGGGCGGAATGTCGGCAATTCACCAATTCGCTATCGTGGGGGCTCATGTTATGTTAGGCGGCGGTTCAATGGTCAGCCAAGATGTGCCGCCGTATGTGATGGCTCAGGGCAACCATGCTCGTCCGTTCGGCGTGAATTTGGAAGGCTTAAAACGTCGCGGTTTTGACAAACCGACTTTACATGCAATCCGCAACGTGTATAAATTAATTTATCGTAGCGACCGCACTTTAGAAGATGTGATCCCGGAAATCGAACGTATCGCAGAAACTGATTCTGCAATCAGTTTCTTTGTGGAATTCTTTAAGCGTTCAACCCGCGGGATTATTCGTTAATAAAATTTTCGCAAAAGTAACCGCACTTATGTGCGGTTATTTTTTATCAAAATCGGGAGATAATATGGAAAATAAACCACTTACCATTGCACTGGTTGCGGGCGAAGTGTCCGGCGATATTCTTGGTGCCGGCTTAATTCGGGCATTGAAAACCCGTTATCCAAACGCCCGATTTATGGGCATTGCCGGCAAACAAATGTTGGCGGAAGGCTGTGAAACTCTAGTGGATATGGAAGCACTTTCCGTTATGGGATTAGTGGAAGTGGTGAAACATTTGCCCCGTTTATTGAAAATCCGCCGCCAAGTGATTGATACCATGCTGGCTGAAAAACCGGATATTTTTATCGGTATTGATGCCCCGGACTTTAATATTGATGTAGAGTTGAAACTCAAAGAAAACGGCATTAAAACTATTCATTATGTGAGTCCGTCAGTGTGGGCGTGGCGACAAAACCGCATTCACAAAATCGCACGGGCGACCAATCAAGTGTTAGCATTTTTGCCTTTTGAAAAAGCCTTTTATGATAAATTTGATGTGCCTTGCCGTTTTATCGGTCACACAATGGCGGATCAGATTGCGCTAAAACCGAACCGTTCGGAAGCCTGTCGTTTGCTTAATATTGATGAGAATAGTCGTTATATGGCGATTCTTGTAGGCAGTCGTGGTAGTGAAGTGGAATTTCTTACGGAGCCATTTTTACAAACGGCATTATTGTTGAAAGCAAAATATCCCGAATTGCAGTTCTTATTACCGTTGATCAATGAAAAACGCCGCCAGCAATTTGAAACGATTAAAGCACGTGTAGCACCAGATCTTGATGTGGTTATGCTAGACGGTCAGGCCCGTCAAGCGATGATTGCGGCTGATGTCACTTTGCTGGCCTCCGGTACGTCGGCATTAGAAGCGATGTTGTGCAAATCCCCGATGGTGGTCGGCTATAAAATGAAAGGTACGACCTATTTCTTGGCAAAACGTTTGGTGAAAACCCCGTATATTTCTTTACCGAATTTATTGGCAAATGAAATGTTGGTGCCGGAGATGATCCAAGATGACTGCTCACCGGGAAAATTAGCAGAAAAATTAGCGGGTTATTTAGATTCACAAGAAAGTGCGGTGCAAAATCGGCATAATTTAATCCAACGTTTCACGGACTTACACCGAAGTATTCAGTGCGATGCGGATAAACAGGCGGCACAGGCAGTGATTGATTTACTAGAAGACGAACAAACGCGAACCGAACAAGCGAAAGGTGAGCAAAATGACTGAGTTTGTTTATCCTGATTACGAACTGATCGCCGGTGTGGACGAAGTAGGCCGCGGACCTTTAGTTGGTGCGGTGGTAACGGCTGCGGTGATTTTAGATCCTCATAACCCCATTCAAGGACTGGCGGATTCTAAAAAATTATCAGAGAAAAAACGTTTGGCGCTGGCAGATGAAATCAAGCAAAAAGCCTTGGCTTGGGCGTTAGGGCGAGCAGAACCGTCAGAAATTGATGAACTGAATATTTTACACGCCACAATGTTGGCAATGCAAAGAGCGGTGAAAAATTTAAAAATTCAACCGCATTTTGTACTCGTGGACGGCAATCGTATTCCGGCATTGCTAATGCCCGCACAAGCGGTAGTGAAAGGCGATAGCTTGGTGCAAGAGATTAGTGCTGCATCGATTTTAGCGAAAGTTGCCCGCGATCAGGAAATGGTAGAATTGGATCAAAAATATCCGCAATATGGTTTTGCTCAACACAAAGGTTATCCCACCAAACTGCATTTTGAAAAACTGGTCGAATTCGGCGTGTTACCGGAGCATCGAAAAAGTTTTGCTCCGGTACGAAATTTGCTCGGTTGAATTATTCCGCAGATTCTTCCAACTCATCGGCCATAGCAGATAAAATATCCCGGGTCAGTTGAGCTAATGCACGGTAAAAAGGCAAGGTAGAATGGGCTTCTACTTTGCCTAAAAATTTTGCTGCACAAGGTAATAAAAACTGCTCAAATAATTCCTGTTGAGCTGAAACGGAATCCACATTATCTTCCAACCAAGATGCGGTCAGTAAAAGTAACGCAAAATGATCCGCACTTTCTATCGCCGGCATATTACGCACGTTACGAAATGCCACAAATTCATCCACATCAATACCATAAGCAGAAATTGTGGTGGGCACGGCGGCCTCATCGCCGAATAGATGTTGGTATTCCAATTCAAGTGCGGTGAAATCTGAGGTAGTTTGCAGCTGTTTTAGAGCCGGCTCACTTTGAGCATCAGTAGATAATGCCCAAATTTGGCTTAATCCTTGTTGATTTAACCAACCGAATACTCCGCTTAAAATCGGATCTTTGGGGGAACGATAGAATAGATTACCGAATAAACGGCTAATCATGGAAAAGTTATTAATTGTATTTATTGCAGTCATAAGCTGATTTCTTTAAATATTATCGAATAAAGGAACACTTTTTAGCATAAAATTCAATAAAAAGCCAAATAAAAGGTAGTAATGAGGGATAAATTCGGGTAGTATCGATGAAATTTCAGACTTTTTACATTTTTACAATTTATTTTTTATTATGTTTAAGCAAATTTTAATGATTACCGCCTTGCTTGCCTTGACCGCTTGTTCAAGCTCGGTAGATCAAACTCATGCACGTTATCAATCGAACAAGACCGGATCATATGGCAGTAAAGACGAGGTTCAATTAAATAAATTTATCGTCAATATCAGAACCAACCAACCGCATAATTTCGGTGCTGATGAAAATGATGCAGCTGTATTCAACAGGAAATCTCACGCAGTTATCGCGAACAAAAAACTTTCTCAAGTATTCCAAGAATGGCATGGCACGCGTTATCGTTTAGGCGGCACCGGTAAACGCGGGATCGATTGCTCGGCATTTATGCGTGAAGTTTTTGAACAAGCCTTTGGAATGAGCCTGCCGCGTTCAACATCTGAACAACGCCATATAGGTCGGAATATTGCCAAAAGCCAGTTGAAAGTCGGCGATTTAGTATTTTTCCGCAGAAATAATCACGTTGGAGTGTATATTGGTGAAGGGCGTTTCATGCACGCCAGCTCCCGTCAAGGTGTCACCATCAGTTCATTAAGCGAAAGCTACTGGGCGAGAAATTATACTCAATCCCGTCGCGTATTATAATCATGTAATTCAATGATAAAGAAGGAAATCTTTTGATTTCCTTCTTTGTTATTTATGATTTTGATGATAAAAATCCCATTCTTTGATGATAAAAATCCCATTCTTCAATTACACGGCCGTCAGGCAAATGACAGATACCGTATTCATTGCCTTGTTTATCTTTCTTAATTTCTAAAGTACCCCCTTGCGCAACGCAATATTCGCTGGCAGGGTTAGCCATACCGATGTTCGGTTTGTCTGTATCATTGGCACAGGCCGATAACATCATTGAAGCACAAGACGTTGAAACTAATTTCTTCATTTTGAATCTTCCGGTATAAATTTGATTATCGTCAGCAAAACTGTGATCTTGCTTCCATAAATAAACAATGATTTGTTAAAAAAATTTTCTTTTATTATACCGTTCTTTAGTATGAAAGAGAGATAAAGGAGAGCAGATGAAAAAATTAATTTTATTATTGGCCTTAGTCAGCGGTTATGTTGCGGCGGATTTGCCGTTGATGTTGTTGGATACGTATGAAAATCAAGAAATTCAAGGCTGGACGATGAGTGAAAAATTAGATGGCATTCGAGGCTATTGGAACGGCAAACAATTATTATCACGACAAGGCAATCCTTTTTCAGTCCCTCATTATTTTACCGAACATTTTCCGCCTTTTGCCATTGACGGCGAGTTGTTCAGCCAACGTAATCAGTTTGAACAAATTTCCACGATTGTGCGTTCCACCGAAGATAAAGGCTGGGATCGTTTAAAACTCTATGTATTTGATGTGCCGCACGCAGCAGGCAATTTATTTGAGCGACTAGCCGTATTAGAACAGTATTTAAAACAACATCCCAATCCCTATATTCAAATTATTCAACAGATCCCTGTGCAAGAAAAATCTGAACTTACCGCCTATTTGCAGCATGTTGAATCATTAGGTGGTGAAGGCGTTGTGGTGCGTAATCCAAATGTGCCATATGAAACCAAACGCAGTTCGCAAATTTTAAAATTTAAGACCGCACTTGATGAAGAATGTACAGTTATTGCTCACCATAAAGGCAAAGGTCAATTTGAAAATGCTATGGGCAGCCTAACTTGTGAAAATCATCGCGGGCAATTTAAAATCGGTTCGGGATTTAAACTAACAGATCGCATTAACCCGCCACCTATTGGTACGGTGATTACTTATAAATATCGGGGATTAACAAAGAACGGCAAACCAAGATTTGCGACATATTGGCGAAAGAAAGAGTAGGTAGAGGGGCTTATTTTGAAATTTATTTCGCAAATTCCCCTCTCGCCTTTGGGGCACATACTCTCTCGTAAACGAGAGAGTGGAAATTACCCCTTACGCCAAGTCGTGCCGTTAGCACCGTCTTCCAGCAGCACTCCCATTTCAGTGAGTTTATTGCGGGCTTCATCTGCAGCCGGCCAGTTTTTGGCTGCACGGGCTTCATTGCGTTGTTTGATTAAGGTTTCGATAAGTGCCACTTCGTCATCATCGGAACCTGCTTGCAGAAATTGTTCCGGATCTTGATATAAAATGCCGAGTACAGCCGCTAATTCACGCAAACGTGCGGCTAAACCATTAGCACGTACTATATCTTCCGTTTTAAGCTTATTTACCTCGCGAGCTATTTCAAATAATACCGCTAATGCTCCCGGTGTGTTGAAATCATCGTTCATTGCGGCTTTAAAATCGTCAATGTAATTTTCTCCGCCAAAAGCCACCGCACTTGCATCAGTGCCGCGTAATGCCGTATATAAACGCTCTAAGGCGTTGCGGGCGTTATCTAAGGCTTCTAAATCGTAGTTTAATAAAGAACGATAATGTGCAGTTAAAAAGAAATAACGCAGGCTTTCCGCATCATATTTTTCCAACATAGTGCGAATGGTAAAGAAATTACCTAAGGATTTTGACATTTTTTCTTTGTCGATAGTCAACATCCCTGTGTGCATCCAATAGTTCACATAATCGCCACTGTTGGCACAGCAGGATTGTGCTATTTCATTTTCGTGGTGAGGGAACATCAAATCGGAACCGCCGCCATGAATATCAAAATGTTCGCCCAGTTCTTTGCTGTTCATTGCGGAACATTCGATATGCCAGCCCGGGCGGCCTTTTCCCCAAGGGGAATCCCAACTCGGTTCGTTCGGTTTAGACATTTTCCACAGCACAAAATCCATCGGATTGCGTTTAATGCTTTTGATTTCAACGCGAGCACCCGCTTGCAGCTGCGCTAAATTTTGACGGGATAATACACCGTATTTTTTGAAACTTTCCACATCAAACATCACATCACCGTCTTGTGCCACATAAGCGTGACCATTGGCGATAAGGCGTTGCACCATGGCGATAATCTCAGGAATATGATGGGTGGCACGCGGTTCGATATCCGGGCGTTGAATGTTTAAGGCATCGAAATCTTTATGCATTTCAGCGATCATACGATCTACAAGCTCGTCACAGGTTTCATCGTTTTCCAATGCCCGTTTGATGATTTTATCGTCCACGTCGGTAATATTACGGACATAGGTTAAATTGTAGCCTAAATAACGCAAATAACGGGTAATCACATCAAAAGAAACGAAGGTTCTGCCGTGACCGAAATGGCACAGGTCATAAACTGTCACACCGCATACATACATACCTATATTGTTTTCGCGGATAGGTTTGAATACTTCTTTTTCTCTTGTGAGGGTATTGAAAATTTTTAGCATTGGATATCTCTGATTTAAATGAACTAATTACCGCACTTTATAGCACTTTTCCACAATTTATGAAATAATGACGATCTTGAATTTTCATAAGGATGATTAAAATGATTACATTACATACAAATTTCGGCGATATTAAAATCGCATTAAACAGCGAAAAAGCACCGATTACCGCAGAAAACTTCTTAAATTACTGCAAAGACGGTTTCTATAATAACACAATTTTTCACCGTGTTATTGACGGATTTATGATCCAAGGCGGCGGTATGGAAGCCGGCATGAAAGAAAAACGCACCAATGCACCGATTCAAAACGAAGCGAACAATCGTTTAAGCAACAAACGCGGCACTATTGCAATGGCTCGTACATCAGATCCTCATTCAGCCAGCTCGCAATTTTTCATTAATGTAGCAGATAACAATTTCTTAGACTATCGCTCAAAAGAAATGCACGGTCGTGAAGTGGTGCAAGAATGGGGCTACTGCGTATTCGGTGAAGTGGTTGAAGGTATGGATGTGGTAGATAAAATCAAAGGCGTCAAAACCGGCAATAAAGGCTTCCATCAAGATGTACCAAAAGATGATGTAGTGATTACATCGGTGACTGTGGAATAATTGATTTTCCTCTCTTCCTGCGCACACTCTCCCGTAAACGGAGAGAGGAAGTTTAATCTATGTTTAAATTTTTTGACACCCATACCCATTTAGATTACGTACGGCAATCCACCAGAGAATCACTGGCGGATTTACTCGCCGGAGCAAGTGCGGTAGGCGTGGAGAAAATTTTAATTGTGGCGGTGATGGCAGCGGATTTTAAAACTATCCGTAAAATGACCGCACTTTTTCCCGAACAGCTTTATTGCGGTTTAGGTTTGCATCCTTTGCATTTAAAACAGCATCAGACTGAGCATTTAGATTTATTGGCAAAAATGTTTTCGCAACGTTCGGCAAATTGTACCGCAGTGGCGGAAATCGGTTTAGAGCGGGCGGTTCCCGAATTGCTGACTTATGAACATTGGCAGAAGCAATGCGATTTTTTTGAAGCCCAATTACAACTGGCGAAGCAATATCATCTGCCGGTGAATATTCATTCCCGTAAAGCCCACGATCACATTTTCACCTTTTTAAAACGTATTCAACCACCAAAGTGCGGTGTGATTCATGGATTTTCCGGCAGTTATGAGCAGGCAAAACGCTTTGTGGATTTAGGTTACAAAATCGGTGTAGGCGGAACCATTACTTACGAACGGGCTAATAAAACCCGTCAAGCGATTGCTAAATTGCCCTTAGATAGTTTGCTGTTGGAAACCGATAGTCCTGATATGCCGGTGTTTGGTTTTCAGGGGCAGCCTAATCGTCCGGAACGCATTATTAATGTATTTAACGCTTTATGCGAGCTAAAAAAAATGCCGCCGGAGATTATTGCGGAGACCATTTGGCGGCATTCGATAAACATGTTTGCAGTGGTGAAATAAGGGCGCATATGCTGCCCCTTATTCAATCTGTTTTAAGCTGATGATTTATCTTCCTGTGCAGTTTCGGATTTATCATCATTATTTTTCGAATATTCATTTTCAACCTCAGGGAAATCCGTGTTCAGCTCTTCTTTCGTGGTTTCGTCTGTCAATAAACCGTCATTGGCGATTAGTGCCTGCAATAACGCGGCGGTTTCCTGATCATATTGTTTCGCAGCATAAATAAGTGCTTTGTTTTTAAAGGCTTCGATTTCCGGATCATAATATTCCGCTAAATGTTTTAAACCTGTACGATTGCGTTCAAAGAACAATTGAGCCAGCATTTTCGCTTTTTCCGTTTCAATGCCCAGTTTTTCTAATGCGTAACGTCCGGCACGTACGGCGGAGTCGAAGGTTTCCCGCACAATAGCCGTGCCGATGTCTTCTTGATAAATATTATATACTGCACGACGATCATAAGCGCGGGCAACAACCGGTAATTCTGGAAAATGCTGATGTAAATAATGCACGATTTGTAATGTTTGTTCTTGGTTGTCAATGGCAACCACAACCAATTTGGCATCTTTTACGCCTGCTGCTTCCAGCAATGTAGGTTGTGAGGCATCGCCGAAATAGGTTTTAACACCGATCATCGACATACCTTCAGTAATATGCGGATCGTGGTCGATGATGGTGGTCGGATAGCCACAGCTATTTAATATACCATTGACGACTTGTCCGAAACGTCCGTGTCCCAACACGAGAATAGGATTTGCTTCTTCAATCGTGTCTTGCTGACGTTCGCCTTTTTTATGGAAGCGCGGTATCAACACTTTGTCATATAAAATAAATAGTAGTGGTGCGAACACCATAGAAAGCGTGACAACTAATAATAAAATATCGGAATATTCTTGGCTGATTAAGGCATTTTGTACGCCGAAGGTGAGTAATACAAAACCGAATTCCCCTGCTTGAGCCAAGCTGAGTGCGAACAAATAGGTGTCCAAACCTTTTAAACGGAAGGCTTTGCCGAGTAAAAACAACACCACGAATTTGATTACAATGATAGCAAGCGTCAAACCGATGATTAAAAAGAAGTTGCTGAATAATAAACCGAATTGAATACTGGCTCCCACGGTAATAAAGAATAAGCCGAGCAATAAGCCTTTAAACGGTTCCAGCGTGCTTTCCAGTGCGTGACGATATTCGTTATTTGCCAAAACGACACCGGCGAGGAAGGTGCCTAAAGCCGGTGATAAGCCGATTAATGACATTAATAATGCGATACCGACAACTAAAGTCAATGCAAAGAAAATAAAAATTTCTTGTGAACGGGTGGAGGCAATATAGCGAAATACGGGGCGAGCCAAATAATGCCCCGCGACGATAATCACTGAAATTGCAAATGTAGTAATTACGGTTTTTGTGATTGCACTGGCGTGTTCTAATAAATTTAAGGAGGAATGAGCGGATACGCTGATAGTGGAATTGGTGAGTTCCGGTAATGCCAATAAAGGTAAGAGTGCCAACATTGGGATAACGGCAATATCTTGGAATAACAATACCGAAAAGCTGCTTTGTCCGCCGGGACTGCTAAGCAGGTTTTTTTCTCCCAGGGTTTGTAAGACGATTGCCGTTGATGATAATGAAAAAATACAGCCGATAGTGACCGCACTTTGCCATGCTACACCGCATAAATAGGCTAAGAAGGCAATGGCAGCGGCAGTTAACATCACTTGTAAACCACCTAATCCGAGCAGCTTGGAACGTAATTTCCATAATTTACTGGGTTCTAATTCAAGACCTACTAAAAACAGCATCATCACGACACCGAATTCGGCAACGTGTTGAATTGTTTCGGTTTCTTTTCCTACCAAACCTAAGGTCGGTCCGATAAATACACCGGCTATCAAATAACCGAGGACCGAACCTAAGCCGAGTTTTTTTGACAGTGGAACAGTGATTACGGCGGCACTGAGATAAATAAATATGTAGAGTAGAACAGCGGTCATAGTGGTTCCTTGAATAGAAAATGAGGTATTTTCATTCTACAAAAAATCTTGCTAAAAATCACCGCACTTTTTTGTTATTTTATGCTGATTTAGTGATATAGTTACAGCCACAGATTATTGCTATTATGACTGATTCATTGAACATTGCACAAACCCGTTACACGTCAAAACGTTTAGATACAGAATTTGATCTGCAGGCAAAAGGTATGCACAGTTCTGTGATTGTGGCCTTAGGTTATCACGCTGACACCGATCCGAATGCAGCAAAACCAAAAGCCCGTTTAAGTGCAGAGCAAGTGTTTACTTATTTATAAAAATTACATAAATAGGATAACTAATATGAAATTTGAAACCCAATGTTTACACGCGGGCTACAGCCCGAAAAACGGCGAGCCGCGTGTATTCCCTATCGTACAAAGTACCACCTTTACTTATGACTCTTCCGAATCCATCGCAAAATTATTTAAACTGGAAGAGGCGGGCTCCTTTTATACCCGTCTTGAAAACCCGACTAACAGTGCCGTAGAAAATAAAATAGCCGCATTGGAAGGCGGTGTCGGTGCACTTTGCACATCGTCCGGACAGGCGGCAACCTTTTATGCACTGATGAATATTCTTTCCGCCGGCGATCATTTTATTTCTGCCTCCACCATCTACGGCGGTACTTATAATTTATTCGCACACACCATGCAAAAAATGGGTATCAGCGTAACTTTTGTGGATCAATATGCGTCTTTGGAAGTGCTTAAATCTGCGGTACGGCCGAATACTAAAGTCATTTTCGGCGAAACTATTGCTAACCCGGCATTGCGTGTGCTGGATATTGAAAAATTTGCCGAACTTGCCAAATTTGCTAACGCACCGTTAATCATCGATAACACCTTCGCAACCCCTTATTTCTGCCGCCCATTTGAACATGGTGCCAATATTGTGGTGCACAGCACATCAAAATATATGGACGGTCATGCGGTCGCACTTGGCGGTGCGATTGTAGATGGCGGTAATTTCGATTGGTCCGGTGAAAAATTTGCCGATTTTAATCAGCCGGATAACACCTATAACAATATTGTTTACACGCAAGCCTTCGGTAATCTCGCCTACATTATCAAAGCTCGAGTGCAATTAATGCGGGATCTCGGTTCCACCCCTGCACCACAAAACAGTTTCCTATTGAATTTAGGCTTAGAAACCCTTGCGGTGCGTATGAAAGAACATGCCCGTAACGGGCAATTAGCGGCAGAGTTCTTAGCCGAACATCCGATAGTGGAAACCGTCAATTATCCCGGTTTACCTACATCGCCAGATTATGCGTTAAAACAAAAATACCTACCGAACGGCTTATGTGGCGTGTTATCTTTTGTGATTAAAGGCGGCAAGCCTGCGGCGGAACAATGGCTGAATGGGTTAAAACTCATTTCTCGCGAGGTGCACGTGGCGGATATTCGCACCTGTGCGTTACATCCGGCGAGTTCCACACACAGCCAAATGAACGAAGCGGAATTAGCCGCTGCTAAAATTCCGGCAGGAATGATTCGTTTATCTTGCGGTATCGAAAATATCGATGATTTAATTGGAGATATTACACAGGCTTTTGCTCACATTAAATGATTTGTAAAGTGCGGTAAAATTTTGAAAATTTTTACCGCACTTTTTATTCTTTCATCAACGACATATGCTACTCGAATCCGATTAAATTTCCAACGAAAGTGTTTTTCTTTATTTGCTCAAAGCCCTTCCAACGGTTATACTTAACGCTTAATTTTATTAATCATTTTTTAACGATAACAAAACGAGAACAAAATGGAAGAATTAACTTTTAGTCAAATGGCGACAGAATTTGTCAAAAACCATTCTTTGATGGTGATTGCTTGGATTGCCGTATTTGCAATGGTGGTGTACCAATTTTTTAAATCTGCAACATCTAAAGCCAAAGTGGTGGATAATGCCCAATTGACTCAATTAATTAATAAAGAAGATGCAAAAGTAATTGATGTACGTACGTTGGATGAGTTCCAACGCGGACATATTATTGGCAGTTTGCATATTTTACCGAGTGAAATCAAAACGAAGAACTTAGGTAAACTTGAACAACATAAAGATCTTCCGTTGATCGTGGCGGATGTCAACGGCGTATCCGCCAGCGGATTAGCCGAAGAGTTGGTCAAACAAGGCTTTGCCCGTGTGTACATTTTAAAAGAAGGTGTTACAGGCTGGCGTGGTGCTAATTTACCGTTAGTTAAACATTAATCTCAAGGAACTAAAAATGACTGAAGAAAATCAAGTCGCTGCAACAGAAGCAGAGCAACAAGTACAACCGGTGTTACAAATTCAACGCATTTACGTGAAAGATGTCTCTTTTGAAGCGCCGAATTTACCACAAATTTTCCAGCAAGAATGGAAACCGCAATTAAAATTTGATTTAACCACTGAAACCGCTTCTATGGGTGAAGATTTATACGAAGTATGTTTAAATATTTCCGTAGAAACCACTTTGGAAGGCTCCGGTGATGTCGCGTTTATTTGTGAAATCAAGCAGGCCGGTGTGTTTATGGTTAGCGGATTGGAAGAAATGCAATTCGCACATTGTTTAACCTCAAAATGCCCGGAAATGTTATTCCCTTATGCCCGTGAATTAGTGGCAAGTTTAGTGAACCGTGGAACATTCCCTCCGTTGAATCTTTCTCCGGTAAACTTTGATGCGTTGTTTATGGAATATTTACAACGTCAGCAAGAACAACAAGCTGAACAACCTGAAACTACGCATTAATCCTTGATTTACTTATATTCCGCTGACTTTTTGTCAGTGGAATATAAGAGTAAAATGGAGCGTAATATGACAAATCATATTGTTACCACATCCCCGATCACAGTATTAGGTGCCGGTTCTTACGGTACATCTCTGGCAATTGCCTTTTCTCGTAACGGTTATCCGACCTATCTTTGGGGACATGATCCCGTGCATATGGAACGACTGTCCAAAGAACGCCAAAATGCACAATATTTACCCGATGTGACTTTTCCCGACAGTTTACATATCGAACCCAATTTAGCACAAGCGATTCAAAAATCCCGCGATTTATTGATTGTTGTACCGAGTCATGTATTTGGTGAAATTATTACGAAAATTAAACCGCACTTACGCTCTGACAGCCGTATCGTGTGGGCAACTAAAGGTTTGGAACGCGATAGCGGGCGTTTATTGCAAGAGGTTGTCATAGAACAGCTCGGCACGAATTATCCGTTGGCAGTATTATCCGGTCCGACTTTCGCGAAGGAATTGGCACAAGGCTTACCGACGGCGATCGCGTTAGCATCACAGGACGAACGATTTGCATTAGAATTTCAGGCTCGTATTCATTGTAGTAAGAATTTTCGCGTTTATATTAATGCCGATATGTGTGGCGTGCAGTTGGGCGGAGCGATTAAAAATGTGATTGCCATCGGTGCCGGGATTTCCGACGGTATGGGGTTTGGAGCCAATGCCCGTACCGCATTAATTACGCGTGGCATTGCTGAAATTACGCGTTTGGGTCTATCGCTCGGTGCTAATCAAAATACCTTTATGGGAATGTCAGGCTTAGGTGATTTAGTGTTGACTTGTACCGATAATCAATCCCGTAATCGTCGTTTCGGTTTAATGTTGGGACAAGGTTTTTCTGCGGATGTGGCAATGCAAAATATCGGTCAAGTGGTGGAAGGTTATCATAACACCAAAGAAACTTATTTATTAGCACAGCGACAAGGCATTGAAATGCCGATTACCGAACAAATTTATCAAGTATTATTTTGTGGTAAAGATGCGCGTGAGGCCGCTGTGGCACTATTAGGTCGTGAAAAAAATAAGGAATAGTATGTCGGCAAATCTTGAAAAAGTGTGGAGTCATATTCGTGTTGAAGCAAAGGAATTGGCGGAATGTGAACCGATGCTCGCGAGTTTTTTCCATGCAACGATTTTAAAACACCATCAATTTAGCGGAGCGTTAAGTTATATTTTAGCGAATAAGCTGGCTAATCCGATAATGCCTGCTATTGCATTAAAAGAGATTATCGAAGAAGCTTATGCGGCGAATCCGGATATTGTGGATAATGCCGCTTGCGATATTGTAGCTGTGCGACAACGCGATCCTGCAGTAGATTTATATTCTACCCCGTTATTATATTTAAAAGGCTTTCATGCTATTCAAAGCTATCGCGTGACGCATTATTTATGGCAACAAGATCGCAAAGCCTTAGCGTTATATTTGCAAAATCAAATTTCCGTATCTTTTGATGTGGATATTCACCCGGCGGCCAAAATCGGCTGCGGAATTATGTTTGACCATGCGACCGGTATTGTGGTGGGGGAAACTTCCGTCATTGAAAATGATGTCTCGATTTTGCAGGGCGTTACTCTAGGCGGTACGGGCAAAGAACATGGCGATCGCCATCCTAAAATTCGCGAAGGCGTGATGATTGGTGCCGGTGCAAAAATTTTAGGTAATATTGAAGTGGGTAAACATGCCAAAATCGGGGCGAATTCTGTGGTTCTGCAAGCGGTGCCTGAGTATGCCACCGCAGCCGGTGTGCCGGCTAAGATAGTCAGCCATGACAGAAGTGCTAAACCGGCTTTTGACATGAACCAATATTTTTCAGAAATCAATGTCGAAATTGATCAGGCACTAAATATTTAATTTTTACTTTTATTGGGCGTATGACATACGCCTCTACTCTTCTCAAGGACTCTTATGCTTTATTTATTTTATCTGCACATTATTTGTGCATTTTCAAGTTTAGCTTTATTATTAGTACGCGGCACAATGCAATTCAGCGGTAAAGATTGGCGTGCCATAAAATTATTGAAAATCCTACCGCACTTAGTGGATACCCTTTTACTCGTGAGCGGTTTCTGGCTTTTCTTTGCTTATGGTTTATTGTGGGAAACATGGATTTTGCTCAAACTTGCTTTCTTGGTACTGTACGTTGTTTTTTCCACCAAATTTTTCAGTCGAAAAGTACAAATTGCAAATCCCTTATTTTTCTGGTTGGCATTGTTAAGCTTTGTCGGAATCCTGGTGGTAGCATATTGTCATTAATTAATGACAGTAATACAAAAGTTTGGAATAATCGTTTTTTATTAATGCAGATTGACTTGTCGGCGGATTTTGCGTAACAGCAGGAATAACCAAGGCCAGAGTAGTCCGCTGGTTAATGCACCGAGCATTTCATGCCAATTTAGCACCGCACTGTGCAGCAATAGCTCAACAAAGAAAATACCTAAACGAATGGCAAAGACGAAGACGACGACCAATAAACTTTGTTGCCAAAGAGATAAATTGCGTAAGACCAAATAATTTACAGCGATTAAATAAGCAAATACGGATAAGACCAGTGCATGTACGCCGAGAATAGAGCCTAGCACCAAATCCCATAAAATCCCGACAACGAAGGCACTGCCGATGCTGACTTTACCGGGAATTGCCAATATCCAATAAAGTAGTACCATCACAACCCAAGCGGGGCGAAAATATTGAAAAAAACTCGACCAAGGCGCGATTTCCATTACTAACGCGATAATAAAAGTACAAAGAATAATCAGCCACTGAAAAATAATATTATTATTCATTATTCGGTTCCTTGTTTATTGGTTTTATTATCACGAATATCTTCCACATCGACGGGTAAACTTTCATAGTTCGGCGGTGCTAAATCGGCCGGATCGGTGATATCCGAGGCGGAATGCGGATGTTCTTCCGCTTCTTTATCGTGAGATTCCAGCACTTTCTCTTTTATTACACCTTGTTGGTTGGCCATCCGTTGTTTGACGGCATTACGCACATCTTCCGGGGATAATGAATTTGCTTTACGACTTTCTTCACCGGTCGGCCACAATAATAGAATATAACGTAAACGTTCGAGTGAAGCCAAAGGTTTGGCTGTTACGGTGGCAAAGTAATTTTGCCCGTCACGAGATACGCTTTCTATTGTTGCTACCGGATAGCCTTCGGGAAAACGACCGCCTAAACCGGAAGTAACTAACAAATCCCCTTTTTCAATATCCGTGGAGCGCGGCACGTTTTCTAAACGCAATTCATCAGTTCGCCCTGTGCCGCTGGCAATCAAGCGAACATCATTACGCAATACTTGTACTGGCAAAGAGTGAGTGACATCGGTAAGCAATAAGACACGACTGGTTTGTTCGCCGACGGAAATAATTTGTCCGATTACGCCTTTTTCATCAATCACCGGCTGACCAACATAAGCACCGTCATTTTGCCCTTGGTTCATTACCACCTGTTGGCGATAAGTATCGGTTTCTGCCGTGAGCACTTCTCCGATTTTTTTATATTCGTCCTGGCGTAGAGGGGAATTGAGCAATAAACGCAAACGTTGATTTTCTACTTTAAGCTGATCTAATAACAACAAATCGGCGTTTTTTTCGCGAAGTTGATCTTTTAAGACTTTATTTTCGATTTGTAATTTATTGGTGTCCACCAAATTATCCGATACGCCATCCAATACCGTGCGAGGCGTGTTGGCCAGATAATACAAACTCCCTACGGCAGTTTCCATAAAACTGCGTGCTTTGATCATAGTATTGGTTTGTCCGTCCGACAAAATAAGTGCGGTCGAAGCGATGATCGCCAATGCTAAACGAAGTCCAAGTGGGGGGGCTTTACCGAAAATAGGTTTCATATCAGAATTTTAATAACTAAAAAGTGCGGTAAAAATAACCGCACTTTTTGGGCTGATGATTAGAGTTCGTCACTAAAAATATCGCCGCCGTGCATATCGATCATTTCTAACGCTTCACCGCCACCGCGAGCTACACAGGTTAGCGGATCGTCTGCAACGATAACCGGCACACCGGTTTCTTTGGATAATAACACATCGATATTACGTAATAATGCCCCGCCACCGGTAAGCACCATACCGCGTTCAAAAATATCGGCAGCCAGTTCCGGCGGACACTGTTCCAATGCGGTACGCACTGCGGCAACAATACCTTCTAATGGCTGTTGAATTGCTTCCAATATATCTTTGGAGTTTAAGGTGAAGGTGCGTGGAGCCCCTTCTGCCAAATTATGACCATGTACTTCGGTTTCTAAAATTTCATCACCTTCTTGCAAACAAGCGGTACCCAATTCTTTTTTGATGCGTTCCGCCGTAGTTTCACCGATGGATGAACCGAATTTGCGACGAACATAAGCAATAATGGATTCGTCAAAGCGGTCGCCGCCGATACGTACGGATGATGAATATACGACACCGTTTAAAGAAATTACAGCCACTTCAGTGGTACCGCCGCCGATATCGATAACCATAGAACCGGTTGCGGTAGAAACCGGTAATTTTGCACCGATTGCGGCAGCCATAGGCTCTTCAATTAAATATACTTCACGTGCACCGGCACCGATTGCGGATTCTTTAATGGCACGACGTTCCACTTGAGTTGCACCTGCCGGTACGCACACTAACACACGCGGACTCGGACGCATAAAGTTACCGCTGTGTACTTGCTTAATAAAATATTGCAACATTTTTTCAGTAACGAAAAAGTCCGCAATCACACCGTCTTTCATCGGGCGAATAGCCGCGATGGATTTCGGTGTACGACCCAACATCATTTTTGCTTCTTTACCCACCGCTGCAATGCTTTTTAGTGATCCTACCCGATCTTGACGAATTGCCACCACGGAAGGTTCGTCAAGCACGATACCTTGCCCTTTTACATAAATTAAAGTATTTGCCGTACCAAGATCGATGGAAAGATCGTTTGAAAATAAACCACGAATTTTTTTGAACATAACTGTTTCACTACCGTTTTCAGAATTTGATTAATTGGGATTCGAGACGCTGATTTTACAGCTGAAAAATTTGTGGCTAATTTACCAAAAATTGAGCATAAATTACAGTAAAATTTCCTGCTTCTGTAATAAATTTTATAAAAAATGTAAAAAAATAACCGCACTTTAAAAAAGTGCGGTTAAAAATTTGGAAATTTTTAAAGACAGGGTTAGCCTTTGTAGTTGTACACTAAAGAAACTAAGTCTAATACTTTGTTTGAGTAACCTGTTTCGTTGTCGTACCAAGATACTAATTTAACGAAAGTATCAGTTAATGCAATACCTGCTGCGGCATCAAATACAGATGTTAATGTGCAACCGTTGAAGTCAGTAGAAACTACTGCATCTTCAGTATAACCTAAAACACCTTTCATTTCGTTTTCGGAAGCACGTTTGATTTCTGCACAGATTTCAGCGTAAGTTGCCGGTTTTTCTAAGTTAACGGTTAAGTCAACGACAGATACGTTTGGTGTAGGAACACGGAATGCCATACCGGTTAATTTACCGTTTAATGCCGGGATTACTTTACCTACCGCTTTAGCTGCGCCTGTTGAAGACGGGATGATGTTTTGTGACGCACCACGACCACCGCGCCAGTCTTTTGCTGATGGACCGTCAACCGTTTTTTGCGTTGCTGTGGTTGCATGAACAGTTGTCATTAAACCGTCTTTGATACCGAATTTATCGTTGATTACTTTAGCAAGCGGTGCCAAACAGTTTGTTGTACAAGACGCATTAGAAACGATGTCTTGTCCGGCATAGGAATCAAAGTTTACACCGTTTACGAACATTGGAGTTGCATCTTTAGACGGACCGGTTAAAACAACTTTTTTCGCACCGGCAGTGATGTGTTTACGCGCAGTTGCATCATCTAAGAATAAACCGGTTGCTTCAACAGCGATATCTACACCGATCGCACCCCAGTTTAAGTTAGCCGGATCACGTTCAGCAGTTACACGGATTGCTTTACCGTTTACCACTAAATTACCGTCTTTCACTTCAACAGTGCCATCGAAACGACCATGAGTTGAATCGTATTTTAGCATATAAGCCATGTACTCAACGTCGATTAAGTCGTTGATACCGACAACTTCGATGTCGCTACGAGATTGTGCTGCACGGAATACGATACGACCGATACGGCCGAAACCATTGATACCAATTTTAATTGCCATAAGATTTTCACCTTCTATAGTAAAGTTAAACAAAATTATTACAGTCGCTAAATTACTCTATTCGAGTTAATTTTACAAGATAAAATAATTCAATCCCCTGTCATTTGGTGATTATAGCATGGTTTCTGTTTGTTCTGAAAGCAAGCTATTGGGACAAAATATAACAGATTCACTTTTTGTGATCTATATCAAATTTTCGGGATCCTCGAAATAAAATCGTAAATTAGGCTTTACTTTTACCGGGATCTTGGATTAAAATTGCGACCTTTATTGAATACAGCCGTTCAAAAGGGCGGTTAATAAATTAGCAAAATAGCAAAATTTCATTGAGGTGAATGGCTTATGCCTGTAATTAAAGTACGTGAAAACGAATCATTTGACGTTGCATTACGTCGTTTTAAACGCTCTTGCGAAAAAGCTGGTATCTTAGCGGAAGTACGTAGCCGTGAATTCTACGAAAAACCAACTACAATTCGTAAACGTGAAAACGCGTCTTTGAAAAAACGTCATGCTAAACGTGTTTTCCGCGAAAATGCGCGTAATACCCGCTTATACTAATTATTAAAATATATCGAAAATTCTCGTTTCGGATATTTACATTTAGCAGTAGAACCGTGAAACCTTAGGGGATCGCGGTTTTGTTGTTGCTGAACTCTGTGTTTAAATTATGCTGTGACATTAAGGATTATTAACGGATGAAAGGTCGTATTCCTCGCTCCTTTATCAACGATATTTTAGCTCGTGCCGATATTGTGGACGTTGTGAATAGTCGTGTGAAATTGAAAAAAGCAGGACGTGATTATCAAGCCTGTTGTCCGTTTCACCATGAAAAAACGCCGTCTTTTACTGTCAGTAAAAATAAACAGTTTTATCATTGTTTTGGCTGCGGTGCACATGGCAGTGCATTAAATTTTCTCATGGAGTATGACAAACTGGAATTTGTGGAAGCCGTAGAAGAATTGGCTGCCATGCTTGGTTTGGAAGTGCCGCGGGAAACATTAAATAATGGCGATGTACCGCAAATACCCAGTGCAACTAAGCGGAATCTGTATGAGTTAATGCAAGATATTGCTGTGTTTTATCAACAACAATTACCAAACAATATTCCGGCTCAGGCTTATTTGCAAAATCGCGGTGTTTCCGGCGAGATCATTGAACGTTTTCAAATCGGTTTCGTGCCGAATTCCATGGATACAGTGCTACGCCGTTTCGGCAAAAATAAAGATGATCAGCAAAAATTATTTGATACGGGGATGTTATCACGAAACGATCACGGCAATGTATATGATCGTTTTCGTCATCGCATTATGTTTCCGATTCGGGATCGTCGCGGTCGCATAATCGCATTCGGCGGTCGTGTGCTAGGCGACGAACGCCCTAAATATTTAAACTCACCGGAAAGTCTGACCTATCATAAAGGTAATGAATTATATGGTTTATATGAAGCCTTGCAATCTGACGATAATCCGGAAAAATTATTAGTCGTTGAAGGCTATATGGATGTGGTGGCATTGGCTCAGTTCGGAGTAAATTATGCCGTTGCCGCATTAGGCACGGCAACCACGCCGGAACAAATTCAACTTGCATTTAAATCTACGGAACAAATTGTCTGCTGTTATGACGGTGATAGAGCGGGGCGGGATGCGGCTTGGAAAGCGTTAAATAATGCCTTGCCTTATTTATATGACGGTCGTCAGTTAAAATTTATTTTTCTTCCGGACGGTGAAGACCCCGATACCTTTATTCGTGCCCAAGGCAAAGAAGCTTTTGAAAATTATATTAATAATGCATTATCGTTGAGTGATTTTCTGTTTTCTCATTTACTTACTCAAGTCGATCTTTCCAGTAAAGAAGGAAAAAGTAAACTGGCATCTTTAGCCGTGCCATTGATTAAACAAGTACCGGGTGAAATGCTGCGTTTGTATTTACGCAATACGTTGGCGCAAAAATTAGGTATTTTGGATCAAAGTCAATTGGAAGCATTGATTCCTAATGTCGCAGTGCCGGAAAGTGCGGTGGAAAAACAAAAAATTAAACGTACGCCAATGCGGATTTTAATCAGCTTATTATTGCAAAATCCGAATTGGGTCGAATTTGTGCCGGATATTTCGCTGTTAAGCACTTTGAATGAACCAGGATTCGAACTATTTACTCAACTGGCGGATTATTGCCGTAATAATGTGGGAATCACCACCGGCCAGTTATTAGAGAACTGGCGTGATACCGAACACCAAAAAGCCCTTGAAATGTTGGCGATTTGGAACCATTTAGAGAACAAAGAAAATATTGAAACTACCTTGCAAGAATTTCAAGACACACTGAAATTTCTATTTTCTCAATTAATTGAAAAGCGTATTGAAACATTAATTGCAAAAGATCGCTCGGATAGTTTAAGTCAGGAAGAAAAATATGAATTAGCAAAATTATTAACGGCTAAGCCTAGTTAATATAAGGCAATAATGCTAGAATAATTAATCCTATTTATTTTTCGTTATCAGTTTAACTACATTCGGAAGTCAATTATGGATCAAAATCCACAATCCCAATCACAGTCTCAGTTCAAATTGTTGATCGCCCAAGGTCGTGAGCAAGGCTATTTAACTTATGCCGAAATCAATGACCATTTACCGGAAGATCTTGTTGATACTGATCAAATTGAAGATATTATTCAAACAATCAATGACATGGGTATTCAAGTGCTGGAAGTGGCACCGGATGCCGATGATTTGATTTTGGCGGAAAATATTACCGATGCAGATGACGATGCAGTGGAAGAAGCCACGCAAGTATTGTCCAGCGTAGAAAATGAATTAGGTCGTACCACCGATCCTGTGCGTATGTATATGCGTGAAATGGGGAGTGTTGAATTATTGACCCGCGAAGGTGAAATTGACATTGCAAAACGCATTGAAGAAGGCATTAACGAAGTGCAATGTGCCATTGCCGAATATCCGGAAGCATTGGATAATTTGCTTGAGCAATATACTTTAGTGGATGAAGGTGCAGTACGTTTAGCGGACCTTATCACCGGTTTTATCGATCCGAATGATATTATTGCAGAAGAAATTCCTGATGTAGAGGCGTTAGATGCCGACGAAGATGAAGAGGAAGGCGAAATTAATGATGCCGACTTGGATGATGAAGAAGAGGAAGGAGAGGAAGAATCTGATGACAACGGCAGTGATGACGGTGATAACTCCATCGATCCTGAGTTGGCTCGCGAAAAATTCACCTTATTAAAAGAACAACATGCGAAAACCTTAGCGGCAATCCAAAAGCACGGACGTACGACGAAAAAAGCGAAAGAACAAATTCAAGCATTGGCGGATATTTTTACTCAATTCCGTTTAGTGCCACGTCAATTTGACATTTTAGTATTAAGTATGCGTTCGATTATGAAACGCGTACGCACTGAAGAACGTAAAATACAACGTTGGGCGGTCGAACATTCGAAAATGACGAAATCCTCTTTTCAAAAAGCGTTTTTAGGTCATGAAACTACCGATGATTGGTTGGTGAAAGTATTGGATTCCGGTAAGCCTTATGCGGAAAAATTAGCCGCTTATGCGGATGATATTCGAGCGTGTATCGCTCAATTGGCTCAGATTGAACAAGAGACCGGTTTAACCGTTCAACAAATTCGCGATATCGGCGAACGCATTGCACAAGGTGAGCTTAAAGCCCGCCGTGCGAAAAAAGAAATGGTTGAAGCGAACTTACGTTTGGTGATTTCTATCGCGAAAAAATATACCAACCGCGGTTTGCAATTCTTGGATTTAATTCAAGAAGGTAACATCGGTTTAATGAAAGCGGTAGATAAATTTGAATACCGTCGCGGTTATAAATTCTCTACTTATGCGACCTGGTGGATTCGCCAGGCAATCACCCGTTCTATCGCTGACCAAGCCCGTACAATTCGTATTCCGGTGCATATGATTGAAACGATTAATAAACTTAACCGTATTTCACGTCAAATGTTGCAAGAAATGGGCCGTGAAGCCTCACCGGAAGAGTTGGCAGAACGCATGGGAATGCCGGAAGATAAAATCCGCAAAGTATTGAAAATTGCCAAAGAGCCGATTTCCATGGAAACCCCGATCGGCGATGACGACGATTCGCATTTAGGTGATTTTATCGAAGATAGCACTTTAGAGTTACCGTTAGATTCCGCCACGGCACAAAGTCTGCGTGCGGCAACCCACGAAGTGTTAGAAGGCTTAACACCGCGTGAAGCGAAAGTATTGCGTATGCGTTTCGGTATTGATATGAACACCGATCACACCTTAGAAGAAGTGGGTAAACAGTTTGACGTGACTCGTGAACGTATTCGTCAGATTGAAGCGAAAGCATTGCGTAAATTGCGTCATCCGAGCCGTTCGGAAACCTTACGCAGTTTCTTGGACGAATAAGACTTAATTAAAAAAAACAATTGGAAAGCCACCGCACTTCAGCAAAAAGTGCGGTGGCT
Organism: Cricetibacter osteomyelitidis; assembly: GCF_004340985.1. Classification (GTDB taxonomy): domain Bacteria; phylum Pseudomonadota; class Gammaproteobacteria; order Enterobacterales; family Pasteurellaceae; genus Cricetibacter; species Cricetibacter osteomyelitidis. The sequence goes on from NZ_SLYB01000012.1 coordinate 57,444, forward strand.
TTTTCAAATATTTTATGCCGGATAATAAGCTTCGGCTAATTCCCCTTTCACACCATCCCATTCGATTAGTGCGATGGCGGCAGTATAGAAATTCATAGCCGTTCTACCGTGACAAAGTTCGTAAGCAATATCTCCGACCAATGGTAAATGAGAAACGATAAGTACGTTATTAACTTGCTGCTCGGCTAATACGGTTAAATAATCTTTTACTAAAGCACTGTCTCCGTAAGGAGTAAGTTCGTCCCATATTTCTTTTTGCTCGTTTAGTGTTCCACCGAAAGCCGTATTCACTTCATCAAAGGTCTCTTGAGCACGCACATAAGGGCTGACTAAGATACGATCAAATACGATATTGGTCGCTTTTAATTTTTTACCTTGTGTCGATGATTGAGCTTTACCTTGAGGTGTTAGATGGCGGGCACTATCGGTTGTGACAATAAGCTCGGCTTCACCATGCCGCATAATAAATATTTTCATATTATAAATTCCTTAAAAAATTATTCTCAATCTGTCGGGGCGGATTATATATCCGATAGGCAAAGAACTGTTAAAAAACGTTGTGTTTTATGACCGCTCTTTTGAGCGGTCAATGATTAATTAATCGTATATTTACCAACACCCAATTCATCTTCTTTACGAGTACGATTCATAATGGTTTGCGGTGATTGTTCTATACGGAGATCCATTTGATCTTCGGTACGCACCACATTACCGCGTAAAGAATTTGTCCATACGTCGGTGATTTCGATATCAACGAATTTACCGATCATATCCGGTGTGCCGGCAAAGTTTACGATACGATTGTTTTCGGTGCGGCCGGTGAGTTCCATCAGATCTTTTTTCGACGGTCCTTCTACTAATACGCGTTGTATCGTACCAAGCATACGGCGGCTGTACTGTGCCGCTTGTTGGTTGATGCGTTCCTGTAACACATATAAGCGTTGTTTTTTTTCATCTTCGGTAACATCGTCAGGAATATCTGCTGCCGGTGTACCCGGACGGGCGGAGTAGATGAAGCTGAAGCTCATATCAAAATTAACTTGAGCAATTAAATTCATGGTTTGTTCAAAGTCTTCCGCGGTTTCTCCCGGGAAACCAACGATAAAGTCAGAACTGATCTGAATATCCGGGCGGGCTTTACGTAATTTACGAATAATGGATTTATATTCTAACGCCGTGTGACCGCGTTTCATCATATTCAGAACGCGATCAGAACCGGCTTGTACCGGTAAGTGTAAGAAGCTCACTAATTCCGGCGTATCACGATATACATCGATAATATCATCGGTAAATTCAATCGGATGTGATGTGGTAAAACGTAAACGATCGATGCCGTCAATGGCGGCAACCAAGCGTAGCAGTTCGGCAAAAGTACAAATTTCACCGTCGTGCGTCGGACCGCGATAAGCATTCACGTTTTGTCCTAATAAATTCACTTCACGTACGCCTTGCTCTGCCAGTTGGGCGATTTCAAATAAAATGTCATCTAACGGACGGCTCACTTCTTCACCGCGAGTATAAGGCACTACGCAGAAAGTACAGTATTTATTGCAGCCTTCCATAATGGATACGAACGCTGTCGGACCTTCGGCACGCGGTTCGGGCAGCCGGTCGAATTTTTCGATTTCCGGGAAACTCACATCCACAACGGAACTTTTACCGCCTCGAATTTGGTTAATCATTTCCGGCAGACGGTGCAAAGTTTGCGGACCAAAAATAATATCGACGTAAGGTGCTCTATCACGAATATGCGCACCCTCTTGTGATGCCACACAGCCGCCTACGCCAATCACCAATTCCGGTTTTTGTTTTTTCAAATCTTTCCAGCGACCTAATTGATGGAATACTTTTTCCTGTGCTTTTTCACGAATGGAACAAGTATTGAGCAAAAGCACATCCGCTTCTTCTGCATTTTCGGTGAGTTCCAAACCGTGTGTAGAGAATAATAAATCGGCCATTTTAGACGAATCGTATTCGTTCATTTGACAGCCCCAGGTTTTAATATGTAATTTTTGAGTCATATCTCTTTCTAATTAACTGAAGTAAATAGTTTAAAGTATAAAATTTTGGTGCACTATTTTACAGATTTGTCGCAATTATCGCCACTTAAAAAAGGATTATTTACGATTTTATTTCTGTATAAATAGTATTCACTCGCGATCTGAGCAGATTATCGGAGAAACGAGAAAATCTGATCGATGAATTATTGAGGAAAATCGTACAAATAGCTTGCAATTTAAGGCTCTAGCGACTAAACTTAGAAAAAGTGGTGAAAAGTGGATCTTTGTGGAGATCTTTGGATAATTTGAGATCAATTTCATAACGCAAATTTAAAGGCGAATCTATGTTTAGAGGGGCACAGGCAATCAATCTGGATGCGAAGGGACGTATTGCGATCCCGACTCGTTATCGCCCTGAGATCTTAGAGCAAAATCAAGGACAAATGATTTGTACTGTAGATATTTTTCAGCCTTGTTTGTTGTTATATCCCTTGAAAGAATGGGAAGTTGTGGAGCAAAATCTGTTGGCACTTTCCAATACCGATCCTAATGAGCGTGCTTTAAAACGCTTAATGATCGGTTATGCCACCGAATGTGAATTAGACGGAAACGGACGTATTTTAATCAGCAGTCCGTTACGTCAGCAAGCAAAACTGGAAAAAGGAATTATGTTGGTTGGGCAGCTCAATAAATTTGAAATTTGGAGCGAGCAACAATGGCATTCACAAATTGCCGAAGATGTTGCTCTCGGTATGAGCGGTCAGCTTGCACTATCAGATAAATTAAAATCGCTGTCATATTAATAAATAATAGAGAACAGCGGCACTAGCAAAAGGTAAGCGGTGTAACTTAAGTTTACTCCGGTTCGCCGCTTTATCTTCTTTAATAAATATTTTTACTTTTCCTTAGTTTTGGTTATTGTAATGAACAAACAAACACATTTTTCTCATCCCGAACATATTACCGTTTTGTTAAACGAAGCAGTAGCGGGTCTGTCATTGAAAGAAAAAGGTGTATATATTGATGGTACTTTTGGGCGTGGCGGACATTCTCGTTTAATCCTTTCTCAATTGTCACAGGACGGTCGTTTGATCGCCATTGATCGTGATCCTAGAGCTATTGCTGAAGCACAATCCATTCAAGATCCTCGTTTTCATATTGAACACAATAGTTTTTCTGCAATCTCCGAAATTTGTGAAAAACTTGATTTAATTGGCAAAATTGACGGTATTTTATTGGATCTCGGTGTGTCATCACCGCAATTAGATGAAGCCGAACGCGGTTTCAGTTTTATGAAAGACGGTCCGTTAGATATGCGAATGGATACTTCGCAAGGCTTATCTGCCGCAGAATGGTTACAACAAGTTTCCGTTGATGATTTGGCTTGGGTATTGAAAACTTTCGGTGAAGAACGTTTTGCCAAAAAAATTGCCACGGCAATCGTGAATTACAATAAAAGTGCGGTACAAAATGGCGAAAAACCGTTAACCCGTACTCTTGAATTAGCTAATTTGATCGCACAATCCGTGCCGTTTAAAGATAAACATAAACATCCGGCCACTCGTAGCTTTCAGGCAATCCGTATTTTTATCAATGCGGAATTGGATGAATTGGAAAAAGTGTTGAATTCTGCATTAAAGGTATTAGCACCGCACGGGCGTTTATCCATTATCAGCTTCCATTCTTTGGAAGACAGAATGGTTAAACACTTTATGCGTAAACAGAGTAAAGGTGATGATATTCCGAAAGGTTTGCCGTTACGTGATGATCAAATTCAACGTAATCAAACCTTAAAAACTATCGGAAAAGCCGTGATGCCAAGTGCCGTGGAAATTGAACAAAATCCGCGTTCTCGCAGTGCGGTATTACGAATTGCAGAGAGAATTGCCTAATGTTTGAGAAAACTGAACGTCACCCGTTGACCGAATTGATTCTTGATGATGTGTTTTCATCAAATAAATTATTGTTAACTTTATTGGTATCCTTGGTAATAACGATGATCGGTACCATTTGGCTTACTCATCAGACTCGTCAGTTGGTTTCCGATAAAGGAGATTTGGTGTTTGAGAAGCAACAATTGGAAAGAGAATATCGTAATTTGATTTTAGAAGAAACCACGGAAGGAAATAGTACGCGGATTCAAGCAAGAGCAAGAAAATTAGGGATGGGTCGTATTGAAAACGATCAAGAAGTATTGATCCTGGAATAATTTTAGAGAAGTTATTTATGGTTAAGTTTAATCAATCTAAGAAAAAACCGGTAAAAGCGGCTAAAACTGCTCCGGTCATCAGTAGCATTAAGCCGAATAAACCAAAAGTAGTGTATGAAAATAGCTTTTTGAAAGGTCGCTATTTATGGGCTATTGGTTTTGTATTAAGCGGTTTGGTCGCATTAGTGGTTCGTGCAACTTATGTACAGGTTGTGGATTCCGATTTATTGAACGGCGAAGCGGATCGCCGTTCGTTACGTACGGAAAGCGTACAATCATTACGCGGTTCGATTTTAGATCGTAACGGTCATTCATTATCTGTGAGCGTGCCGATGTATTCCATTACTGCGGATCCTAAATTTATTCTGGATGAAAAGGGCTTGGATGATGTAGAACGTTGGAAAGCACTCGCCAAAGAACTAAATGTGCCCTATAAAGACTTGATTGCAACCATTAAGAAAAATCCGAAATCCCGCTTTGTTTATTTGGATCGTCAAGTTGCTCCGGAAACTGCGGATTATGTTAAAGCATTAAAATTAAAAGGCGTGTTATTAAAAACTGAACCGCGCCGTTTTTATCCGCGTATCGAAGAAACCGCACATTTAATCGGCTATACCAATATTGACGGCGAAGGTATCGAAGGGATTGAAAAAAGTTTCAATTCATTGTTAATCGGTAAAGCCGGTTCGAGAACCTATCGTAAAGATAAATTGGGAAATGTGGTTGAAAATATTGCGGACATCAAAAAATATGATGCACAGGATGTAACATTAAGTATTGATGAAAATCTGCAAGCCATGGTTTATCGTGAAATTAAAAAAGCCGTGGCTGAGAATAATGCGGAGTCGGGCACAGCGGTGTTAGTTGATGTTCGCACCGGTGAAGTGTTAGCAATGGCTAATGCACCGTCTTATAACCCGAATAATCGTAACGGTGTGAAAGCGGAATTAATGCGTAACCGTGCGATTACCGATACTTTTGAACCGGGTTCAACGGTAAAACCTTTCGTGGTTTTAACCGCACTTCAACGCGGTATTGTGAATAAAAACACGGTGTTTGACACTCATCCGTACAATATCGGTAAATATACCATCAAAGATGTGGCAAAACGTGACAGCTTAACCGTGACCGGTATTTTGGAGCAATCCAGTAATATCGGGGTCAGTAAAATTGCCTTGAGAATGCCGCCTCAAGCATTGGTGGAAACCTATCAAAATGCCGGCTTGGGTAAACCGACGGAATTAGGTCTGATTGGTGAGCAACGAGGTTCGTTACATGCGGATCGTCGCAAGTGGTCCGATATTGATCGTGCTACATTCTCATACGGTTATGGTCTGCAAATCACACCTGTGCAGTTAGCTCGGGCTTATGCGGCCTTAGGCAGCTTCGGTATTTATCGTCCGCTTTCTATTACTAAAGTTGATCCGCCGGTTATCGGTACGCGCGTATTTTCTGAAAAAGTGGCACGTGAAGTGGTGGAAATGTTGGAATCTGTAGTGACTAACGGTGGAGGTAAACTTGCCGCTGTTGAAGGTTATCGCGTCGGGGTTAAAACCGGTACGGCGAAGAAAATTGAAAACGGCCGTTATGTGGATCGATATATTGCCTATACTGCAGGCGTTGCACCGATTAGTGATCCGCGTTATTCTTTAGTGGTGTTGATTAACGACCCTAAAGCGGGTAAATACTACGGTGGTGCGGTATCAGCTCCGTTATTCTCCAATATCATGGGTTATGCTTTGCGTTCGACTAATGTGGCTCCGGACGGTGCGGTTCAAGAAAAAACAGCAAAACGTACCGTGCGTTTAAGTACGCAGAAAAAAGATGAACAAACCCAAGCGAATTAAACAGCAAATCAATGGATAAATTATGCAGAAACTGACCGCACTTATGGAGAAGGTAGCAGGCCTTTCCGGTAATATCACATTAACTAATATGACTTTAGACAGCCGTGCCGTAACGCAAGGCTGTCTTTTCATTGCTGTAAAAGGCCATTCCGTTGACGGTCGTCGTTTTATTCCGCAAGCCATTGAATCCGGTGCTGCGGCGGTGGTTGCCGAGGCGGATTCGGCACAAGAACATTTAACCGTTGAATATCAAAACAATGTGCCGGTAATCCGCTTCTTTCAATTAAACGAACAATTATCTGAATTAGCCGGACAATTCTATCATGAACCGTCAAATAAACTGACTTTAATCGGAGTGACCGGCACTAACGGTAAAACCACCATTTCCCAATTGTTGGCACAGTGGGTGCAACTGCTGGGACAAAAAGCAGCCGTAATGGGCACTATCGGCAATGGCTTATATGGACAAATCAAGGAAGCAGCGAACACCACTGGTTCAGCCATTGAAATTCAATCGTCTTTAGCAGATTTTGTACGGCAAGGGGCGGATTTAGCCGCTATTGAAGTGTCATCCCACGGGTTAGTGCAGCATCGGGTGGAAGCCTTAAATTTTGCCGCCGCTATTTTTACCAATCTCAGCCACGACCATTTGGATTATCACAAAACCATGGAAAACTATACGGCGGCGAAAAAACGGTTATTCGGTGAATTGCACACGAAACATAAAATCATTAATGCCGATGATGAAATCGGTCGTGCGTGGTTAGCGGAATTTAGCGATGCCGTAGCGGTGAGTTGCGATTCGAATTTTGTGCCGAATAATAAAAATTGGTTGAAAGTCACCGCACTTTCTTTCGGCAGCAAAGGAGCCGTCATTCAATTTGATTCCGTTTGGGGCAAAGGCGAATTGCAAAGCCCGTTGATTGGGGCGTTTAATGTTAGCAATCTTTTATTGGTGATGGCGACCTTATTATCTTTAGGCTATGACTTAACAAAACTTATTGAAACCGCACCGCACTTACAAGGTGTTTGCGGTCGAATGGAAATGTTTACCGCTCTTCACAAACCGACCGTCATTGTGGATTATGCCCACACGCCGGATGCTTTAGAAAAAGCCATTGAAGCGGCACGTTTGCATTGCGACGGTAAATTATGGTGCGTATTTGGTTGCGGTGGTGATCGAGATAATAGCAAACGACCTATTATGGGGGAAATTGCAGAGAAAATGGCTGATGTTGTGGTGATCACTGATGATAATCCGCGAACCGAACAACCGGAAGCGATTATTGCTGATATTCTAACAGGATTACAACAACCGGAAAAAGCTCACGTGATCCACGGTCGTGAAAAAGCTCTGCAATTTGCCCTGCAAAGTGCGGTGAGAAATGACGTAATTTTAGTGGCGGGCAAAGGTCACGAAGACTATCAAATTATTGGTACGGTAAAATATCATTTCTCCGATCGGGAAATTATCACCGAATTATTAAATAAGTAAACTATGATTACATTAAATACAATCCAACTGGCGGAAATCTTAAATGCTCAACTTATTGGCGGAAACGTTAATGTTTCCACTATCAGTACCGATACCCGTAAATCTTGCGAAAACGGTTTGTTTTTTGCGTTAAAAGGTGAAAATTTTGATGCTCACCAATATTTAGATAAAGCGGTGGAGCAAGGGGCAACGGGACTTGTGGTGGAGCAAGTCAATCCGGCGATTGACAGGACTCAATTAGTAGTAGCAGATACCCGATTGGCATTAGGGGTATTGGCGAAATGGCTTAAAAGCCATATTAAGCCGAAAACTGTGGCAATAACGGGATCATCCGGTAAAACTACGGTGAAAGAAATGACGGCGAGTATTTTAAATCATACTGCAAAAAACGAAAATGCGGTTTTATTTACGCAAGGCAATTTCAATAATGATATCGGCGTGCCCTTGACCTTATTACGTTTAACGCCGGAACACCGCTTTGCTGTGGTGGAACTGGGGGCAAATCATCAGGGTGAAATTGATTACACCACCCATTTAGTACAGCCGGATGTGGCACTGGTGAATAATATTGCCGCCGCTCACTTAGAAGGTTTCGGCAGTATTGAAGGCGTGGCAAAAGCCAAAGGCGAAATTTATCGCGGTTTAAGCCACCAAGGCGTGGCCATTATTAATTTAGATTGCAACGGTTTACCAAACTGGCAAACTGAAATCGGCGAGCACCAAGTACGCTCGTTTTCCGCCACGAATTTGAGTGCGGATTATCACGCTGAAAATTTAACCGTGACAGCAACGGGTTCGAGCTTTATACTTTGCACCCCAAAAGGTCAAATTGCAGTGAACTTGCCTTATTTAGGTAAGCATAATGTGAGTAATGCTTTAGCGGCAAGTGCCTTGGCGATGAATGTAGGTGCTTCCTTACAAGATGTGAAAGCCGGTCTTGAACAGCGTTCGCAAGTAAAAGGACGTTTATTTCCAATTCAAGTTCGTGAGAATTTATTGCTGTTAGATGATACTTATAACGCCAATGTAGATTCCTTGCAATCGGCCATTAATGTGCTGAGTAAATATACGGCATTTCGCATTTTAGTCGTGGGCGATATGGCTGAATTAGGTGAAAATTCCCAAGGCTGCCATCAACAAGTAGCGGATTTTGCCCACCAGGCAAATTTAGAATTAGTAGTAAGTTTCGGCACGGAAAGTGCGGTGATAAGCCACGCGTGCAACGGCCGACATTTCACCGATAAAAACGAATTAAGTGAATACTTACAAGCGGTAATTGTAGAGAAATTAAAAGAAAATCAACAGATTGTGTTATTAGCAAAAGGATCACGCCGAATGAAAATGGAAGATGTGATCGACTCTTTAAAAGGTAAATTTTTATGTTAGTTTGGCTTGCGGAACAGCTGGTTCCTTATTTAAGTGCCTTTAACGTGATTTCTTATATCACTGTTCGGGCAATTTTAGCATTATTGACCGCACTTTTGATTTCACTGTGGATTGGTCCGAAAGTGATCCGCCGTTTGCAATTATTGAAATTCGGTCAAATCATCCGTACGGAAGGGCCGGAAAGCCATTTGAGCAAACGCGGCACGCCGACCATGGGCGGGATTATGATTTTAGGGGCAATCGGTATCAGTACGCTGTTATGGGCGGATTTGCGTAACCCTTATGTATGGTTCAGCTTGTTTATTTTATTTGGTTATGGTGCGGTGGGTTTTGTGGATGATTATCGCAAAATCACCCGTAAAAATACCGACGGTTTAATCGCCTGCTGGAAATATTTTTGGTTATCCGCCATCGCGTTAGTGGCGATTTTCGGTATGTATGCCCTTGGTAAAGACACCAATGCCACCCGTTTAGTGGTGCCGTTCTTTAAAGAATTTATGCCGCAACTGGGGATCTTCTATATTATATTGTCCTACTTTGTTATTGTGGGAACCAGTAATGCAGTGAACTTAACTGATGGTTTAGACGGTCTGGCCATTATGCCGACCATTTTGGTTGCCGGTGCATTTGCGTTAATTGCTTGGGCCACGGGTAACGTAAATTTTGCTTCTTATTTGAATATTCCGCATATCAAATTCACCTCCGAATTAGTTGTTTTCTGTACCGCTATTGCCGGTGCGGGCTTAGGTTTCTTATGGTTTAACACCTACCCGGCACAAGTCTTTATGGGGGATGTAGGTTCTTTGGCGTTGGGCGGTGCGTTAGGCGTAGTTGCAGTGTTGGTACGCCAAGAATTATTACTGGTGATTATGGGCGGTGTATTTGTTGTAGAAGCCTTATCGGTAATTTTGCAGGTGGGTTCTTACAAACTGCGTAACGGACGCCGTATTTTCTTAATGGCACCGATTCACCATCACTACGAGAAAAAAGGCTGGCCGGAACCACGAGTAATCGTACGTTTCTGGATTATTTCATTAATGTTGGTATTAATCGGCTTAGTGACTTTGAAATTGCGTTAATCCTATTGTTCCAAAGGACAGGTAACAATGAAGTATCAAAATAAAAATATTACTGTAATCGGTTTGGGTACAACCGGATTATCCGTGGTGGATTTTTTACAATCCAAACAAGCAAATATTCGTGTGATTGATACCCGTGCGAATCCGGCGGGTGCGGAGCAGTTAGATAAAAATATCCCGTTGCATACCGGCGGATTAAACCAACAATGGTTGTTAGACAGCGATATGATTGTCATTAGCCCGGGCTTGGCGGTGAAAACACCTGAAATTCAGACCGCACTTCAAGCAGGTGTGGAAGTGATCGGCGATATTGAATTATTCTGCCGTGAAGCGGATAAACCGGTAATTGCCATTACAGGCTCAAACGGTAAAAGCACCGTAACAACACTGGTGGCGGAAATGGCCAAAGCGGGCGGTTTAAGTGTCGGAATAGGGGGCAATATCGGGATTCCAGCGTTGTCATTATTGAATCAACAACACGATATTTATGTATTGGAACTTTCCAGTTTTCAGTTAGAGACCACTTACAGCTTAAAAGCGGTCGCCGCTACCGTATTGAATGTGACGGAAGACCATATGAATCGCTATGTGGATTTGGAAGATTATCGCCAAGCAAAATTAAGAATCTACGAAAATTGCCAAACGGCAGTGATTAATGGCGAAGATCAGTTAACCCGCACTGAAAATTTAAAAAGTGCGGTAAGTTTTGGCGAAAATAATGCGGATTATTGGCTGAAAACAGAAAACGGCAAATCATATTTAATGGCCCGCAATGAAATGATTTTATCTTGTGATGAAATCAAATTAACCGGCCGTCATAACTATATGAACGCCTTAGCCGCTATTGCACTGGCTCAAGCCGCAGGTATTAATTTAACGGGAATTCGTACCGCACTTCGTGAGTTTGGCGGATTGGATCACCGCTTCCAATTCATTCATTTTGCTAATGGAGTGCGTTGGGTGAATGATTCTAAAGCCACTAATGTCGGTAGCACAGTTGCCGCATTGAACGGCTTAGTAGTGGAAAATAAATTGCATTTATTATTAGGCGGTGACGGTAAAGGTGCGGATTTCTCCGAATTACAAGCTTTCATCAATCAACCGCATATTTATTGCTATTGCTTCGGACGAGACGGTGCAGAGCTTGCGAAATTATCCGAACAAAGCCGATTATTCGACACGATGGAACAAGCCATCGAATTCCTACGTCCGACTTTGGAAAATGGCGATATGGTGTTATTATCCCCTGCCTGTGCCAGTCTGGATCAGTTTGCCAGTTTTGAAAAACGCGGTGATGAATTTACCCGCCTGGCAAAATTAAAAAAATAGATACGTAAAATAATGGATGATTGATGATCAGTGATGAATTAAAAGAAAGTTACCGTCGTTGGACTACATTTACACCAAACAGCCTGCTTTATGATAGAGGGCTGTTTTGGCTTTTTGTGATCTTGTTGTTAATCGGATTTGTGATGGTAACTTCTGCATCCATTCCCGTTGGTACTCGCTTGTTTAATGATCCTTTTTATTTTGCCAAACGCGATGCCGGCTATGTCTTTATTTCATTAGTGACTTGTTATTTTTTCCTGCAAATTTCCATGGAAAAATGGGAAAAGTGGCATGTCTATCTGTTTTTTATCGCAGTATTATTGCTGATTGCCGTATTGGTTCCCGGTATCGGTAAAACGGTAAATGGTGCTCGTCGTTGGATTCCGATGGTGATTTTTAATTTCCAACCGGCGGAATTGGCAAAATTAGCGGTAACTTGTTATTTAGCGGGTTATTTTGTCCGAAAATACGATGAGGTTCGCAGTAAGCAACTCAGTGCGATTAAGCCGTTTTTAGCGGTGGGATTGTTAGGCGGCTTGTTACTGCTTCAACCGGACTTAGGAAGTACGGTCGTATTAATGATTATTACCTTTGGCCTGTTATTTATTGTCGGGGCGAAAATCTGGCAGTTTATCGGTTTAATTGGCGTTGGGGTTTTCCTCTTTATCTTTTTAGTTTTATCCTCCTCTTATAGGGTGAAGCGATTTGTCGGCTTCATGGATCCTTTCAAAGACCCGTATGGCACAGGCTTTCAGCTCTCTAATTCTTTAATGGCATTTGGCCGCGGTGAATTTTTCGGCGAAGGATTAGGTAACTCCATTCAAAAATTAGAATACTTGCCGGAAGCCCATACGGACTTTGTTATGGCGGTAATGGGCGAAGAATTCGGCTTGCTTGGTATTGTCGTGATGGTATTTTTACTTGGATTATTGGTATTTAAAGCGATGAGAATCGGTCGGGAATCCTTACAAATGGAAAAACGATTCGGCGGTTTCTTTGCTTTTGGGATCAGTTTCTGGATTTTCTTCCAAGGATTTGTGAACTTGGGGATGGCGCTGGGTTTATTACCGACTAAAGGCTTAACATTCCCGTTAGTCAGTTACGGTGGTTCCAGCTTAGTGATTATGTCCATCAGTATTGCGATTTTATTACGTATCGATCACGAAAACCGACTGCAGCGAACCGGTCATGCCCGATTACGTGATGACTAATTGATAGAACAGATAAAAGTACAGCATTTTAGAGAATTTTAATTATGGCAGAACAGAAAAGATTATTAGTCATGGCAGGTGGTACCGGTGGGCACGTGTTTCCTGCTATTGCCGTTGCACAATATTTGCAACAACAAGGTTGGGATATTCGTTGGTTAGGTACAAAAGACCGCATGGAAGCCCATCTTGTGCCGAAACACGGCATTGATATTGAATTTATTCAAATTGAAGGGGTGCGTGATCGCGGCATTAAGCCTTTATTAAAAGCACCGTTTAATATTATCCGGGCGATTTTTCAGGCAAAAAAAATTATTCAACATTATCAGCCGAATGCCGTACTGGGTATGGGTGGTTATGTTTCCGGGCCCGGCGGTATGGCGGCGAAATTATGTGGCGTGCCGGTGATTTTACATGAACAAAATGCCGTTGCAGGATTAACCAATAAACTGTTATCCAAAATTGCGAAACGGGTATTGCAAGCCTTTCCAAATGCTTTTTCGAATGCGGAAGTGGTAGGTAATCCGGTGCGTCAGGATTTATTTTCCATGCCAGGTCCGCAAGAACGTTTTGCACATCACAGCGGAAAACTAAAAGTGTTAGTGGTGGGTGGTAGTCAAGGGGCGAGAGTGCTTAATCTGACTTTGCCGAAAGTTGCCGAACAATTAGCGGATAAATTAGAAATTCGTCATCAAGTGGGGAAAGGATCTTTTGAAACCGTGACCGCACTTTATCCGCAACATGTCGATGTTACTGTCACCGAATTTATTGATGATATGGCTGAAGCCTATGCCTGGGCAGATATTGTGATTTGTCGTTCCGGTGCATTAACTGTGTGCGAAATTGCCGCTATCGGCGTACCCGCTATTTTTGTGCCGTTCCAACATAAAGATCGCCAACAATATTTAAACGCATGCTATTTAGCTGATGTCGGTGCGGCAAAAATTGTGGAACAGAAAGACTTGAATGCGGACGTATTGGTTCAATTATTAAACGAACTGGATCGCGATAAATTATTGCAAATGGCCATCAAAGCCAAAGAAATGTCCGCACCTCTAGCAGCACAACGAGTAGCGGAAGTGATTATTGAAAATGCGAAATAAATGAGAAAGATTATGACAAGAAAAGAATTACAACAACAAATCCGCTGCGTAGTGCCGGAAATGCGCCGGGTACATCAAATTCATTTTGTGGGTATCGGCGGAGCCGGAATGGGCGGTATTGCAGAAGTATTATTAAACGAAGGTTATCAAGTGACCGGTTCGGATATTGCAGAAAGTGCGGTGACAAATCGCTTGATTTCTTTAGGGGCAAAAATCTTTTTTGAACATAAGGCGGAAAATATCACAAACGCTAATGTGGTGGTGGTTTCCAGTGCTATTAAAACGGATAATGTAGAAGTGGTAGCCGCTCATGAAAATCGCATCCCTGTGATTCAACGTGCTCAAATGTTAGCGGAAATTATGCGTTTTCGTCACGGCATTGCTATTGCGGGGACACATGGTAAAACCACGACGACCGCAATGATTTCAATGATTTATACTCAAGCAGAACTTGACCCGACCTTTGTGAACGGTGGTTTGGTGAAATCGGCGGGAACAAACGCACATTTAGGGGCAAGCCGTTATTTAATCGCCGAAGCTGATGAAAGTGATGCGTCATTCTTGCACTTGCAGCCGATGATATCCGTAGTGACTAATATCGAACCGGATCATATGGAAACCTATCACGGTGATTTTGATGAAATGAAACGTACCTATGTAAATTTCTTGCACAACCTGCCGTTCTATGGGTTGGCGGTGATGTGTGCCGATGATAACGTCTTGCAAGAACTGATTCCGCAAGTCGGCCGCCAAGTGATTACTTACGGTTTTACCGAAACGGCGGATTATCGCATTGAAAACTATCAACAAACCGGTTTCCAAGGACATTATACGGTGATTACACCTGTGGGTGAACGTATTGAAGTGTTGCTGAATGTGCCGGGCAGGCACAATGCCTTAAATGCTACGGCGGCATTAGCCGTAGCCAAAGAAGAAGGCATTGAAACTGACGCGATTTTGACCGCACTTGCGGATTTCCAGGGTGCAGGTCGTCGTTTTGATCAATTAGGTGAATTTATCCGTCCGAACGGTAAAGTGATGTTGGTGGATGATTACGGTCATCACCCAACGGAAGTGAGCGTAACTATTCAAGCCGCACGTCAAGGCTGGGAAAACAAACGTGTTGTGATGATTTTCCAACCGCACCGCTATTCCCGTACCCGAGATTTATTCGATGATTTCGTGCAAGTGCTTTCTCAAGTGGATGCGTTGATTATGTTGGATGTTTATCCCGCGGGTGAACAGCCTATTGCCGGTGCGGACAGCCGCTCATTATGCCGTTCTATTCGTAATTTGGGCAAAGTGGATCCGATTTTAGTCACCGATCATAGCCAGTTACCGGAAATTATGGATCAAGTGCTGCAAGACGGTGACTTGATTTTAGCTCAGGGGGCGGGTAACGTCAGCCGTTTATCCCGTCAATTAGTGGAATTGTGGACAAATAGTTAATTGTAGAGGCGTATCACACACGCCAAGTTGTAGGACAGATAAAATGAAACCATTAAAACAACAAAAAATCGCCGTATTATTAGGCGGCACATCTGCGGAACGCGAAGTTTCTCTCAATTCCGGTGCAGCGGTATTGGAAGCATTACGCACGCAAGGTTATGATGCTCATCCTATTGATCCGAAAGAATTTCCGGTAGCAACCTTAAAAGAACAAGGGTTTGATCGTGTGTTTAATATTTTACACGGTCGTGGTGGCGAAGACGGCACAATGCAAGGTTTGTTAGAACAAATCGGCTTGCCTTATACCGGTTGTGGTGTGATGACTTCATCGCTCACCATGGATAAAATGCGTACTAAAATGCTGTGGAAAGCCTTTGGGTTACCGATTGCGGATATGGAAATTGTGACCACGGATAACGCGGCTGAACTAAACACAGCGGCTGTAGTCGAAAGGTTAGGCCTGCCGTTAATGGTGAAACCGTCGAAAGAAGGTTCCAGTGTTGGTTTAACCAAAGTCAAAGCGGAAAGTGAGCTGAAAAGTGCGGTAGATTATGCCTTAGAATTTGATGATACCGTCTTAATTGAAGAATGGTTAGACGGTGCTGAATTTTCTGTGCCTGTGTTGGATGGTGAAGTATTACCGCCAGTTCAAATTGTACCGGAAAGCGAATTTTATGACTATGATGCCAAATATATTTCCGATAATACGCAATATTTTTGTCCGGCACATATTAGCATAGAACAGGATCAGGCAATGCGTTGTTTGGTGAAACAAGCCTATGATGTTGTGGGCTGCCGCGGTTGGAGCCGTATTGATGTGATGGCTGACGACAAAGGGCAATTTCGTTTGGTGGAAGTGAATACCACACCGGGCATGACCAGCCACAGTTTGTTTCCTAAATCAGCACGTACGGTGGGTTACAGCTTTGAACAATTAGTGGAACGCATTTTGGAGTTGAGCGTTTAATGGCCATAATTAAACGAAGACCGACACAGGGGATTCGTCCGGGAATACGCACGAGCGAACGACAACGGAACTTTTTTATTTTTATTAAGCCGTTGATTTTGCTATTTTGTGCCTGCTTATTGTATTATGTTTATTCAAACTGGCAGAGTTGGTTGGAAAAACTGGATGATAAACCCATTGCATCTTTCGCATTGTCCGGTTCACCACGTTTCACCAAATTTAACGATATTCGCGAAGCTTTGTTGAAAATGCCCGAATTAAAAGGTTATTTCGGACAGAATGTAGATGAGATTCGTAAACAAATCGAGCAAATGCCTTGGGTGAAAGGGGCTGTGGTACGTAAAATCTGGCCGGATAAATTAACGGTTTGGGTAGATGAATATATGCCGGTTGCAGTATGGAATGATACGAAATTTGTATCGGCGAAAGGTGAAGTGTTTAAACTGCCGCCGGATAAATTGGATATTACGGGACTTCCTTTGTTATCCGGGCCCGATTTCCAAAGTTTGACCGTATTGGATGCTTGGAATCAAATCGGTAAAGAATTGAAAGCTAAGAATCTAATATTAAAATCGCTTGCTGTGGATGAACGCGGTTCTTGGGAAGCCGGGTTGGATAATGGAACGATTGTCAAACTCGGTCGCGGCGAATGGAAAAGTAAAATCGATCGTTTAGCAACCATTTATCCGCAAATTGAAATACCGGAAAATAAAAAACTGGCTTATATCGATTTAAGATATAATGTGGGTGCGGCAGTTGGATTTGAAGATAAATAATTTAAAATAATATGTTAATATTTAATCGTTATGGTGTGAAATAGCAAAAATGGCAAATAACATAGTGGAATCAAAAACAATTGTAGGGCTTGAAGTCGGTACATCCAAAGTGGTGGCTGTAGTCGGCGAAGTGTTTCCTGACGGCGTAGTGAATGTGTTAGGTGTGGGTAGCTGTCCGTCACGCGGTATTAATAAAGGTGGAATTACGGATTTGGAAGCCGTAGCCAATTCAATTCAGCGTGCAGTTGAAGCTGCTGAATCTATTGCGGATTGTCAAATTATCAGTGTGACATTAGCAATTACCGGTGATCATATTCAAAGCTTAAATGAAAGCGGGTTTGTGCCAATCAGTGAAGGTGAAGTCACGCAAGAAGAAATTGATTCTGCCATGTACACGGCCAGTTCGGTGAAAATGCCGGAAGGTGTTTCCGTATTACATATTATTCCGCAAGAATATGCGGTAGATAAGCAATTTAATATTAAAAATCCGTTAGGTTTGCAAGGCGTGCGTTTAAAAGCACAGGCTCATTTGGTTGCCTGTCATCAGGATTGGTTGAATAATTTACGCAAAGCCGTTGAACGTTGCGGTTTAAAAGTGGATCAAATAGTTTTTTCCGGCTTGGCTTCAAGTTATTCCGTATTGACGGAAGATGAAAAAGAGCTGGGTGTCTGCTTGATAGATATGGGCGGCGGTACAATGGATATTACCGTATTTACTAATGGTGCATTGCGTTATAGCCGAGTAATACCTTATGCCGGTGATCGCGTCACTGAAGATATTGCTGCCGGAGCAACCACATCAAGAATGAATGCGGAAGCTATCAAGGTGAGTTTTGGTAGTGCGATTACTCCGCCTAGAGTTGATGCGGAGAAAAAAATTGAAGTGACCGGTGTGGGCGGCCGAGTTCCAAAAACTATCACGAAAGATGTGTTATCACAAATTATTTCGCCGCGTTACAGCGAGTTGTTTTCTTTAGTGAAACGCGAATTAGATCGTTTAAAAATGGAATTAATGCATAAACAAATGCCGGCTGAGTTGCTCGCAGGCGTGGTATTAACCGGCGGCGGAGCTCAAATTGAAGATGCGGCAAAATGTGCGGAGCAGGTTTTTGATATGCAAGTTCGGGTAGCCAGCCCATTAAATTTAACCGGATTGACGGATTATGTGAACAAACCACAGTATTCAACTGTCTTAGGATTATTACAATATAGTTATCATACTGGTGATGATGGTCCGGTTCGCAGTTTTGAAGATACGAAAGTGGGCGGAGTTTGGGCTTTTTGCAAAAAAGTTGTGAATAAAATTAAGTCAGAGTTTTGAGAATTTGGATTTTTATTCTACAATAAGTAGTGATTTTGGAATTATACGGTGCTGGAAAAATAGCACACACGGAGAATTGAAATGTTTGAAACGGTTGAGTACGAATTTGACGAAGGTGCAGTCATCAAGGTTATTGGTGTCGGTGGCGGCGGCGGTAACGCCGTAAATCATATGGTTGAAACGATGAATTCGGAAGAAAAAGTCGTCAGCAATAATATGGAATTACCGATTGGCGGTTTTGATGCCGATCCGCTTGGTACGATTGACTTTTTTGTAGTAAATACCGATGCTCAAGCATTACGTAAAAGCCGAGTGCCGAATACGGTACAAATCGGTGGTAATAAAACCAAAGGTTTAGGTGCCGGAGCGAATCCGAATGTAGGTCGTGAAGCGGCAATGTCTGATCAGGATGCGATTCGTTCAATGTTGGAAGATACCGATATGGTGTTTATTGCAGCAGGTATGGGCGGCGGTACAGGTACCGGAGCGGCACCGATTGTAGCACAAATCGCAAAAGAAATGGGCATCTTAACTGTTGCGGTAGTAACAAAGCCATTTTCTTTTGAAGGTAAAAAACGTATGCATTTTGCAGAACTTGGTATTCAAGAACTGTCTAAACATGTGGATTCCTTAATTACAATTCCAAATGAAAAATTATTAAAAGTTTTAGGCAAAAACATCACATTAATTGATGCTTTTGCAAAAGCCAATGATATCTTAAATCATTCTGTGCGTGGTATTTCGGATATGATTACTCAACCGGGTATCATCAACGTGGACTTTGCGGATGTGCGTACGGTGATGGAAGCTAAAGGTCAATGTATGATGGGGGCCGGTATCGCAAAAGGTGAACCGGGTAGCGGGCGTGCGGAACAAGCAGCGCAAGAAGCGATTGCCAGTCCATTATTAGAAGATGTAGATTTATCGAATGCAAAAGGTGTGTTGGTAAATGTCACTTCCGGTCGTGATTTGACTTTGGAAGAATTCCATATCGTGAATGATTTCATTAAAGAAATTGCGGCAGATGATGCCAGTGTGATTGTCGGTACCAGCTTACAGCCTGAATTAGAAGGCGAAATTCGTGTAACAGTCGTTGCAGCGGGTGTCGGCGAAGAAGCAAGAGAAACGGCTGAAGTTCGAGTGCAAGCAAGACCTGCACCGATTAGTCAACTGTTAGGAGGTAGTGCAATTCCTGCAGGCGTACAAAACGCTGCTGCACCGAACCGCACTTTTGACACATTTAACCCGGATGCACAACAAGGCTACGGACATAATCAGACGCAGCAAGAATATCAGCAACAACGTCCGGCAAACGAGTTGGATACACCGGCATTTATGCGTGCCCGTAAGTTGCAAGATGAAAAAGAATTATTAGATGTTTCCGCATTTATGCGTAACACAAACCATAATGCAGAGTAACTCTCATAATTAAGGACATAATTATGATTAAACAAAGAACATTAAAACAAACTATTAAAGTAACCGGTGTCGGTTTGCATAGCGGTAAAAAAGTAACTTTAACGTTACGTCCGGCAGCAGCAAACAGCGGTGTCGTGTATTATCGTACGGATTTGAATCCTGCGGTAGCATTTCCGGCGGATGCTAAATCTATTCGTGATACCATGCTTTGTACTTGTTTGATTAATGACGAAGGCGTGCGTATTTCTACCGTTGAGCACTTAAATGCGGCGTTGGCCGGTTTGGGTATTGATAATATCATTATTGAAGTTGATGCTCCGGAAATCCCTATTATGGACGGTAGCGCAAGTCCGTTCGTTTATTTGTTATTGGATGCGGGCATCGAAGAACAAAATGTAGCGAAAAAATTTATTCGTATTAAGAAAAAAGTACGCGTGGAAGATGGTGACAAATGGGCTGAATTTGAACCTTATAACGGCTTTAAATTAGATTTCACCATTGATTTCAATCATCCGGTGATCAGCAAAAAAGTTTGCCATTATGCAATGGATTTCTCTGCTCAAGCATTTGTGCAGCAAATCAGCCGAGCAAGAACTTTCGGTTTTATGAAAGATATCGAATATCTACAATCTCAAGGCTTGGCGTTGGGTGGTAGCTTGGATAATGCCATTGTGTTGGATGAGTTCCGTATTTTGAATGAAGAGGGGTTGCGTTTTAAAGATGAATTGGTACGTCATAAAATGTTAGATGCTATTGGTGATTTATTTATGGCCGGCCATAATATCATCGGTAGCTTCACCGCATATAAATCCGGTCATGGGCTGAACAATAAATTATTGCGTGCCGTACTGGATGATCAAGAAGCTTGGGAATTTATTACCTTTGATGATAAAGAACGGGTACCGCAAGGTTATATTGCTCCGATACAAGTGTTAATTTAACGGTTTATATGAGAGGATTAAAAGCTATATTTCTAAAGGAAATATAGCTTTTTTATAATCTTTTATGATAGTATAGTGTTTCACTAAACAGATCGGATCTGTTAAAATCCAGGAATGCCGGCTTTTGATGATTAAAAATCGATTTATTTCTAAGTAAATTGTTTATAAAAATTTTAAAGGGTAGTGGATGAAAAGGCCAAGGTATTGGGTGTTTTTTACCATATTGTTAATTAGTTCTAAATTATATGCTGAGAGTCGCTCGATCGTTCAAGTCGATTTTCCTATATTTTCTTGTTTATCAAAAAAAGACGATCGAATTAATTTAGAATTATCGCAACAACAAAATGGTGGAAATGAACTGATTTTCACCCACTATGAGCGTAATGGCGATTTACGTTATTGGTTTAATGAACCTATTGGAAATGCTTACCAGGAAAAATACATGAATGGCTCGCAACTGTATATTTCTAATAAGAATGTATGGTTCAAGTTCTATGATTTAAGAGCTGGCAGTGATAAACAAATCGGTGTGGTTATTATTGATAAGAGCAGTGGTTATCAAGTAGCCAGTTTAGATTGTGTTCGGGACACAATTTCTCGTTTACCTTTCTTAAAAAAAGGCTTATTTCAACCTGTTATTGGAAGTGTGAAGCGTTTCTTTGAAAATGTGAAACACTAGTTTAACTTCTCGTCAATACTAAAAAACGGCAATCATAAGCATTATTTTCATCTGCCGTACGATAAATTTCCTGCTGAATTTCCCATTCTTTCCAATTAAGTTCCGGAAAAAAAGTATCTCCGTCTAATTCCGTTTGGATTTGAGTTAAATAGAGCTTACCGGCTTGCGGTAACATTTGTTTGAATAATTCCCCGCCACCGATCAGCATAATCTCTTCAAAATCTTTTACAAAATCCACCGCACTTTGCCAGTCTTTGGCCCATAATACGTTTTCATGTTGAAATTTATTGCGGGATAGCACGATATTGGTGCGTTTTGGAAGCGGCTTGCCGATAGATTCAAAGGTTTTACGCCCCATAATAACCGGTTTACCTGTCGTGTTTTGACGGAACCAAGCCAAGTCTGCGGGTAAATGCCAAGGCATTTGATTATTTTTGCCGATAACATTGTTTTTTGTTGTTGCAACAATTAAGCTAAGTATCATTTTTCTTTACTCTCTTTGCTTTCGTAATTATTTTCACGCCACAGATAAGCACCGTTAGTTAACATTCGTAACTGTTTGATTAGCCGGCCTTTTAATAACTCGCGTTCTTTATTACTCATATCTAACGCGTTAGAACCGGAAGCAAATACTAAAGTTACCATTCCTTCTGCCTGCACATAAGCCACATCTTCGCGTAGGCGATCTTTGTGCATAATATACTCTGCCAGCTCATCGGTAAAATGTTTAATTTCACGGGCGGCAGCCGTACGGAAAGCAAGCGATGTGCCCGAGCTTTCACGCAATAACAAACGAAATACATTTGGGCTTTGGGTAATAAATTCAAAAAACGTTTCTACTGAAATCGCAATAACACTGCCGCCTTTTTCTATTCGTTTACGGGCTTGACGCATTAACTGGCGTAGCGTTAAACCGGCTTCGTCAACCATGGTTAAACCGAGTTCATCCATATCCCGAAAATGACGATAAAATGAAGTCGGCGCGATTCCCGCTTCACGTGCCACTTCACGTAAGCTAATGTTGGAAAAGCTTTTTTCCGCACTGAGCTGATTAAATGCCGCATCAATTAATGCCCGACGGGTTTTTTCTTTTTGTACTGCACGAATACCGGACATAATAACCTCTATTTTGATAATGTTAAAATAGGTTTTACCGCTTCAGCAACGGAACTTGCAACTTTTTCATAGCGATTACGCAGAGGTGAGCCGGGGCGATAAACCAACGCAACTGTGCGATTTGGTTTCGGTAATTCACATGGAATGTAACATACGCCATCGCGTTGTCGATCATTTAGTACCGCTAATTCGGGCATGAGTGTGATGCCGGCATCGGTTGCCACCATATTACGTAATGTTTCCAGGCTGGTCGCTTTGAAATGGCCGTTTTCTTTTGCTCCGGCAGTAAAACAATAGTCTAATGCCTGATTACGTAAGCAATGACCATCATCCAACATCAACATTTCATGACCGTTTAATTCTTCTAATTTTAAGCTTTTCTTCTTCGCCCATTGATGTTCTGCCGAAACGGCCACTAACATTTCTTCACGATACATCGGCACTTCAATAAATGCTTCGGTTTCTTTGACTAAGGCTAAAATTGCGCAATCCAGCTGCCCGGTTTCCAATTGATCAAGTAATTGGTGCGTTTGACCTTCATATAAATAAAGTTCTAATTCAGGAAATGCTTCTTTTAATGTCGGAACAATATAAGGCAATAAATAAGGACCGATAGTGGGGATAACACCGATATGTAACGGCCCCGTCATATCTTTACCTTGGTTGCTCGCCATTTCTTTTAATAGTTTGACCTCGCGTAAAACTTTACGGGCTTGTTCTACTAAAATCAAACCTGATTGAGTAAACAACACTTTGCGGCTAGTGCGTTCAAGTAACACGATACCCAATTCATCTTCCAATTTGCGGATTTGACCGCTTAGTGTCGGTTGGCTTACGTGGCAGGCATCGGCTGCACGGCGAAAGTGTTTGTATTCGGATAAGGCAACTAAATATTCTAAATCTCGGATGTTCATTTTTGTATTTCCTTTATAGAAAGTAACAATTAAAAGGATAGAATTAATTGATTGTAACTATATCATATTATTTTATACAATTCATCAAAGTTAAAACTTGAATTACAAGTTGTACGGCAGGATAATAAATTTGCTGTATCAAGTTAATCTCTCATAATATAACAGGAGAAAAATTATGTCAGTTAATATGGAAGGGAAAAAAGTCCCGCAAGTTACATTTCACACTCGTCAAGGCGATGCATGGGTAGATGTAACTACTGCACAGTTATTCGATAACAAAACCGTAGTTGTATTTTCATTACCGGGTGCGTTCACACCAACTTGTTCATCGTCTCACTTGCCACGCTACAACGAATTAGCGGATACTTTCAAACAGTATGGCGTTGATGATATTTTAGTGGTTTCCGTGAATGATACTTTCGTTATGAATGCGTGGAAAGAAGCCGAACATGCAGATAAAATCACTTTCGTGCCAGATGGTAACGGTGAATTTACTCGCGGTATGGGTCAATTAGTAGAAAAAGATGATTTAGGCTTTGGTGCACGCTCTTGGCGTTATTCAATGTTGGTGAAAAACGGTATTGTAGAAAAAATGTTTATTGAACCGAATGAACCGGGCGATCCGTTCAAAGTATCCGATGCAGACACTATGTTGAAATTCATTGCACCGGAACATAAAACGCAAGAATCTGTAGCTATTTTCACCAAACCGGGCTGTCCGTTCTGTGCAAAAGCAAAACAAATGTTGCATGAACACAAAATCGACTTTGAAGAAATTGTATTAGGTCACGATGCAACAATTGTTAGCTTACGTGCAGTTTCTGGCCGTGCGACAGTACCTCAAGTGTTTATTGGCGGTAAACACATCGGCGGCAGCGATGATTTAGAAGCATATTTTGCAAAATAGTTTTATTGTAGGAAAGTAGCGTAAGAGCAATCCCCTTTATTTGTGATAATAAAGGGGATTTTTATTAATCCAAATTAGGCAAAATTCGTTTAATCCAAGCAGTAAAGGAGTAATACTGTTTTATAGTCTCATCAATAGGTACATAGGGTTTGGCTAAAAACTCAATTAGCTCATCAGTATTATTGTTTTCCCAAATAAAAATATTATTAGGATGATAAAAATCATAATTTTGAATTGTTTTATTGGTTGTGATGAGTTTTTTATTAAAACATAATGCATCAAAGATCCTAAAGGATAAGCCTGAATGAGCAGAATTTACAAAATCCGCAACAACTTTGCAATTTTTTACTTTTTGTAAATTTTCTTCAAAGCTCAAAGCTTTCGTTGGTAATAAATGAGTAATTCCTTCATGATCAAACGCTTTTTGAATATGATCATGTTTACATACCATATAAAAATCTAATGGTAAGTTTAATTTTCTGGCAGCATTAATAAAATTAATAATTTCGTCATTTCTCTTTGAATTATAACCACCAAGAAAGTAGATTCCTGATTGATTGATTGATTGATTGATTGATTGATTGATTGATTGATTGATTGATTGATTGATTGATTGATTGATTGATTGATTGATTATTTTCAATTAAAGGGAAATCAAAATAGAAATTTGTAGTTGGTTTAAAATGATATTTAGCATATTTTTTTACATCTGATTGATCAAATACATAAAAATCATTAAATAAATCTATATAGTCTAAAATATCGGGAAATACATCAATACCATCCCATTGATAGTTAACGCAATAATGTGCTTGTTTTTTGACTTTCTTTACAAAAGATTTAGGGAAAATATTTGCACGAATAAAGAGAGCATAATCCGCTTTATTTTCTTTTAATAATTGAAACTTTTTATCAATGTCAGGGAAAAATGGTGAAAGTTTTAAATATTTGTTGTAATCATCACTTTTTTTTATATATTTATCATATAATAATTTTATAGGGCTGAATAAATGAGTAAAATGCGCTTTTCTAATGTTATAACAGAATGTAATCACGTCGAATCCGCAATATTCTAAATTCTTTTTGATACATTTATCTAAACCATATAATTCTGGCAATGCAATAATAATTTTTTTCTTCATTGATGTAATTGATTAATGATATTTAGTAGAGATTGAATATGTGCTTCCAGCGTTGGATCATAGTTAAGTGCGTCTTGAGGTTTTTCGATACGTGTTCGATTTTCTACCGACGTTTTTAATACAGTATCCAATGAATGAAAGTCATTTCGCATAAATGTATAACCAAAATTATTTTTAAATACTTCCGTACAAGCCATATTTTCAGAAAAAATTATCGGTGTACCACACAAAATAGACTCAATACCCACTAATCCAAAAGGTTCATATTTCGATGCCATGATAGTAAAATCGCCTGCTTGATAAAGTTCCGGCATATTGTTGCAAAAACCAAGGGAACGAATATTCTTGCTTTCTACCACCGGTGTACCGGCAACCACTAATTTTATCGGTAAATCAGTTTGTTCAAAATAACTTTTGAGTAAGTCGAAACCTTTACGATAATGTCCCGTTGAAGGGAAAATATAAATAATTTCTTGTTCGGAAAAACCAAATTTTTTCCTTAAATCCGACCGCACTTCGCTGGAAACCGTATGAAATTTTTGCGTATTAGCCGGAGGATAAAGCACAATAATTTTATTTTTCGGAATGCGATAAAGTTCAATTAATTCATCTTTCATTAACTGTGAATGAGCAACAATTAATTTACATTCGTCATAGGCTTTTTGTTCATTGTTGATTTTAAATTTTTCCATCAATGAAGCTTTCCTATTTAATGCGCATAAATAGCCTCTATGTTGTCCGCCGCAAATGAGAATATCCGCACCGCGTACTGTTTGGATGGAAACCACAACTTCATCATAGGCTTTTTGTTTTAATATTGCACGGGAAAAAAACGGCAATCGCAATTTTTTAGGACACCAAGATAAATCAATTTTTCTCGATTCAATCCATTGATATTCCGGTAATGTTTGGTTAAAGGATGTAGAATAAAATTTAGGTGTGATATCTACTTGATGTAACCCATTAATTACATCGAGAAGATAGCGTTCTACACCGCCACCTTGTTTAAATTTGAGACAGGCTAGGGATAGAGTCATTTTTTTCCTTATATTTTTGAATAGTATGTATGTACAGATTAATATATTTTTCTGCTAAATTTTTCATATCATATTTATATGAGATATTAGTTGAAGTTAATTTATATTGTGCTCTTACTTCATCATTTAGCATTTCTTTCATTGCATCTTTTAAATTTTCTATGAATATTTCGTTATTTTCATTATTCTCAATTAAGATCCCGGCATATTGATTATTATCTTTAATCATATTTTTTATTTCTCCTATATCAGTTGCAATACAAGGCAGTTTTTCTTGTATAGCTTGGATTAAACATAGGGGATAACTTTCTCCAACAAAACGAGAAGGTAATACAAAACAGTCGGAATAACGTAATACGCCATTTACAGCAGATTCATAACCTAGAAAATGAATATGTTTATTACCTTTCACTATTTTTTGAACATTTTTTTGTGCTTCACCTTCGCCCATTAGAATGAGATGAAAATTACTCTTTTGAGTTTCTTTTTGTAATAGAATAAATGCTTGTGTTATTTCATTCCATCCTTTTTCTGTAATTCCTCTTGCTGCAAAAGAAAATACGATATCTGAATCTTTTATTCCTAAAGCGTAGCGAGAACTAGTTGCAGCACGCATATCTATGGGCATTGCATTTGGAAATTTGACAATATCAGGCAGAGAAAATCCATCAAAAAAATCTAAGTTTTTATCGGCAATATAAACCCATTGTGAAATAAATTTAAGCATCCTTAGTGTATTTAATCGGCTATATTTTGCAATAGCCCTATCATGTGAGCCATGCATTGTAGCAATGTAAGGGATATTGATCTTATTTTCTTCCAAATAACAAGATATTATTCTATCAGCTGCTATGATATGCGAGTGAATAATATCTACATGATGTTCTGAAAAAAATTTTTTATTATTCAAAATATGATAGATATGATATATAGGGATATCTTGATTTAGTTTATTATAAATGTCGTTATTAATTTTATCTAAATCTAAAACTACAACAGATACGTTGATCCCCAATTCATATAATTTATTAGCTAAATGAATTGGGAATATTTCTCCTCCACCGGTATGAAAACCTAAAAAATAAATTTGAACAGATAAACTATTATTTGTATTCTTAACAGAATTTTTTCTTATGGGATATTGTTTATCTTTTGAAAGAATAAGTGATTTGTTTTCTAAGCAATTATGAAGTATGTTTAAAACTTTCTCAAAGGAATTGTCACTTTTATGATATTCTTGTCTTAATAATTTTATTGCATTAATAAAGCTATTTTTTTCATAAGATAAAAGTTTTAAACCTTTCCTATATCTATTTATTTCTTTCAAAGAATGAATAAATTTCACAATATTCTCCCAATGGAACTAATTGTTATTTATTTACAATAATATCGCAGTGTTGTGTTTGATTTCAACCAATTCTTGTTGACTGCTCTTTTCTCATTTTCTAATAGCTGGTTCTATATTATCCATCATTTTCCCCAGTTGAATCATTATACGTTATATAGTAGCGTAAGTTTTTTATCATTAAACGATAATTTTACAAAAAATAAACCCCGCTTTAAGCGGGG
>NZ_SLYB01000013.1 GCF_004340985.1 Cricetibacter osteomyelitidis
TTTGTTTAGATTGAATTTTGACACTCATATTCTAAACGGGAAACTCTCACTTTTTATAGTGATTTGTCAGATCAAGTCTGATCTTCTACAAATTAAGTAGCTTTATTAATGGTCTGAGGGCGTATTCAATACGCCCTCTAACTATATTACAACATGGTTTTATCACGCACTGCGCCTTTATCGGCAGAGGTTGCAAAGTGACCAAATACTTTCAAGGCAAAAGACACCTCACGTTCGCGATTAGTCGGTTTCCAGCCTTTAGCATCCTGCGTGGCACGGCGTTGTGCCATCTCTTCATCACTGACTTTCATATTGATTGAACGGTTTGGAATGTCGATTTCGATGATATCGCCGTCACACACTAAACCGATTGCACCGCCTGATGCTGCTTCCGGTGAAACGTGACCGATTGAAAGACCTGATGTACCGCCGGAGAAACGACCGTCGGTTAATAACGCACAGGCTTTACCCAAGCCCATGGATTTTAAGTAGCTGGTCGGATAAAGCATTTCCTGCATACCCGGGCCGCCTTTCGGACCTTCGTAACGGATCACAACTACATGGCCGGCACGCACTTTGCCACCCAAAATACCGTCAACGGCATCTTCTTGGCTTTCAAAGACAATCGCCTCGCCGGTAAATTTCCAGATTGATTCATCCACGCCCGCGGTTTTTACAATACAGCCGTCGAGTGCGATATTGCCTGATAACATTGCCAATCCGCCTTCTTGGCTATAAGCAAACTCTTTGCTGCGGATACAGCCGTTTTCTCGGTCGTTATCTACCGAATCCCAACGACAATCTTGTGAAAAGGCTTGCGTAGTACGAATCCCCGCCGGCCCCGCACGGTAGAATTTTAATAATTCCTGATCTTGATTACGCATAATATCGTATTGCTCTAACTGTTCTTTCAGGCTTAAACCTAAAATAGTACGGGTTTGGTTATGCAATAACCCTGCACGATCCAATTCGCCTAAAATTCCCATAATCCCGCCTGCACGGTGCACGTCTTCCATATGGTATTTATTGGTATTTGGCGCAACTTTACTTAAACATGGCACACGACGCGAAATGCGATCGATATCACTCATAGTGAAATTAACACCCGCTTCTTGTGCGGTTGCAAGCAGGTGCAATACGGTATTTGACGAACCACCCATGGCTACATCCAGGCTCATCGCATTTTCAAAGGCATCAAATGTGCCGATTGAACGCGGCAATACCGATGTATCGTCTTGTTCGTAATAACGTTTGGTAATTTCAACTATTTGACGCCCCGCTTTAAGAAATAACGCTTTACGATCAGCGTGCGTTGCCAGCATCGAACCGTTCCCCGGCAAACTTAAACCTAATGCTTCGGTTAAACAATTCATTGAGTTAGCGGTGAACATACCTGAACAGGAGCCACAGGTCGGGCAGGCTGAACGTTCGATTACATCAATATCCGCTTCGCTGACAGAAACATCTGCCGCATCAATCATCGCATCGACTAAATCTAAACGACGCACATCAATTAAGTTGCCGGAAAGTTTGGCTTTCCCCGCTTCCATCGGACCGCCTGAAACAAAAATAGTCGGAATATTCAAACGCATTGCTGCCATTAACATTCCCGGAGTAATTTTATCGCAGTTGGAAATACACACCATTGCATCGGCACAGTGTGCATTCACCATATATTCCACCGAATCTGCAATCAAGTCACGGCTTGGGAGAGAATACAACATACCGCCGTGTCCCATTGCAATACCGTCATCCACCGCAATGGTGTTAAATTCTTTTGCCACCGCTAAGCCGGTTTTCTCAATTTCGGCGGCAACTAATTGTCCCATATCTTTTAAATGCACATGCCCCGGCACAAATTGGGTGAATGAGTTCACCACCGCGATAATCGGTTTGCCGAAATCGTTTTCTTTCATTCCGGTAGCGCGCCATAATGCACGTGCACCTGCCATATTACGACCTTGAGTACTGGTCGCCGAACGTAGTTTAGGCATAAATATCTCCAAGTAAATTTTGTTAGGGTATTTGATTAAATTAATTCCACGGTTTCCACATCATACAACTTTACTAGCTGATTCACTAATAAGCTTGAAGTGCGGTCGGATTTTACTGAAAAATCTAACTGCACTTTTTCATCTTTTAACTGCATAGTCATTTCAGTGATCACAAATCCGCGGTGGCGGACGACACGTAAAATTCGCTCCAACACTTCAGGACGATGATGAGCAATAAGCGTTAATTTATAGTTGTTCATTATTTCATCTCCTCAAGCATATCGGAATTTGTCGCACCCGGTGGCACTAACGGCCAGACATTTTCATTTTGGTGAATACACACATGCAAGAAATACGCCCCTTCCGCATTTAACAAACGCTCCAACGCCTCTTCCACTTCGCCGGCTTTTGTGATGCTTTCCCCCGGAATATCAAAGGCATTGGCGAGCATCACAAAATTAGGATTATCCTCTAAAATGGTCTCGCTGTGGCGGGAATTAAAGAACAATGATTGCCATTGACGCACCATGCCTAAACGTTGGTTATCCAACAATAAAATCTTAATAGGCAATTTGCCGCGTTTGATCGTACCGAGTTCTTGAATATTCATCATAATAGAACCGTCGCCGGTCACCAGAATCACCGGATCTTGCGGGCGGGATTTTTGTGCCCCCACGGCGGCCGGTAAACCGAATCCCATGGTGCCGAAACCTGCGGAGGTAATAAAGTTTTCCGGTGCGAAATGATCCATATGCTGTGCCGTCCACATTTGGTGCTGACCGACATCGGTGGTAATCACGGCATTTTGCAGGCGTTTTTGCGATAAACGATGTAACACTGAAAGCGGATTAATGGCTTTGTCACCTTCATTCGGTTCATAATACGTTGCAGCCTGTTGTTTTAAACGGGTTACTTCGGCGTGCCATTCGCTGATATAAAGCGGCTGTTTTAAAAAGTGTAATACTTGCGTTAAATCGCCCAATAAAGTGACTTCGGAAGAACGCAATTTACCCATTTCCGCAATATCAATATCGGCATGAATCACTTTGGCATTCGGTGCAAAGGTATCCAGTTTGCCTGTCACGCGGTCGTCAAAACGCGCCCCGAGCACAATCAGTAAATCCGATTCCTGCGTAGCAAGATTAGATACTTTTGTACCGTGCATTCCGATCATCCCCATATAATAGGGATGATCCGGCGGAATCGCCCCCAAGCCTTTTAAGGTGGATATTGCCGGAATTTGGGTTTCTGCAATAAATTCACGTAATGCAGGAACCGCATTAGCCATTCCCACGCCGCCGCCTACATAAAGTAACGGACGTTTGGCTTGCGTTAATAAATCAAAAGCTTTTTTCAGATTTTTATCGCTGATTTCAGGTGGCGTTTCCGGATAATAAGTAAACGGTTGGGCATCAATTTCGGCAAATTGTACATCTTTCGGCACATCAATTAATACCGGTCCCGGTCTGCCGCTTCGTGCGATTTGGAAAGCACGAGCCATAATCTCCGGCAATTCGGCAACATTTTGCACAATAAAGCTATGTTTGCAGCAGGCTAAGGAAAGACCTAATACATCCGCTTCCTGGAAAGCATCCGTACCGATTAAAGGGTAAGCCACTTGCCCGGTAATGGCTACGATAGGAATGGAATCCGACAACGCATCGCCCAAACCGGTGACTAAGTTAGTAGCCCCCGGACCCGATGTGGCGATACACACGCCCACCTTGCCGCTGGCGCGGGCATAACCGATAGCCGCCATTGCCGCCCCTTGTTCGTTACGACAAAGCAGATGATCTAATCCCGAATCATAAAGAGCGTCATAAGTCGGCATAATCGCCCCGCCCGGATAACCGAATAAGGTAGTGACCTGATGAGCTTTCAAGCTTTCAATAATAAATTTTGCACCGTTCATTTTTTACCTATTTGTGCTAGTGTTGTGTTTATTTTACGCTGTAAATTTTCCCATTCTAGCTTGTTCGGCATTATTTTTTAAGCAAAAAATAATGTTTTTACAGAATTATCCGAAAGTGCGGTCATTTTAAGCAAAATTTTGTTATTATTAACCGCACTTAGTCTTTATATTGGAATATTTTATGCAAAAAATGCCTTTCCGTGCCGTGGTATCCGATCTAGACGGCACGCTGCTCAATGCAAAGCATGTTATCGGTGATTTCACTATCGATACACTCAATAAACTGGAACAAAAAGGGTTGGATATCATACTCGCAACCGGGCGTAACCATACAGATGTGGGGTCAATTCTCGGCAAAGTGGGCGCAGAACATGCGGTGATGATTACCTCAAACGGGGCACGGGTACATGATTTACAAGGTAATTTGATTTATGCTAATAATTTACCGGAACGCATTGCCTTTGAGCTGATTAATTTTCCCGTAGATACCACCAGAGTACGAACCAATATTTACCAAGATGACGGCTGGTTTATGGATTTAGATTTGCCGGAGCTGAAAAAATATCACAAAGATTCAGGCTTTATGTATAAGCTGGTGGATTTCAAGCAACATCACGGACGGGGCACGGAAAAAGTCTTTTTTATCGGTAAAACCTTGGCGGATTTAGAACCTATCGCACAGTGCCTGCGGGAAAAATACGCCGATCAAATCACCGTGGTGTATTCCACGCCGCAATGTTTGGAAGTGATGAATAAAAACGTGTCAAAAGCGACCGCCCTTGCCCATCTGATCGCACAACGGGAATACGGATTGGCCGATTGTATTGCCTTTGGTGACGGCATGAATGATGAAGAAATGCTGAAAGAAGTGGGTAAAGGTTTATTGATGGGCAATGCGGATCCGCGCCTAAAAGCGGTATGCTGTGGTCTGGAACAAATCGGCTTTAACAAAGACGAAGCGGTGGCAAGCTATCTGCGCGCGACCTTCGGTATTTATTAAAATTTACGAAATTATGACCGCACTTTTCTACGTTATCGGCGGCGCGGCAATCGGCGCGAGCTTGCGCTGGCTATTGGGATTATGGCTGAACACTTTATTTGCCGGCATCGTATTCGGCACCTTGGCGGCAAACTGTTTGGGCTGCTTATTAATGGGCATCGCAATGGGTGTACTGCTGCATTTTCCACAAATCCCGACGGAATGGCGGCTGTTTTTTATCACCGGTTTTCTCGGCAGCCTGACTACGTTTTCCTCCCTTGCAGGTGAAATTATCGATAATTTTATCAACGAAAAATGGTTCAACGGGTTTGCCGTGCTGTCCGTGCATGTCGCACTGGGTCTGGCTTTCACCGCACTCGGTTTATGGTTGTGGCGACTCGCCTCTTAAAAAACGGGCGATATGCCCGTTTCCTACAATTTCAACCAGTCTTTTACCAGATCCTGCGTCACTTCTTCATGGGACCACATTGTGCTGATATCCGGTTCCGGAAACTTGCTGTGGTTATAGCCCACCAACCGTTCGAAATCAAACACCGCATGCGGATAATCATTAATAAACAACAATGCCATTTTGCCGTTTTTCGCCCAGCAAATTTCCAGTTTCCGCAGCAATTGACGCTCTTCAACACTATTAACATTATACACAAACAAGGAATCCACAATCGGACTTTCCTTTGCTGTATCAATAGCATAGAAATAACCGCTTTCGCCGTCATCCACAAACATCACGGATAAATTCGCGTGTTCCATAGATGTCGTGCCAACTTGCTTTTCCGTGCCGATATATAAATCATCTTCCAGTGCGAGCAGCATAAGCCCTCCTCAAAATTTTCTAAAAAAATACCGCACTTTCGTGAAAAAGTGCGGTCGGATTTTTAAAAATTTTACATCATGGATGCAAAATTACGCTTGACCTTTTACCGCTTTCAAGCCTAAGAACGGAGCTTTGTCACCTAATGCTTCTTCGATACGGATTAATTGATTGTATTTAGCAACACGGTCAGAACGGCTCATTGAACCGGTTTTGATTTGACCTGCGGCAGTACCAACCGCTAAATCTGCGATAGTTGCATCTTCGGTTTCACCGCTGCGGTGAGAGATTACCGCAGTATAGCCTGCGTCTTTCGCCATTTTAATTGCATCTAAAGTTTCAGATAATGAACCGATTTGGTTGAATTTGATTAAAATTGAGTTTGCGATACCTTTTTCGATACCTTCTTTTAAGATTTTAGTGTTAGTTACGAATAAGTCATCACCTACTAATTGAACGCGGTCACCCAATACTTTGGTTTGATATGCGAAACCGTCCCAGTCAGATTCGTCTTGACCGTCTTCGATAGATACGATTGGGTATTCTTTGGTTAATTCTTCAAGGTAGTGTGTGAATTCTTGAGAAGTGAATGTACGACCTTCACCTTTTAATTCATAGTTACCGGTTTCTTTGTTATAGAATTCAGATGACGCACAGTCCATCGCTAAAGTGACATCTTTACCTAACACATAACCTGCTTTTTCAACCGCTTCTTTAATGCACGCTAATGCTTCTGCATTTGAAGATAAGTTAGGCGCGAAACCACCTTCATCACCCACAGCAGTGTTGTAACCTTTTGATTTTAATACTTTAGCCAAGTTGTGGAACACTTCGGCACCGATACGTAATGCTTCACGTAAAGTTTTCGCACCAACCGGTTGAATCATAAATTCTTGGATATCAACATTGTTGTCTGCATGTTCACCACCGTTGATGATGTTCATCATTGGAAGTGGCATAGAGTAAACGCCCGGAGTACCGTTTAATTCTGCAATGTAAGCATAAAGCGGTAAACCTTTAGATGCGGCTGCCGCTTTAGCATTTGCTAAAGAAACCGCTAAGATTGCGTTCGCACCGAATTTTGATTTGTTTTCCGTACCGTCTAAATCGATCATGATCTGGTCGATAGCACGTTGTTCAGTCGCTTCTTTACCAACGATTGCCGCAGCGATTTCGTTGTTTACCGCAGAAACGGCTTTTAATACACCTTTACCTAAGAAACGTGCTTTGTCGCCGTCACGTAATTCTAACGCTTCACGAGAACCGGTAGAAGCTCCGGATGGAGCAGCTGCAAGACCAACAAAGCCGCCTTCTAAATGTACTTCTGCTTCTACAGTAGGGTTACCACGTGAGTCGATGATTTCACGACCGATTACTTTAACGATTTTTGCCATTTTGATTTTCCTCTGTGAGTTAAAATTAAACTTGAGAACTGCCCTATATTAAAGGGATTTTTTATTTTTGTCTTGTAAAAAATCTCTTTTTGTTGATCTTGATCTAATAAATTTTAGGTATTGTACAAATATTGCTATTCTTTATTCGCCCTTCACAAACAAATGTAAACTGTAACAGCAAAAGTGCGGTGATTTTTTAACTTATTTTCGGGCACTGTTGCAATCAAAAGCAGGCCGTATTTATCAAGAATTAGCACAAGGCTAAAGTGTAAAACAACCGTCTAAAATTAAATATCGCAATCAGTTCCCAAGCATAAGCAAATTGAACCGAATAAAAAAGCTGTCTGCAAAACGCTAGACAGCTTTTAAATTCTTAGCTAAAACTTTTTAGAAAGTTACCGCACTTTAAAATTACTTCCCTTGATTCGCTTTCGCCGCTTTCACGAAACCTTCAAATAACGGATGTCCGTCACGCGGTGTAGACGTAAATTCCGGGTGGAACTGACAAGCCACAAACCAAGGGTGATTCGGCACTTCGATGATTTCCACTAATTTTCTATCCGCAGATAAACCGGTGATTTTCAACCCTGCATTTTCTACTTGCGGACGTAATACGTTGTTCACTTCATAACGGTGACGGTGGCGTTCTTTAATGGTTTCTTTGCCGTATAATTGACGGGCAAGGCTGCCTTCTGCCAAATGACATTCTTGCGAACCTAAACGCATTGTGCCGCCGAGATCGGATTCGTCCGTGCGTTTTTCCGTGTTGCCTTCCGCATCCTGCCATTCCGTAATCAAACCGATCACCGGTTGGCTACAAGTGCGGTCAAATTCTGAAGAGTTTGCTTCTTTCAAGCCGGCAACATTGCGAGCATATTCAATGTACGCCACTTGCATACCCAAACAGATGCCTAAATACGGCACGTTATTTTCACGCGCATATTGTGCAGTACGGATTTTGCCTTCTACGCCGCGATAGCCGAAACCGCCCGGCACTAAAATACCGTCCACGCCTTTTAGCACTTCAACGCCTTTGCTTTCCACATCTTCGGAGTCGATATATTTAATAGTGACAGCTAAACGATTTTTAAGACCTGCGTGTTTTAAGGCTTCATTGACGGATTTATAGGCATCCGGCAATTCGGTGTATTTGCCTACCATGCCGATGGTCACTTCGCCGGTCGGGTTGGCTTCTTGATATAACACTTGTTCCCATTCGCTAAGATCCGCTTCCGGACAAGTTAAATGGAAACGGTCACAAATGAACTGATCCAAGCCTTGTGATTTTAACATTGCCGGAATTTGATAAATAGAATTTGCATCTTTCAATGAAATGACCGCACGCTCCGGTACATTACAGAAAAGGGCAATTTTTGCACGTTCATTTGGTGGAATCATGCGATCGCTACGACAAATTAACACATCAGGCTGAATGCCGATGGAGAGTAATTCTTTCACCGAATGCTGGGTCGGTTTGGTTTTCACTTCGCCGGCAGTCGGGATATAAGGCACTAAAGTCAAGTGCATAAATAAAGTACGTTCACGACCGACCTGCACCGCAAGCTGACGCAACGCTTCTAAAAATGGTAGAGATTCGATATCGCCTACTGTGCCGCCCACTTCGATAATCGCCACATCATGACCGGCCGCACCATCAATCACACGAGCCTTAATTTCATTGGTAATGTGTGGAATCACTTGAATGGTTGCGCCAAGATAGTCACCGCGACGTTCTTTACGTAACACTTCGGAGTAAATTTTACCGGTGGTGAAATTGTTACGTTTGGTCATTTTGGTACGGATAAAACGCTCATAATGACCTAAGTCTAAATCGGTTTCTGCGCCGTCTTGGGTCACAAACACTTCGCCGTGCTGAGTCGGGCTCATTGTGCCGGGATCAACATTAATATAAGGATCAAGTTTCATCATGGTCACATTCAGACCACGAGCTTCCAAAATCGCAGCTAAAGAAGCTGCTGCAATGCCTTTACCAAGGGAAGATACAACACCGCCCGTTACAAAAATATAATTAGTTGCCATTTTGAAACCTAATTTTATGTATGGATTGAAAGAAAATAGATGAGATACCTAAGTATTAGGACGGGATAGTAGTTTACAGCAAAGATCCGCAGAATTCAAATTTTCTGTGAAACTGACCGCACTTTTTACGCGTAACGAGGAGTAACAAACGATAAAATAACCTTAGTAAAAATACATTTGATAATTAATATCATTTAAGTTAATATTCCTAATGCTTATAAATGCAGCAATTTTTATTCTAAATATTTCTAAGGAAAACTGACTTATGAAAAAATCTAACTTTGTTTTACTACCGCTTGCAGTATTTGTTGCAGCGAGTGTCCATGCTGAAAATACGGATGGACTTGATACGATTGAAGTAGTGAGTGATAACTACTCGCCGCAGGTTGCCAATGTGGCGGCTAAAGGTGTGGTAAAAGTACGTCAGGCAACCAAAATGTCCGACGTGCTGCGCGGTGTACCGGGTGTGAATGTGAACGGTGCACGTTCTATTGTGGAACGCTATAATATCCGCGGCGTAAGTGAAGAATATTTAAATATCACCGTGGACGGTGCACGTCAGGAAGGCTATTCATTCCACCATTCAGGTAACTACGGAATCGACCCTGAAATTTTAAAACGCGTAGATATTGACGTAGGCGGTAACTCCATTGCCACGGGTGCAGGCTCATTAGGCGGTTCAATGAAATTTGAAACCGTTGATGCGTCCGATATGCTGGAAGACGGTGAAAACTTCGGCGGTAAAGTGAAATACGGTTGGGGCAGCAACGGTAATTCTCATCAAACTACGGCGATGTTATTCGGGCGTGCGGGCAACTTGGATTTATTAGGTTATTTTAACTACCGTAACCAAAAAGACGGTGAAAACGGCAATGGTTTAGAGAATCGCAATAAAGGTCATTTACAAAATTATTTATTTAAAGCCAAATATAATTTCGGTGAAAATCACTGGCTGAAACTTTCCGCCGAACATTATACCAACACCGCCATTAACTGTTATCGTGCCAATATGGCGATGTGCTTGGGCGATGTACCGCAGGAAGGCCAATCTGGTTATAAACCGGCAAACCACGGTAAAGCCAGATCCGAAATCGAACGTTCAACTTATACTTTAGGCTATGCTTATAATCCGAGCGATAACAAATGGGTGAATGTTAAGGCTAACGCCTATTATACCGAAACCGAAAACTCTTCCATGAACCGCAAACAAACTAAAGTGGAAACGGCGGGCGGAACCTTATCCAACCGTTCCGAATTTGATTTGGGCGTGACCAATCACAGCGTATTGTTAGGCGGAGAATATTATAAAACCACCGCACTTCGTTACGGCGGTAAGGAAAGAAATTCTCAAACTATTCGACCTGATTACACGCAACACGCTTATTCTACATCCGTTTACTTGGAAGATGCGATCGGCATCGGTAATTTTACTATTACTCCGGGTGTGCGTTTTGACCACTTCAAAGCAGACTACATCAGTTTGGATAAAACCTATCACCGCTTCTCTAAAGCCTTGGGCTTAAAATACGGTGTTACCGACAGCTTAGTGTTATTTGCTAACTATACCGAACTGTTTAAAGGTCCGGGCTTCGGCGAATTAGCGTTGGTGGCGCCAAAACGCTACACCGGCAGCCTTGAACCGACTCGCGGTGATAATAAAGAAGTCGGCTTCAACTATGCACAAGACGGTATTTTCGCCAATACGGACGGCTTCTCTATTACGGCAAAATACTTCCGCACGGATTATGACAATATTAATCAATCCGTGACGAATCCGGCAAATGGCGGCAGAGGCGGTAAAGGCGGCAGTATTTACGCAAGTTTAGGTGAAGTTAAATTACGCGGTGTAGAAGCACAGGCTCGTTACTGGATTGATAACTTCGGTGCCAGCGTAAGTTATGCCCGTGCACGCAGCGAACAAAAATCTAATGGTTATTCTGCCTTTCCTGATTCCGGTGACCGCTATACCTTCGGTTTGAACTACCGTGTACCTAGCGTGAACATGGAAATGGGCTGGAATACGATGTGGGTACGCGGATTAGCTTATGCAGCTAACGCTAAATCTATTACCACTAAAGATGAATACGCGGTCAGCAATGCTTATATCACTTGGGCACCGCAACAAGTTAAAGGTCTGGAACTTACCTTCGGTATCGATAATATCTTCGACCGAGCTTATAAAGATCACAGTACGCAATATTATGGTGCTGTAGATTTAGATCCGGGTCGTAACTATAAACTTTCCGTTTCCTATAAATTCTAATGATATCCTCTATTTAGTCATTATGAATATCATCAAATCCGACCGCACTTTGGTCGGATTTTTTGTTATTATTCAAAACGCTGAAATCCGTACATCAAAAATGTTTGTAGGCTGTCTCCCATATTGGCGATACTCGGATAACGTCCCCATTGTTGGAAACCTAGTTTTTCAAACATAAAGCGGCTGATGTGGTTTTCCTCAATCACATACGCCATGAGTGTATTAATACCGCAATGGAGCATCTGATTTTTCATAAATTCCACCGCACTTTTCCCATAGCCTTTGCTTTTTGCTGAATTGTCGAGGTAAATGCTGATTTCAGCGGTTTGATCGAAAGCTTTACGCGGATAAAAAGGCGAAAAGCTGCACCAGCCGACAATCTGCCGTTCGTCCGTTTCCAATACCCATAAAGGATAGCGGGGATTATTATAGTGAAATGCAAACCAGCTTTGGCGCTCCTCTACTGTGACAGGATCAAGATCTGCGGTTATGCGACGACTTGGGATCGCTTGATTATAAATTTCCACGATTCTTGCCAAATCGTCGGAAAGTGCGGTTCTAATTTTCATTTTTTTATTGCTATACTAATTCTAGTGCGTTAGGTAATGTAATTTTTACTTCCGTACCGCCCTCGGGGCGATTACTAATGCTTAATACTGCGTTTAATTGTGCACTGCGTTCCGACATTATATTTAAACCGTAATGTCCGTCCGGTTCTTTTAAGCTTGGAATGCCGATACCGTTATCGGTAATAATCAATTCATTTTCACCGTCATGATTAGTGCGGGCGATCACGTCAATTTGCGTACCTTTTGAATGTTTGATGGCGTTTAAAATCGCTTCCCGAACAATTTGCAACGCATGAACCTGTTGTTGTGCGGTAAAGGTTTGCGACGGCAGACTGCAATCCAGTGAAATAGTCATATCCGTTTGATTTTTCAATGAATCAATGACTTGTTCCAATGCCAATTGTAAATTCGCTTCTTGTACCGTTAAACGGAACGTGGCCAATAATTCACGCAGTTGAATATAGCCGTCTCTTAAGGCTTGTTCAAATGCTTTAATAATTGCCATGCTTTTTTCTTTCGCCGTCTCGTCGGATTTATTCAATGCGTGCTTCAACAATGTAAGCTGAATTTGCAAAAACGACAATACTTGTGCTAATGAATCATGTAATTCCCGTGCGATAATCGACCGCTCTTCCATTAACAATAAGTGCTGTTGTTGACGCTGTGTTTGTTGGAAATATAACGCCCGCCCCAACAATTGGGCAATATTCGGCATAGTGCGCGGATCAGGACAAGGCAAACCGGATTGCCATGAAAGCTTAGCCAAACTGTGACCTTCGATTCCCACCTCTTCTTGCTCTAATTGAACGTTTTTCGGTTCATTGCCAATGGCAATGTCCCAATGCTCCATGCCGTAAATTTCTATTTTGAGAAAACGTAAATGCTCATTGGCAAATACGCTTTGCAATACTTGTTGCAGTTTATCACGATTCAATTCGCTCACCGTCAATAATTGCGAACAATAATACAACATCGACAAAGTGCGGTTGGCCTGGCTCAATTTTAAGGTTTTTTCGCTGACTCTTGACTCAAGTGCGGTATAAAATTTTTGTAATTCTGATGACATTTGGGTAAACACGCGGGCCAATGAGCCTAATTCATTTTGTTTTTGCGTATCTAATGTCACGTGATTGAATTGATGCAGTTGCACTTGTGTGCTGGCTAATGCCAATTGCTGCAAAGGAATTACCACTTGTTTACGCGTGTACCAAATCACATAAGCCACCATGGCGACAATCAACAAAAGAGAAAGCGTGATAGTCGTGGTAGCGATAATCAGTTTTTGCTCCGAGAATCGTTGCAATTCATAGACGAATTTATCCAATTGATTAACGTAATTATGAATCTCATATTGATATCGGTCAAATTGCTGTTGCAAGATATAATTTTCCATCACTTTCCAGCGATCTAAAATATCTCGATAGGCATCGGCTACCGTATCAGTCACCCAAATGCTGTTTTGTGTATCCAACAACGCATGGGAATGCAGGGTAAAACGATATTGCTTCAAATCACGAACCACATTTTCCGGCGAACGTTCAGCTTCATAAATAAGCCGATACGCCTGCATCCGCAAGGAACCGGACACGTTGATCAATTCGGCATCGGATTTATTGCTGATCATCACGACAAAACTCAAAGTAGTAATCACGCCCACAAACGCGATAATCATAAATAAATATTGAGCAATGCGGGTCGATACGGAATTTTTCTTATTCATCGGGACACTCGACTATTTCGGCGGAATAAAGCAAATTGTGCATAGTGTATCAAAAAAATGCTTTCTGTCATAACTAAAGCCGTTAATGTTAAAATATTGTTAAATCATTGTTATTTTTAATAAAGTTCGGTGTATTTTTAACGAGAAATACCCCTTTCTAGTGATTAAAACTTCATCGCCAAAGACTGATAATAACCCCCAGAAATTTCTATCTGATCTTATGGGGCTAAATGTGCGAATGACGGAAAAAGAACTGCCGCGACGACGTTTTTTACGTGGCGAGTTTCTGACCTCATTACAATCCTCAAAAGTCAAAACACAAGGGTTTCAGGGAATTCGCCCGCCCTGGTCGGTGGATAACGCCCTGTTTGTAGAAAATTGTACCCGCTGCGGCGATTGTGTCAATGTTTGTGAAACACAGATTATCATAAAAGGCAGCGGTGATTTTCCCGAAATCAGTTTCAGCAACGGTGAATGTACTTTCTGCGATAAATGTGTCGATGTGTGCCAACAACCGATTTTTCGTTCGCGAGAAGAAGCCGCATGGCCACATAAAATTGAGATTGCACAGAACTGCTTAACCAAAAGTAACGTTGAATGCCGTAGTTGCGAAGACAGTTGCGAAATGCGGGCCATTCGTTTTAGACCAATGTTGGGTATGACATCGCAAGTCAGCGTCAATCCGGATCAATGTAATGGTTGCGGAGCCTGTATTCAAACCTGTCCGGTCAATGCCATTAAGATTAGTTATCCGCGAGAAGAATATAACAATGAGTGAACAATATAATAAACAAACATCTCCGGAATGGCATGTTGTGGGGTTAATGATCCAATGTAATCCGGAAAAAATTGATGAAATAAAGACCGCACTTTTAGCGATTGAAAATACTGAAGTGTCGGCAATGGAACGGGAAAAAGGTCGTTTGGTTGTGGCGATGGAATCCTACGATCAACACGTATTATTGGACAATATTGAAAAGGCTCGTGATGTCGAAGGCGTGATTGTTGTATCTTTGGTTTATCACGAACAAGACAAGTAAACATTTTTATTTTATATAGTGGGGGAAACGCTATGAGTTTAAGTCGTCGTGACTTTATGAAAGTCAATGCGATTGCAGCAGCAAGCGCAGCAGCCGGATTAACGATTCCGGTAAAGGCCATTGCAGCCGGTGCCGATAAGACTATTTATACGGATGAAAACGGAATTAAATGGGATAAAGCCGTGTGCCGTTTCTGTGGTACCGGCTGTGCGGTACTAGTAGGCACAAAAGATGGTCGCGTAGTGGCATCACAAGGGGATCCGGAATCTCAAGTGAACCGTGGTTTGAACTGTATCAAAGGTTATTTCTTACCGAAAATTATGTACGGTGCGGACCGTCTAACCAGCCCTATGCTGCGTATGAAAAACGGTAAATATGATAAAGAAGGCGATTTCACTCCGATCAGCTGGGATGACGCGTTCAAAATCATGAAAGAAAAAATCATGGCGGCACAAGCAAAAAACGGTAAAAACGGTTTCGGAATGTTTTCTTCCGGTCAAACCACCATTTTTGAAGGTTATGCCAAAGTCAAATTGTGGAAAGGCGGTTTCCTTTCTAACAATATCGATCCGAACGCCCGTCACTGTATGGCATCTGCAGCTGTTGCCTTT
This sequence comes from Cricetibacter osteomyelitidis, assembly GCF_004340985.1. Taxonomy (GTDB): domain Bacteria; phylum Pseudomonadota; class Gammaproteobacteria; order Enterobacterales; family Pasteurellaceae; genus Cricetibacter; species Cricetibacter osteomyelitidis. The sequence goes on from NZ_SLYB01000013.1 coordinate 15,355, forward strand.
ATGCGTACCTTCGGTATGGATGAACCGATGGGAAGCTACGATGATATCGAAGAAGCCGATGCTTTTGTGCTTTGGGGTTCCAATATGGCGGAAATGCACCCAATCTTATGGTCACGCATATCCGATCGTCGTTTATCCAATCCAAACGTACACGTTGCTGTACTTTCCACCTATGAACAGCGCTGTTTTGAATTAGCCGATAACGGTATGGTATTTATACCGCAATCCGATTTGGCAATCATGAACTACATCATTAATTATTTGATCCAAAATGATGCGATTAACTGGGATTTCGTGAACAAACACACTAAATTCAAACGTGGTGAAACCGATATCGGTTACGGCTTGCGCGATAATCATCCGTTACAAAAAGCAGCAAAAAATCCAAACAGCGGTAAAATGTACGACAGTAACTTTGACGAACTCAAAGCGTTAGTGTCCGAATATACTTTAGATAAAGCCCACCAAATGTCCGGTGTGCCTAAAGAGCAACTTGAATCTTTGGCAAAATTATATGCGGATCCGAATAAAAAAATCGTATCGTTCTGGACTATGGGCTTTAACCAACACACCCGCGGTGTATGGGCGAACCATTTAATCTATAACATTCACTTGCTCACCGGCAAAATCTCACTACCGGGTTGCGGTCCTATGTCCTTAACCGGTCAACCGTCTGCTTGTGGTACGGCACGTGAAGTCGGAACCTTTATCCACCGTTTGCCGGCGGATATGGTGATTACTAATCCGAAACACCGTGAGTTTGCCGAAAAAATGTGGAAATTACCGGCAGGTATCCTTTCCGATAAATTAGGCTATCATGCCGTTGCACAAAGTCGTGCATTAAAAGACGGCAAAATGAATGTATTGTGGCAAATGTGTACCAACAATATGCAGGGCGGTCCGAACATCAATAAAGAAACGTTCCCCGGCTGGCGTAATCCGGAAAACTTTATTATCGTATCAGACCCATACCCGTCAGCAAGCTGCTTAGCGGCAGACTTAATGTTACCGACCGCAATGTGGGTTGAAAAAGAAGGTGCATACGGTAATGCGGAACGCCGTACCCAATTCTGGCGTCAGCAAGTAAAAGCACCGGGTGAGGCAAAATCCGATACTTGGCAGTTGGTCGAATTCTCTAAATATTTCACCACTGATGAAATGTGGCCGGCAGAAATTTTAGCGAAAAACCCGGAATACAAAGGTAAAACCTTATATGAAGTGCTTTATCGTAATGGCGAAACCGATAAATTCTCTAATGATGAAATTCCGGAAGGTCAATTAAACGATGAAGCGGAACATTTCGGTTTTTACATCCAAAAAGGATTATTCGAAGAATATGCCAATTTCGGTCGCGGCCATGGTCACGACTTGGCAAGTTTCGATATGTACCACAAAGCCCGCGGTTTACGTTGGCCGGTATTGAAAAATGCAAAAGGCGAATTTGAAGAAACCGTTATTCGTTACCGTGCCGGTTTTGACCCGTATGTAACCGAAGAAGAAGGGGTGAAATTCTACGGAAATCCGGACGGTAAAGCGGTGATTTTAGCCGTACCGTACGAGCCGCCCGGTGAAATGCCCGATGCAGAATACGATCTGTGGCTATGCACAGGTCGTGTGCTTGAACATTGGCATACCGGTACGATGACTCGCCGTGTACCGGAATTACACCGTTCGTTCCCGAATAACCTAGTGTGGATGCACCCGGAAGATGCGAAAAAACGCGGTTTACGCCACGGCGATAAAATTAAAGTCATCAGCCGTCGCGGTGAAATCGTATCGCATATTGATACTCGCGGACGTAACAAAGTACCGAAAGGTTTGATTTATACCACGTTCTTTGATGCGGGTCAGTTGACAAATAAATTAACCTTGGATGCAACGGATCCGATTTCCAAAGAAACTGACTTTAAAAAATGTGCGGTTAAAGTGGAAAAAGCGGCGTAAAAGTGACCGCACTTTACGGTTTCTACTCTAATTAGACGGGAAGTGATATTCCCGTCACGTGAGGTACTATGGATAAATCAGTCAAAGCACCGGAACGTCGCAAGTTTTTTAAAGATGCAGCCCGCACTACGGGCGGTTTGGCGGGATTGGGATTGTTACTTGCCTTACAGCAGGAACAAAGTCTGGCTCGCGAAGGCGTGGCATTGCGTCCGCCTTTTGCTATTCCCGATGAAAAACAATTTTCCGCTGCCTGCATTCGTTGCGGTCAGTGCGTGCAAGCCTGTCCTTACGATATGTTGCATTTAGCTTCCTTGCTCTCACCAATGGAAGCGGGGACACCGTATTTTATCGCACGGGATAAACCTTGCGAAATGTGTCCGGATATTCCTTGTGCCAAAGCCTGTCCCACAGGGGCATTGGACAGTACGCAAGATGATATCAACGATTCCCGTATGGGCTTATCGGTATTATTGGATCACGAAACCTGCCTGAACTGGCAGGGCTTGCGTTGTGATGTATGCTATCGTGTCTGTCCGTTAATGGGTAAAGCCATCACATTGGAAATGCAACGCAATGATCGTACCGGAAAACATGCGTTCTTTATTCCGACAGTGCATTCCGATGCCTGTACCGGTTGCGGTAAATGTGAAGAAGCTTGCGTTTTGGAAGAAGCGGCAATCAAAGTATTACCGGTATCTTTAGCAAAAGGCATGCTTGGCAAACATTATCGTTTAGGTTGGATTGAAGAAGAAAAAACCGGTCATTCATTGGCACCGGAAGACATGATCTCCTTACCAGTTCGTAAACCGGAGGGATTCTAATGGCAAATTCACCGAAATATGCCGGCAAAGAAGCCCGGGAAAAATTAGGTTGGTGGCAAGCAAATCGTTTTTTATTTTGGCGTCGTTTAAGTCAATTAGCGATTTTATCCATGTTTTTAAGCGGTCCTTGGTTCGGCGTATGGATTTTAAAAGGCAATTACAGCGGCAGTATGCTGTTTGATGTCATTCCGTTCACCGATCCCTTAATGGCGATGGAGAGTTTGGCAACCGGTTATTTACCGAATTTCACTTCCGTATTAGGTGTGATTATTATAGTCGCCTTTTATGCGTTGGTCGGCAGCAAAGTTTTTTGCGGCTGGGTATGTCCGCTTAATGTTGTCACTGACTGTGCCGCTTGGTTACGTCGTAAACTGGGAATCCGCCAAACTGCAAAAATCCCGCGTAATTTACGTTACGGCATTTTATTAATGATTTTAATCGGCAGTGCCTTAACCGGTATTTTACTCTGGGAATGGCTGAATCCGGTTGCCGCATTAGGTCGTGCATTAATCTACGGATTCGGTGCGACATTATGGTTAGTATTGGCGGTGTTCTTATTGGATTTATTGGTCGCCGAGCATGGCTGGTGCGGTCATATCTGCCCTATCGGTGCAGCTTATGGCATCATCGGTGCGAAAAGTTTGATCCGCGTTAAAGTGATTGATCGCGACAGATGTGATAATTGCATGGACTGCTATAACGTTTGTCCGGAACCGCAAGTGTTGCGTTCACCATTACACGGTAAAAAAGATGAAAGTTTATTAGTGCTTTCCAAAGATTGTATCAGTTGCGGACGTTGTATTGATGTCTGCCCTGAAAATGTATTTCAATTTTCGACAAGATTTAATCATTCGGGGGAATAAAAATGATTAAAAAACTATTATTGGCGTTTACAATGGTATTTGCCGCCAGTGCATTTGCCGCTGAACAGGAGCCGCCTAAATTAGGCAAAAACATTGAAGATGCGGCAGAAAACATTGCTCCTGCATTTCATAATCCGCCGAAAGATGTAGGTAATATTCCGACCACTTTCCCATATCAGCCGCCGCTGGTGCCGCATAGTATTCGCGGCTTACAAGTGACCAAAAACGTTAACCAATGTTTAATGTGTCACGGCTTGGATGTGTATAAAACCACCGGTGCACCGCGCGCACCTGCCAGTCACTTTATGGATCGCAGCGGTAAATCCCACGAAACCGAATCGCCGCGTCGTTATTTCTGCTTACAATGTCACGTGCAACAGGCAGAAGTGGATCCGATCGTAAATAATAAACACCAAAGTTTGCGTGCAGCTAAAGGCATTAAGGTAGAGGGAGAATAATCATTATGCTTAACTTAATTAAAAAATTTTGGCGTTGGTTCAGAACCCCAAGCCGTATTGCTATCGGCACATTACTTTCTTTAGCATTTATTGCAGGCATCGTGTTTTGGGGCGGCTTTAATACTGCATTGGAATATACCAATACGGAAGAATTTTGTTCGGATTGTCACACTAATGACGTAGTGCCGGAATATCATATGTCCAGCCACTACGCTAACCGCAGCGGTGTGAAAGCGATTTGTTCGGATTGTCACTTGCCACATGAATTTATTCCGAAATGGACACGTAAAATCCAAGCCAGCCGCGAAGTGTACGCCCATATCATGGGACACGTAGATACCAAAGAAAAATTTGAAGCGGCACGTTTGGAAATGGCGGAACGCGAATGGGCTCGTATGAAAGCCAACGATTCGCAAGAATGCCGGAACTGCCACAAATTTGACAGCATGGATTTCACCCAACAAAAAAACGTAGCGGAAAAAATGCACCGTATGGCGATTGATGAAGGCAAAACCTGTATCGACTGCCACAAAGGTATTGCCCATAAATTACCTGACATGAGCGGTGTAAAATCCGGCTTTACTTCTGACGAGAAAAAATAATTTTCACCCCAATCAAACCGCACTTTAAAGCTAATTTTGAATTTTCTTTTAAAGTGCGGTTATTTTTATCTGCATTTTTTATTATTTCACGGTAAACTATAAACAAATTTTTTATTAACGAACATCAATCAAATGCGAATACTCTTAATCTTACTTGGCGGACTACTGGTATTATTCCAATACAATTTTTGGTTTGGTAAAAACGGTTATGCGGACTACAAAGAGACAGAAGCCGAAATTGCCGTGCATAAAGCAGAAAATGAAAAGCTCACTCAACGCAATCAACAGATCGAGGCGGAAATCAAAGATCTGCAAACCGGTTTTAACGCCGTGGAAGAACGTGCCCGTTTAAATTATGAAATGGTAAAACCGAACGAAACCTTCTATCGCATTGTAAAAGATCAATAAAACGCCAAAAATTATGACCGCACTTTCCCGTCAAATTATCGCAATTGTGCCTGCTGCCGGTATCGGAACCAGAATGCTGGTGGACAAGCCGAAACAATATTTGCAATTACAAGGTAAAACCATTTTAGAACATACCTTGCAAGTGTTACTGGATTACTCGCCTATCCGTAAAATCGTGATGGCGATTGCGGAAAACGATCCTTTTATCTCGCAGTTAGCATTGATTCACAATCCCAAAATTCAACTGGTACAAGGCGGAGCAACTCGTGCGGATTCTGTTTTAGCGGGATTAAATACCATTACCGATCACCGTGCGTGGGCATTGGTACACGATGCCGCACGTCCTTGTTTAACCCACAGCGATTTAGATAAGTTAGTGCAGATTCACGATGAACAAGGGGCGATTTTAGCCACTCCGGTAATTGATACCATTAAGCGAGCCACTGCTCACAATCAAATTCAGCGAACGGAAGATCGCTCCCGGCTGTGGCACGCTCTCACGCCACAATTTTTCCACGCCCACACATTACGGAATGCCTTGGTTAAAGGCTTGAATCAAGGGCTGACCATTACCGATGAAGCATCAGCAATGGAACTTGCCGGATTTCAACCGCACTTAATTGCCGGGCGGGCGGATAATATCAAAATCACCCGACCGGAAGATTTAACACTGGCGGAATTTTATTTATCGAAAAGAACATAGGTAATACAATATGATACGAATCGGACACGGCTTTGATGTACACGCTTTCGGCGAAAACCGCCCGCTAATTATCGGCGGTGTAGAAGTGCCTTATCACACGGGGTTTATCGCTCATTCCGACGGTGATGTAGCATTACATGCACTCACTGATGCCCTGCTGGGTGCTGTTGCGTTAGGTGATATCGGCAAACTGTTCCCCGACACTGATATGCAGTTTAAAAATATAGACAGCCGTATTCTATTGCGGGAAGCCTTCCGCCAAGTACAAGAAAAGGGTTATAAAATCGGCAACATAGACGTTACCATTATCGCTCAAGCCCCGAAAATGCGTCCGCATATCGATGCTATGCGGGCAGTTATTGCTACAGATTTGGTTTGTGAGCCGGAGCAAGTCAACATCAAAGCCACCACCACAGAAAAACTAGGCTTCACCGGCCGTTCCGAAGGCATTGCTACGGAAGCGGTGGTGTTGTTAATCAAGGCATAATCACAATGCAAGAACTCACATACTTACAATCTCCCCCAAAACAGACCGCACTTTTAAAAGCCGAATGTGCGGATTTTATTGTAAAAGAACATCTCGGCTATGAAATGTCCGGTGACGGGGAATTTGTGGCGGTAAAAATCCGTAAAACCGATGCCAACACGTTATTTGTGGGGGAAAAACTGGCTCATTTTGCGGGAATTTCCGATCGCAATATGGGCTATGCCGGGTTAAAAGATCGTAAAGCAGTGACGGAACAATGGTTCTGCCTGCAAATGCCGGGGCAGCCAACGCCGGATTTCAGCCAATTTCAGTTAGATGGCGTGGAAATTTTGGAGGTTACCCGCCATAACCGCAAAATCCGCACCGGCAGTTTAGACGGCAATTATTTTGAGGTTTTACTGCGTAACGCCTCAGAAAACCACAAACTGGAAACCGACGAGCTGAAAGTGCGGTTGGAAAATTTGAAAATTCACGGTTTTCCCAATTATTTTACAGAACAACGTTTCGGACGGGACGGCAACAATCTCACCCAGGCAATGAGATGGGCAAATGGCGAAATTAAAGTGAAAGATCGCAAAAAACGCAGTTTTTATCTTTCTGCCGCCCGTAGCGAAGTGTTTAATTTAGTGGTGGCAGATCGCATTCAGAAAGGCTTACTCCACCAAGTACAGCAGGGCGACGTACTGCAATTAAACGGCTCCCACAGTTGGTTTGTAGCCGATGAAACGGAAGATCTGAATACACTTCAAATGCGACTGGAAAATCAGGATATTTTGCTCACTGCCCCGTTAATCGGGGAAAATTCGCTGGAAACCACCGCACTTTTAGAGCGGGATATTGTATTGCAGCATGAAAATTTGCTGACATTAATGAAACAAGAGCGGTTAAAATCCGCCCGTCGCCCAATGTTAATACACGCCAAAGAACTAAGCTGGCAATTTGAGCATGAAGGTTTGCGGTTAAAATTCTATTTGCCTGCAGGCAGCTATGCTACGGCATTGGTGCGGGAATTAGTAAAAATAGATGAAAAATAACCCAAAAGCACGATCCAAAATCGTGCTTTTTTCGTTATAATGCTGAACTCGATTTTAAAGGAAGGACTATGCATATTTTATTAAGCAACGACGATGGCATTCATGCGGAAGGCATTCAGGTGATGGCGGAAGCCTTACGCCGCTTTGCCGATGTGACGATAGTTGCCCCGGATCGTAACCGCAGTGCGGCATCCAGCTCGCTCACATTAATCGAGCCGTTACGCCCGCGTAAATTAGATAACGGCGATTTCTGCGTGAACGGTACACCTGCGGATTGCGTTCATCTTGCTTTAAACGGCTTTTTATCCGGCCGCGTGGATTTAGTGGTATCCGGCATTAACGCCGGCGCAAATTTGGGCGACGACACCATTTATTCCGGCACAGTAGCCGCTGCGTTGGAAGGCCGTCATTTGGGACTGCCGTCTATTGCCGTATCCCTCGACGGCCGTCAGCATTATGAAACGGCGGCACGTGTAGTATGCGATTTAATTCCTAAACTGCACAATGAAATGATTAACCAACGTGAAATTATTAATATTAACGTACCGGATGTGCCTTATGATGAGCTCAAAGGCATTAAAGTCTGTCAATTAGGTTATCGCCAACAAGCAGCGGAAATTATTAAACAGCAAGATCCCCGCGGCGAAGCTATTTATTGGGTGGGGCCTGCGGGTTTGCCGGAACACAGCAGCGAAGGCACTGATTTTCACGCGGTGGCAAACAATTATGTGTCGATCACGCCGATTCAGGCGGATATGACCGCCCACAGTTCGTTGCAATCTTTGCAACAATGGTTGGAAAAAGAATAACTTATTTAAATAAGGATAATTTGTGAATATTTTTGGTGCAATGTACGATAAAACAATGCAATGGTCACGCCACCGTTTTGCGACCTTTTGGCTGTCATTCGTGAGTTTTATCGAAGCGATTTTCTTCCCGATTCCGCCGGATGTGATGTTGATTCCAATGTCCATGACTAAACCGCAAAATGCCGTAAAATATGCGATTTATTGTGCCGTAGCATCTGCTATAGGCGGCATGATTGGCTATGCCTTGGGCTATTATGCCTTTGATTGGGTGCAACATTATGTGACACAATGGGGCTATCAACATCATCTCGATACCGCAATGTCCTGGTTTGAACAATGGGGCATTCTGATTGTATTTGTGGCCGGTTTCTCACCGATTCCTTATAAAGTATTTACAATTTGTGCCGGTGTAATGCAAATGGCATTCCTGCCTTTTGTGTTAACCGCTTTCATTTCCCGTGCCATTCGTTTCTTATTAGTGGCGAAACTCTCCGCTTGGGGCGGTAAACGTTTTGAAGCAAAATTACGCAAATATATTGAAATTATCGGTTGGGCTGTTGTTGTGCTTGCCGTGATCGTATATTTAATTTTCCGATAAGGCTGATTATGAAAAACTTATTACTTATTCTTGCTGTCACAGTATTAACAACGGCTTGCAGTTCTGAGCCGGTTTATGATGAAAACAATTTAGCACCGGGTATTATGCAACCGGTCAACGGCGCTGACGATGCAATACTTGCCGAACCTGAACTTGAGCGGCAATCCATGCCGGATACTATGAAATAAATTTTAATTGAAAGGACATTAGCAAATGAAAAAAAGATTTTTATTACTTCCGACCGCACTTTTTGTACTTGCCGCTTGTAGCTCAAACACAACCGCACCTATTGAAAATGCCGACGGTAATTTATCACCGGGTATCATGCAACCGGTAGACTCATCTTCCGGTACAACCTCAAACGGCACTTGGCAACCGGAAATTCAACAGCAAAGCATGCCTGCCGGAATGAATAATCAAACCGTTTCGCCAGCTCAAAACTATCCGAATTTGCAAGCAGTACAAGCCAATGCTCCGCAAACACAGGCGGCACAACCTTCCACAACTACACAACAAGTGACCAAAACGGTGAAAAAAGCGGAAACGCAAGATATTAATATTCCGCGTAATCCGCAAACCAATGCACCGGATTATAGCCAAATCGACAAAGGTTCTTATAAAGCCTGCAAATATCAAGTACGCAAAGGCGATACCATGTTCTTAATCGCTTATATTTCAGGGCTTGATGTGAAGGAATTGGCAGGCTTAAATAATATGAGCGAGCCATACACTTTAAAAGTAGGTCAATCATTAAATGTAAGCAGCTGTACTGAAACGGTCACCACTACAGAAACCGTGACCGTACCGGCAAAACCGATCGAGCCGCAAGTCACTTATACCCAAGCCGCTAACGGCACACAATATGGTTCCGACGGTTCTATAATCGGTCCGGTGAAAGCGGCAACCGGCGGTGTAGTTGCCGGTGTCGGCACAGCGGCATCCGGCAGCACGGTGTCAAGTGCGGTCAATAATCGTCCGATTAATGCAGGAACGGTCAGCAACTCCTCTGCTGTGGCGTCCAACATTGCATGGCAATGGCCGACCAACGGCAGAATTATTCAACAATTCTCCAGCTCAGACGGAGGTAACAAAGGTATTGATATCGGCGGTTCACGCGGTCAAGCAGTTACCGCGGCAGCGGCAGGTACGGTGGTGTATGCGGGTAACGCATTGCGTGGTTACGGTAACTTAATCATCATCAAGCATAACGATGATTTCTTAAGTGCCTATGCTCACAACGAAAGCATTTCCGTGAAAGACCAACAAACCGTTAAAGCGGGGCAACAAATTGCGAAAATGGGAAGTTCCGGTACAAACAGCGTGAAATTACACTTTGAAATTCGTTACAAAGGTAAGTCTGTTAATCCAATTAACTATTTACCGCGTCGTTAATTATTATCAGGCGGGCATTATTGCCCGCTTTTTCATCTTATAGGTATATTGTGGCATTAAAACTTCCCCCGCCTTTGGTTTGGCTGATTTGTGCACTGTTGATTTTATATTCGGCAGAAAATCAGACTGACTACAACATTACTTTTCACCGAATACTCGGGATACTGATTTTGCTGTGCTCAGTCGTTATTGCCGCATTAAGCCTGCGGATTTTTCACCAAACCCAAACCACCATAGATCCCCGTAATCCGCAACATACCAATCAACTGATTCAGCACGGCATTTTTAGTATCAGCCGCAATCCTATGTATTTAAGTCTTGCTTTGGCTTTAACTGCATTGAGCTTCTGGCTGGCAAGTGCGGTAGGTTTTATCATTATTTTACTCTTTATCGGCTATATAACTTATTTTCAAATCATTCCCGAAGAACAAACCTTACAACAAAAATTCGGCCAACAATATCACCAATATTGTCGCCGGGTCAGACGTTGGATATAACGATAAATTACCGGAATTTCAATCTCTTATCCGCACTATTTGCGACAATTTCCATTTTTTGATACAATCTATCGCTTTGAAAAATATAAACTATTTTCATTTTTTGAAAAAACATCCTATTTTTCGTATAAAAACACGTTCATTTTTCCACCTGAAAAACAAGGTATTTTTATGCTACAACTTGATGTATTCGGTATGGCGTTTATGGCATTTTTTGCCATTATGAACCCGGTTTCCAGTTTACCGATCTATCTTTCTATCACAGAACAAGAAGATAATGACACGGCACGTTTGGTCGCCCGCAAAGGATTGTTTGTTGCATTTTTAATTGTTGCCGCATTTTCATTAAGCGGAAAATTGATCTTTGAAATATTCGGCATGACCATGCCTGCACTGCGGTTAGCCGGCGGAGTGATCGTGTTTTTGATTGGTTTGCAAATGTTACAGGGCGGACAAAATTCCACGGTCACGCACCCTATTAATCCCGAAAGTGCGGTAAAAAATCGGGAAGATGTTCTTGGCGTGGCGATTTCCCCATTAGCAACCCCAATGTTAGCCGGACCGGGAACCATTGCAACCGCAATGAACTTATCGGCGGATGCCTCTTTCGTCAATGTGATTGTCACTATTATGGCCTTTGCCGTTTTGTGTTTAAGTACCTATGTTTTATTTTTATACGGTAAACGTATCGTGAAATTACTCGGTAAAAGTGCAATGCGGGTAATGACCCGAATGATGGGTTTGATTCTGGCAGTTATCGGCACACAGATGATTATCAACGGCATTTACGATGCCTTTCCAATGTTAAAATCTTAAAGGAGAAGTTTTGACTGTTAAAAATTTAATTCGACAATATTCTAGTTTTAATCCGCCGGTTATTATCGGTAGTCTCTTGATTGTATCGGCTATTTTTATCGCGGCAACCTTCTTTCCGCACGATACACTGACCGCTTTAAATGCAAGTAAACAAGCCGTATTCAGTCACTTCAGCTGGTTTTATATTCTCTCCGTAGCCGTATTCTTTGTCTTTATGCTGTTTCTCGCCTTAGGTCGCCTAGGAGATATCAAACTCGGTACCGATGAAGAAGAACCTGAATTCAAATTCAGCACTTGGCTGGCCATGCTTTTCGCTGCAGGCATGGGAGTAGGATTAATGTTCTTTGGTGTCGCCGAACCATTGAGCCATTTTTTATCACCGATTATTGACGGTTCCGGTGAACAACTAGCCAAAGAAGCTTTATTACAAACCAGCTTTCACTGGGGCATTCATGCCTGGACGATTTATGCCGTAGTCGCCTTAGCACTGGCCTATTTCGGTTTCCGCTATAAACTACCACTCTCATTGCGTTCATGTTTCTACCCGTTATTAAAAGAAAAAATCAATGGTCCGTTGGGGCACGGCATTGATATTGTGGCATTATGCGTGACTATTTTCGGTATTATCACCACTCTCGGTTTCGGTGCCGTACAGTTGACGGCAGGTTTGGAAAAAGTCGGTATTTTGAACAATAGCGGTTCATTAATGCAATCATTGATTATTGTTGCAGTCATGTCTATTGCGGTGATTTCTGCCGCATCCGGCGTAGGTAAAGGGGTTAAAATTCTCAGTGAAATCAATATCGGTTTAGCCGTGGCATTATTGATTTTCGTCTCAGTTACCGGACCGACGCTTTATTTACTTTCCGCTTACCCGGAAAACCTTGGCTATTATTTCAGCCGCTTAATTGAAGTCAGCTTCCGCACCTTTGCTTATGATACGGAACACACGGGGTGGTTCTCCGGTTGGACGGTTCTATATTGGGCTTGGTGGCTGTCCTGGTCGCCGTTTGTAGGCTTGTTTATCGCCCGTATTTCACGGGGACGCACTATTCGTGAATTTATCTTTGGCGTATTAGTGCTACCGACTTTATTTAATATTTTATGGTTTACCGTGTTTGGTAACAGTGCGATTTGGTTAAACGAACACGTTGCAAATGGTGCTTTAGGCGCGTTAGTCTCCGCACCGGAAAAATTATTATTTGAATTTTTAGATTATTTACCATTATCCACAGTAACCGGTATTGTAGCATTGTTAGTATTGGCATTATTTTTTATTACATCAGCGGATTCCGGCATTTATGTGCTGAATAATATTTCAGCGGAAGATAAATCCGTATCAGCCCCACGCTGGCAAGTGTTTATGTGGGGAATTGTGCTTTCAGTGGTGGCAATCAGTCTGCTAAATACCGGCACAGAAGGATTAAGCACCTTACAAGCCGTTACTTTAATGGTAGCACTGCCTTTCGCCTTTTTAATGATCTTAATGTGTTACAGCTTATGGCAAGCTCTGTTGGTGGATAACAAATACTTCAATACCAAACTCACCGCTACCAGCGTATTCTGGACGGGCGATAATTGGCAAGAGCGTTTAAGCCAAATCTTAAACCAAACACAAGAAGAAGATGTATTGAAGTTCTTTAAGAAAGTCGGCCTGCCTGCCATGTATCGCCTGCAGAACGAATTAGTAGAAGAACACGGCTTAACCGCTTATGTAAACAAATTACTGGATACAGAACAACCGGCTATTGAACTGGTTATCGAGAAAGATAAACTGCGCAACTTTGTGTACGGCATTCGATCCACAAGCCGCGAAGTGGGTGAGCATTTAATTGAAGATCCGAATCTGCCGAATATTCAACACAAAGAAATCGTCGAACCGCTCACCTATTTCAGCGACGGTCGCACCGGCTACGATGTACAATATATGAAAAAAGACGAGCTCATCGCCGATATTCTGAAACAATACGAACGCTATTTACAGCTATTAGATGAAGTAGGTCAAGAAATCATGGCTCACGAACAAGAAGAATTGGCAGAATAACCTTAAATAGACATGCTCTCTTCCCTCATTCTTTGCTATGATTCGCAAAAATAACAAGGAGAAAAATCATGACAACACGTTGTACTTGGGTTGGTAGCGAGCCTATTTATGTGGATTACCACGATCAAGAATGGGGAAAACCGCAGTTTGACAGTCAAAAACTATTTGAAAAAATTTGTCTGGAAGGGCAACAAGCGGGGCTTTCTTGGATTACGGTGTTAAAAAAACGGGAAAATTATCGTCAGGCATTTTTCAATTTCGAGGCGGAAAAAATCGTAAAAATGACCGCACTTGATGTAGATAAATTGATGCAAAATGCGGGGCTGATCCGTCATCGAGCCAAATTGGAAGCCATTATTAAAAATGCCAAGGCTTGCTTAGCTATGCAAAAGTGCGGTGAAAATTTCAGCGATTTTATTTGGTCTTTCGTCAATCATAAACCACAAATTAACGATGTACCGGATTTATCTGTAATACCGGCTAAAACCGAGACATCAAAAGCTTTATCCAGAGCCTTAAAAAAACGGGGTTTTGTATTTGTCGGTGAAACCACGTGCTATGCCTTTATGCAATCGATGGGGTTGGTGAATGATCATCTCAATGATTGCTTTTGTAAAGCTAAATAAATTGTGCGAAGCCCTAGATTTTCCAGTATAATCGACCCAATATTCGATGATTAATACGATGGTTAGTAAATGAAAAAACATCATTATACCTTACTTTCTCTGTCAATTTTGACCGCACTTTACAGTACGGGAGCATCGGCAGATTTACAGTCTCAATGTTTGCATGGCGTGCCGTACTTTAGCGGTGAACCGGTACAGGGCGATCCAAATGAACTGCCGGTTTATATTGAAGCGGATGATGCGGTGCTCAACCAGCCGACCAATGCAAAATATATCGGTAACGTGGATATTAAACAGGGTAACCGTCACCTCACAACCGATTCCGCGGAAATTATTCAATCCGGTGATAAAAACAATCCGCAGCGTGTGGCATTGGTTAACGGAAATATTGATTATAAAGACGACACCATTAATTTATTGGGTTCCGATGCGAAAATTAATTTAAATACCAATGATACGAATTTAAAAGATGCGGATTATCAACTGGTGAATCGTCAAGGTCGGGGAACCGCAGAAGAAGTAGAAATTCGTCAACGTTATCGTAAAATGAAAAACGCGACCTTTACTTCGTGTCTGCCTAACGATGATGCGTGGACTATCCAAGCCAGCGAGATGACGCAGGATTTAGAAGACGAAGTGGCTGAAATGTGGCATGCGCGTTTTAAAGTGAAAGGCGTACCGATTTTCTATACGCCGTATTTGCAACTGCCGATTGGTGATCGTCGCCGTTCGGGTCTGTTAATTCCGCCTGAATTCGGTCATTCCAGCCGCGACGGTTTTTTCTATGGACAGCCGATTTATTGGAACATTGCACCTAACTACGATGCGACATTCACGCCAAAATACATGACAAGCCGCGGTTGGCAACTTAACGGCGAATTCCGCTATCTGACGCATATCGGCGAAGGTAAATTTGCCGGCGAATATATTAATGATGATCGTTACACGGATTACACCGGTGAGAATCGCTCTCGTCATTTATTCTATTGGCAACATAGTTCCAGTTTCTTACAAAATTGGCGTTTGAATGTAAACTACACAAAAGTAAGCGATAAACGTTATTTTAACGACTTTGACTCAGATTACGGCTCCAGCACCGACGGTTATGCCACACAATATGCCCGCATTGCCTATTATCAACCGAATTGGAATTTCTCTGTTTCGGCGAAACAATATCAAATTTTTGATGAAAACGTAAACATCGGTCCGTATAAAGCGTTACCGCAAATTGACTTCAACTATTATAAAAACGACTTGTTAAATGGTTGGGTTGATTTCAAATTATACTCTCAAGCGGTACATTTTGATAATGATAGTGCGCTGATGCCCACAGCTTGGCGTTTTCATGCAGAACCAAGTTTGAATATTCCGTTATCCAATTCTTACGGTAGTTTGAATATTGAAACAAAATTATATGCTACCCATTATCAACAAAAAAAAGGGAAAGGCATCGGAGCGGAAAATGTGGAACGTAGAGTCAATCGTACCATTCCGCAATTGAAAGTGGATTTACAAACCGTTTTAGCCACTAAAGAAACCTTTATTAAAGACTATACGCAAACTATTGAGCCGCACGTGCAATACTTGTATCGTCCGTATCGTAATCAAAATAATATCGGTTCAAGCTTGAAAAATAACTATTTAGGTTATGGGTATGACTCAAGTTTGTTACAACAAGACTACTTTGCCCTATTTCGTGACCGTCGATACAGCGGTTTAGACCGAATTGCATCCGCTAACCAAATTACCGTCGGCGGAACCACGCGAATTTTTGATAAAAATGCCAACGAACGTTTTAATTTATCCTTAGGTCAAATTTATTACATCAATCCGTCACGCATTGATGATAGCGAAGATAGCGGCACTGCCGAGCATTCATCCTCTTGGGCGTTGGAATCCAACTGGAAAATCAATAATGAGTGGAACTGGCGGGGCAGCTATCAATATGATACGCGTTTAAATGAAACTTCATTAGCCAATATGACCTTGGAATATAATCCGGAAAAAATGAATTTGGTACAATTAAGCTATCGTTTTGCCAGCCAACGCTATATTGATCAAAACTTAGGTTCCGCCGCTAACAGTATCTATATCAATGGTGTTCGCTACGGTCAAAATATTAACCAAGTAGGAATGACCGTGGCTTGGGAAGTAGCAGACAATTGGGCGTTAGTGGGACGGTATTATCACGATATCGCATTAAACAAACCTATTGAGCAATATGCCGGTGTGCAATATAGCACTTGTTGTTGGTCGGCGGGCGTTGGCGTGCGTCGTTATGCCACCAGTAAATCCAATCAAGCCTATTCGGATTCCAAAGATGTATTTTATGACAACAGCGTACACTTTACTGTGGAATTGCGCGGTTTAGGCAGCAGTCATCACAGTGGCATCAGCAGAATGTTGGATCGCGGTTTAATTCCTTACACAAAACCTTTTGATCTGTAAACTTCGGGAGCGATAAAATGAAAGCGTACTGTTTTAAACGATACGCTCAGACCATTAACAAACCACCTGATTTCTAAAATCAGGTGGTTATCCGCTTCATTAAAACCGGTGAGATACCAGAAATAACCCTTAATGTAATACCGGTTTTTGTTGTGGTTCGGGGCGAAAATGGCTGTAGAAAATGGTGGCGATGGTTCGCACATATTCAATGATTTCTTCTAAGGCTTCCGTTAATTCTTCTTGATCGTCCTTGTCGTCGTAACCCAGTTGACAGATATCTTTTAAGTCGTCCACCGCTTCACCGATTTCGTTGCGTTCCTGATCAAGTTTCGGTTGAGCCAAGCCCAAACCAAGTAAGAAATTATTTACCCACTCCGATAAAGCATCCGCTTGAGCGAAAATTGTGATGTTTTCATCAGGCAACCATAATTCAAAATTGAAACCATCGATATCGCCTAGTTGATTATTGATTTGGCGGTGAATTTGTTCTGCTTCTTTGAGAATGGCAATGGGGTAAGCTTCATCGTTATTGGTGAATTGATAAAGCAACGGTTGCCAGCTTTGATCTGCCACGCCACCACAAATTAACCCGCTTAAAAAGCCGTGCAATTCCGCTGGTGTCACGGCAATGCCGGCAGTGCGAAGTTGGTGGGCAAATTGGGCATAAGATGAAATTTGATCTGTCATAATATTTGTCTATTTGTTGTTAATATTTGCTTTATTTTAACATTGATTGATGAAAGCATATAGATCAGCAAGGGGAAAAAATGGCATAATAGTCCACATAAAGATCGCATTTAAGGGACAAATTATGTCATCTAAAAGTATTACTTTAAATGTATTGGGCCACACATTACGGCTTAATGCGGAAGAAGAACACCATGAAGCACTACGCACATCGGTTCATCAGTTGGAACAACGGGTATCGGAAATGAAAGAACGTTCCGGCATTATTCAGCTGGAAAAAGTGCTGGCTATTGTGGCGTTGAACTTAACCTATGAACTCGGGCAAGAACAACAAAAAACCAATTCTAACGAAAATTTATTAGTCTCTCGAATTCAACAACTAGATCATTCTCTTGAGAATGTTTTAGCTCAACAAAATTTAAACAAACCGCTCAATTAGGACTAGCGAAGGATCCTAATTTGCGATACTATTGATTCAAAGATTTACCTGGAATGTTCGTCAGCGGATTACGTCCCTGAGCCGATACTTAAAACTTTTAGAATTAGTTACTAGTTATTGGTGTGCAAGCTTAGCTTGACTAAGAAGCCTAAAAATAATCTCAACTGATTCCCTTGAACCGTCGGGTTCAAGGACCGACCATCCGCAACGGCATTCCGGGTTCCTTTCTCGCTTAATGAGTTTCCCTTTATGCCACAAACCACAACGCAAACCATCGCTCAAGCCCGTCAGCAAATTCGTCGTCAAATTCGTAAAATACGGCAAAATCTCACCGCACTTAAACAGCAACAAGCAGAACAACAGATCACAGCACAAGCTCTGGCGTTAATTGTACAAAAACAGGCGCAACATATCGGTCTATATCTTTCTTTCGACGGCGAACTTTCAACAAAATTATTGATTGAAACCTTATGGCAACAAGGCAAATCCGTCTATCTACCGCTGCTTCATCCGTTTTGTAAAGGGCATTTATTATTCTTACATTACACGCCGGACACGCCGATGCTTGCCAATCAATTCAGTATTCCCGAACCGCAATTAGACGTCACGAAAATTATTCCCATCAACAAACTAGATATTATTTTCACTCCGTTGGTGGCTTTTGATCACAAGGGCAATCGCTTAGGAATGGGCGGCGGATTTTACGACCGTACATTACAAGATTGGCAACAAAAACATTTTATTCCCGTGGGATTGGCACACAAATGCCAACAAGTAGATAAACTGCCGGTGGAAAGTTGGGATATTCCTCTGGAGCGGATTTTGGCGGGATAAAAATGCCGAGCGATAAACCCGGCATTTATCATTATTTTACAAGATCACCTTTTAAGGTTACACCGCCGGTAATATGACCTGCATGACATTCATATTGTGTCGTGCTTTTGTAGGTATTCTTTTTATAGTAACTCACTAAATTACCCACTTTTTTCGCTCCCATTGATTTTGCACGATCTTGGAATTGTTTCACCGCAGATAAGAAAGCCCAAGTACAACCATCTTGGTCGGATTTATTGGCAAAATTCGTTTTCTTATTGCTCACCAAACCTGTTTTCACTACTTTACCCGGTGCAGCTTTACCAAAATATAACTTAATGTTTGGATCTAATACTTTTGACGCTTGCGGCGAATTTAACGCATCTTGAATTGAATAATAATGCATCGTATCACGTGGTGCACAAGCGGCAACACTAACTGCAGCCAGACAAACCAATAATAATTTTTTCATACTGTTTCCTTTTGGTTGTTGAATAAAAATATGACTACGATGAATATAACAAAGCTTGCTAAAATTTCAACTTAAATTTAATCGGTTTCCATTAGGAAAAACAGGACTTTACTTGAACAAGCACCTGAAATCCTATATCATTCAGAAAATAATTTTTATTCAGTTTAAGGGCGTTAATTTGCAATTTTCACTTTCCATCGCACAATATAAAACCGTGTCGCCTTTATTGCATAACCAAGCGGATTGGTTAACGTGGGCGAATGGACGGTTGTTGATGGAATTTGAACAAAAACCACTGGATTTATCCTTTTTACCTGTAATGCAACGTCGCCGTTTAAGTGCGTTGCCACGATTGGTGTTTGTCGCCGCTTGGGAAATAATGCAGGATAAACAATGTCCCGTCGTCTATCTTTCCCGTGACGGGGAATTTTCCCGCAGTTTCAGTTTATTGAAAGAATTGGGGAGCGGAGAGCAACTTTCACCCACATCTTTCGGACTATCCGTACACAATTCCGTTGTCGGGCAATGGTCTATGATCCGCAAAGATACCTCAGAAATGACCGCACTTGCCGCCCGTGAAGACGGTTTGGAAACCGCATTTTTAGAAGCCTATTTATTATTACAAAGCGGACACGATGAAGTGTTAGTAATTATCACGGATGAATCACTGTGCGAAGATAATCCGGTCGGAGAAAATTATTTAGAAAAATTCGCTTATGCCGCCGCATTTTTGGTGACGAAAGGCAATGAACTGACATTGCGTTTAACACCGCACCGGGCAAAACCGTATACAACAGACTATTCTGCCAATCTGGAAAATTTACGCAATCTTATTTTAACCAAACCACAGTGGCAACATCATTTAATTCACCAAAATAAAAGCTGGCATTGGACCTATAATAAATGACACAAAACCGCAAAAAAACACAAAATTTTGACCGCTCTTGGCGTATTTTTGCAAACGCCGTCGGTTTTTTTGTGTTCGGGTTATTCGGTGTCATCATGAAAGTGATTTTATTGCCGTTCACCTTAAGAACTGCCACAACCTTAAACCAACAATTACAAGCACGTACCATTATTTCCACCAGCTGGCGTTATTATTTGAAGTTCTTAAATTTTATCGGGGTGTTTAGTTTTGAATTTCACGGTGCAGAAAAGCTTGGCAAAAGCGGACAGCTGATTATTGCCAATCACCCGTCTTTATTGGATGTGGTGTTTATGATCGCCTATGCAAAAAATTGTAATTGCGTGGTAAAACAAAGTCTGCAGCAAAACACCTTTTTAAACAGCCCTATTCGGGCTTGCGGTTATATTCCCAACGACGGTTCGCCAGAGATGATCGAACATTGTGCTGAAGTGTTAAAGTGCGGTGAATCTTTGCTGATTTTTCCAGAAGGTACCAGAACCGGCGATGATGGTACGATTAATTTTCACCGCGGTGCTTGTGCCATTGCATTACGCGGGGCAAAAACCATTACGCCGGTGGTGATAAAAATGTCCCCACGGGCATTTAAAAAAGATCAGGCTTGGTATCAGGTAGCCGAGCATAAAATTCATTATAAATTTATTGTGGGTGATAATCTCGATCCGCAAGATTGGTTAAAAGAAAAACCGGCACCCATTGCGGCACGCCAATTAAATCAATATTTACAGCATTATTTTGAGGAGAAATTAAATGAGTGATGCCCTAGAACTCGAATTAAAACAATTAATTATTGACACCTTAGGATTAGAGGACATCAGCACGGACGATATTGAAACCGACGCCCCGTTATTTGTGGACGGTCTGGGATTGGATTCCGTGGATGCCTTGGAATTAGGTTTAGCCATTCAGAAAAAATACAATTTCCAAATGGATAACCAGAATCAGGATTTGCGTAAAAACTTTTATAGCGTTGCCACCTTAGCCGACTATATTCGCTCTCGATAGGAACAGAAAATGACCGAACAAGAAATTTATCAAACCTTGCGTAACGCATTGGAAAATCTTTTTGAAATCGAATCGGAACGCATTACGCCGGAAGCCAATTTATATACGGATTTGGAAATCGACAGCATTGATGCCATTGATTTAATGGACTATATCAAAAAAGAAACCGGTCATAAATTGCAAGCGGAAGACTTCCGTACCGTGCGTACCGTACAAGATGTCGTGACGGCGGTATTAAATAAATTCAATCAATCCGCTGAATAATTGTAATGAACAAAGGGGTAAAAATTGCTGTGGGTGCGGCCGTTGCCGTGCTATCCGTCAGTTACCCTTTTTTACTTTATTTTGCCCGCGAGTACATTGATTTTCGTTATTTATTGTTGTTGATGTTGGGATTATGGCTGTTGCGTAGTGTTTGGCAAAAAAATCAATCTCAACAAATTATTAGCTGGGTAATCAGCCTGTTTTTGGCTTGTTCGTGGTTTATCAACAATGAAAATTTAATGTATTGGTATCCGGTTCTAATAAGCGGTGCAATGTTCTTTGTTTTTGCAATGAGCTTGTTTTCAGCACAAAGTATGATAGAACGCTTTGCCCGCCTGCAATATTCGGATTTGCCGCCGGAAGGGGTGATTTATACCAGACAAGTGACTAAAATTTGGTTAGGATTTTTTATGCTTAACTCAGCAATCACCATTGTGTTAATCTATTGGGATAAAAGCTGGTGGGCTATTTATACGGGATTGATTTCCTATTTATTAATGGGCGGCTTGTTCGCCGGTGAATGGTGTTATCGCAAATTTAAATTAAAAATATAACTATGAATGCATTTTCCCCTTTTGATTTGTCACAATTTTCCTATTACGTGCAAGCTGAAAAACGTTGCGAAAACGCACCGCACTTTGCTGCAGAAACCCTTGCCCTTGCCGCACATTTACCGCCAAAAGCCAAAGTTGTATTGTGGTTTCGCGAAAGCCAATATTTTATTCAAGCGTTAATCGCCGCCTGGAAAACGCAAGCAGAAATATTTGTCTTGCCGGATTTATCGGATAGCAATCTGCAATGGGCCAATGCACAGGATTACTGTTTAACGGACGATGGAAATTTAATTCTCAGTATTCCTGTTTATTCCTTAACGGAACAAGCCCGTCATCCCGTCAATCTATTACCGGCACAAACCGTTGACAGTACGCAAGCGATTTCACCCGATGCAGTATTGTGGCTGAAAACCTCCGGTTCCAGCGGCACGCCGAAACTGATTAAGAAAACCTTGTGGCAATTCCAAGCGGAAGCGGAAATGCTGAAAAATCACTTTAAAATTTCTATTGATGATTTAATTCTCAACACGGTGAGCCAACAACATTTATACGGCTTAACATTTTGTATTATGTTGCCGCTGTTTTCTTATGCGGCGATTTGTTCGGAACAATGGATTTTTCCTGAAATGCTGATTGAGCAAACCTTGCAATCGGATCGCAAAGTCACGTGGATTGCCAGCCCGATGTTGCTCAATCATTTTGCCGAACATCATAAATGGTCGGTATTTCAAGATAAAGTTTGTCGTATTTTTTCTGCCGGCGGGAAGTTGCCGGAGACCACCGCAGAGCTGTTTGCTCAGCACGGTTTAGCCATTGATGAAATTTACGGCAGCACAGAAACCGGTGTTATTGCCACCCGCAAAGGGCAGCTTGAATGGCAAGCCATGCCGAGCGTGCAATTCCGACACAATGAAAATCAACTCAATGTAATGTCAAATTGGATCGCTCAGCCAGAGTCTTTAAATGATGTGCTGGAATTTAAAGATGAAAACCGCTTTGTGTTGCAAGGTCGTCAAGATCGCATAATGAAACTGGCGGACAAACGTATTTCCTTGGATTTGGTAGAAGACAAATTAAATCAATCGGATTGGGTGAAAGAATGTTATTGTTTTAAACATCCGGAACAACCCCGTTTAATCGCCTTAACCGTATTAACTCAAGACGGTATTCGTTTTTTGCAAGAGAAAGGGCGCAAAACCTTGATTAATGCGTTGTCTGCCGAACTCAAACAGCAATTAGGCAATTTAGCCACACCGCGTTTTTGGCGATTTATTACTGCATTACCGCGTAATACGCAGGGCAAAATTATTAAAGCCGAAGCCTTAGCGTTATTTGAACATAAACTGAAAGAACCTGCTTGGCAACCGGTTCAATCGGTGACGAGCCGGGATCTTAAACAATCTCAAGAACAACAATTTATCGGCACTATTCCCTTAGATTTACGCTATTTTACCGGTCATTTCGCCGATTTTCCTTTGGTTCCCGGCGTGGTACAGTTGCAATGGGCGATTCAGCTGGCAGAATCTTTGGGCTTGCCGCCACATATTAAAGGCGTAGAAAATTTAAAATATCAGCAATTCATCCGCCCCGATAATGACATTACAGTGAACCTGCGTTGGGATGCCTGCAAAGGCAAACTGAATTTCAGTGTGACCAAGCAAGACAATGAGCAAACCTTAACCTGTGCTTCCGGTCGTATTGTTTATCAGGTGGCAGAATGAAAACCGTAGCTTTAATTCCCTACTATAATCACCCGGCTACCATTGAGGCGGTAGTAGAAAAAATTCAAACTCAAGGGTTAAATTGCATTGTGGTGGATGATGGTTCCGATACTGAAAGCAAAGCCGCATTAATCCCCTTAAAAAACCTAAAAGGCGTGACGGTAATTCATCGGGAACAAAACGGCGGCAAGGGAGCTGCTGTAAAAACCGGATTTTTATATGCCATTGAACAAGGCTATGATTATGCCTTGCAAGTGGATGCGGATGGCCAGCACAATTTATCGGACATCGGTCAATTTCTGCAATTAAGCCAAGCCCATCCCAATGAGTTGATTTGCGGCATTCCCATTTATGGCAATGATGTGCCGAAAGCCCGTTTATACGGTCGTAAAATTACCAATTTTTGGATTGCAATCAATACATTATCAATGAGCATTCCGGACGGAATGTGTGGTTTTCGTTTATATCCGCTGCAAGCGATTAGTCGATTAAATTTTGCCGAAATCGGCGATTTTATGGATTTCGATGTGGAAATTTTAGTGCGTTTACATTGGCTCGGCATCAAAATGCAATGGTTACCCACTGCCGTACATTATACCGATGGCGGAGTTTCCCATTTCCGAGCCTGGCAGGATAATTTGCTGATTAGCAAAATGCACTCACGTTTATTTTTTACAATGATTTTTAACAAAATCAAACAATTATTGAGAATAAAATAATGAGTCATTGGGCACAAAAACGGGAACGTGGCAATCGGTTTGTTCTCAAACTCAGTGCGTTATTAGTGAAATATACTCCGGCATGGATGATGAAAATCATCACCGTGTTGATTGTAAGCTATTTTTATCTTACCTCCCCGCAAGAACGCCGAGCCATTGCGGAATATCAACAAAAATTAGCGGCTTATACGGGTAAAACACCCTTTAAAGTGCGGTCGGTTTTCACCCAGTTTTTACAATTCGCCGAAGCTATTCAAGATCGTTTCGCCGTTTGGCAACAACGGCTGACTTATGAGGATATTGCCATATTCGATCCCGATAATTTGTATGCGGATATTCGCAACAGCGGTAACGGCGAACGCGGGCAAATGCTGGTTTGCTCTCATTTGGGCAATGTGGAAATTTGCCGCACCTTAGCCGTTCATCACAAAATGCTGAAACTCAATGTATTGGTTCACAGCAAACACGCCGAAGCCTTTAATGCGGTGCTACAAGAATTAGGCGGCAGCACATTGAATTTAATTCAAGTGAGCGAGCTGGATATGGCAACTATGTTGCAATTAGAGGAACGGGTGGCACAGGGCGAATGGATTGCTATCGCCGCGGATCGCGTACCGGTGCGGGGTGAAAAAACCGTAGAAGTGGATTTTCTAAACGCCAGTGCGGATTTTCCGCAAGGCCCGTGGCTATTAGCCGGCTTACTGAAAACACCGGTAAATTTGCTGTTTTGTCATAAAGTCAGCGGCAAATATCAACTGCATTTATCTCGTTTGACGGATAAAATCAACTGGGGAAAACGTCAACGTGAGGAATCGGTAAAATACTGGTCGCAACGTTTTGCGGATGAATTGGCCAAACGCTGTGCAGAAGTGCCGTTACAATGGTTTAATTTTTATTCTTTTTGGAAAAAATAAAATGCGGAAAAAAGGTTGTTTTGCGGTCGAAACCGAAATTAAAGTACCATTTTTTGATGTGGATAGTTTAAATATCGTGTGGCACGGCAACTATGTGAAATACTTGGAAGTGGCTCGCTGTGCCTTGCTTGATGCTTTGGATTACAACTATATCACAATGAAACAATGCGGCTATATGTGGCCGGTGATTGCAGTGGAATTAAAATATGTGAAACCGGCAATATTCGGAGCGGATTTAATCGTGCGAGCCGAACTGGTGGAATGGGAAACCCGCTTAAAAGTAAATTACACTATTTTTGATAAAGCCAGCGGCGAGCGTTTAACCCGAGCCAGTACCACGCAAGTGGCGGTGGATTTAATCACCCACGAAATGCAATTTACTACACCTGAAAGCTGGCAAAGTGCGGTGAGAAAAGTGATCAATTTATAGGAAATATAATGAAAAAGTTACTCGCTATTATTTTAATTTTTACTAATTTGTGTTCTTACGCTTTCGATGTGGCGGAACTGGAACAGCAGCTACGTCAAACCAAAATCGTGCAAGGACAATTTATACAACAACGTTTTTTAAAAGGCTTGGACAAACCTATCGTAAGTTCCGGGCAATTTGCGTTGGCACAAGGGAAAGGCTTGCTATGGCAAATGGAAAAGCCGATTACTAACACAATGCGTGTCACACCGCAACAGGGCATTGAATATCTCATCAATAATCAATGGGCGAAAAAGAAACAATCTACTGCAGCGGAAACTCAACAGATTCAATTATTTTTAAACCTATTGGAAGGCAATACCCAAGGCTTAAAAGAACAATTTAATTTGCAGCTGCAAGGCAATGCCGCTCAATGGCAATTACAACTTACGCCGAATTCCTTTTTAATTAAAAATATTTTCAATAAAATTGAAATTCAAGGCGGCAAAACAGTGCAACAAATCGACCTATACGAAACCCAAGGTGATAACAGTCGGATTTTATTGCAGCAACAACGCCTCAATCAATCATTGACAGGACTACCGCCAAATGCACTCTAATTCCGAGAAAAAGCCGTTATTTGCCGCAATTTGTTATTTAATTGCGGTCACTGCATTACTTTTTTACGGAATTTGGACAGCCCAACAACGAACGGTGGTGGATGGCGATTTAATGTCGCTTTTACCGTCGGAATCACAATCTGCGTTGCAACAGCAAGCGGTAAGTCAAATCAATCAACAGCTCAATCAACAAATTCTCGCTTTAGTCGGTGCGAAAGACAGCGAAAGTGCGGTGAGTTTTGCTAAAGATTTGGTAGAAAGTTGGCAGCACAGCGACTTATTTCAACGGATTGATTGGCAAGCCAATTCAGCACCGGAAATATTACAACAAAATCTGACCGCACTTCGCCTCGCGGCCTTGCCAAAAGACATTGCGGCACTTTCACCGCAGGATTTTCTCACCCAACGGGCGCAACAAATCGCCGATCCTTTTGCTTTGTCATTATTACCGCTGTCACAAGATTGGCTTGGCTTCGGCAATGCGATATTAAGCCGCTTAAGCAATCATTCTAACGTTACCTTAGATCTCAACAGCAACAGCTTCCAAGTGCAGGAACAAGATAAAACCTGGGTGTTGGTGCGGGCAATATTAAAGCCTGCAAGCAAAGGCAATTTACTACATTTACTGCAAACGAACCAACAACATATTCAGCACCGACAAGGCGAATTATTACTTACCGGCGGGGCAATTTATGCCGCACTTGGTCAGGCTCAGGGACAACAAGAAAGCAGCATAATGTCTGCCATTGGCTTATCGGCAATGTTACTAATTTTGTGGTTGGCGTTTCGCACCGTAAGATTACTGTATTTGATTTTGCCAATGGGATTAGGCTTGGCAAGCGGGGCTGTCGCCTGTATTCTGATTTTCGGCAAAATTCATTTGCTTACCTTGGTGATTGGCACCAGCTTAATCGGCTTAGCGATTGATTTCCCGTTGCATTGGTTGGCTCATAGCTGGCAAACGCAATGGCAGGCTTTTTATTTTATCCGTACTACGTGGAAGCCTTTTGCAATCGGATTGTTTACCACTATTATCGGCTATTTAATGTTACTGTGGACACCTTTAACGATTTTGCAGCAAACCGCCGTATTTTCTATTTTTGCCTTGTTGTCGGCTTTTTGTTGCACTCTTTGGATATTGCCGTTTTGCTTTGCCAAATGGCAGCCAAAAACGACCGCACTTTTACCGCATATCATTGAAAAAGTGCGGTGTAAAATCGAGCAATTTTGGTGCATTGCTAACAGCAAAATATATTGGGTGATTGGACTAATGCTGATTGCCGGCCTTGTTAAACCACCGCTGTGGCACGATGATATTCGCGATTGGATTTCTACGCCAATGCAATGGCTTAGCCAAGCACAACAGATTGCAGAAAAAACAGGGATTAATCCGACGGGGCAATTTTTTATTTTGCAGGCAGACAACGAATCGGATTTGTTAGCTTTAGATGCCAAGGTTACCGCACAATTAGAACAAATGAAACAACAAGGCAAGTTAGGCGATTTCAATGCTATCAGTCAATTTGTAAATTCCGTGGAAAAACAACGTGAAATTCGGCAAAATCTCGGCAAAATCGCACAATTTGATGCACATTCCCCGCTTGCTCAATTAGGTGTACCGCAATCAGCGTGGCAGCAAGAAATTCAGCAACTACAACAATTAAAAACTGTGGATATCTCCACCGCACTTGCTTCTCCTTTAGCAGAACGTTGGGCGAATTTATGGTTAGGTTCGCAGCCAAAAGGTGTTGCCACAATGATCACCCTGAATCATTTAACGGATATTCAGGCGGTGGCACAAATCGCCGATCAATTTAATGAGCCGTTGAATCACGTGCAATGGGTTGATTATCGCCAAAATTTAAATCATACTTTCGACCAAGCACGCTGGCAGGCTGCGGGATTAAAATTAGTCTCGTTTTTATTGGTGTGGTTATTATTATGGCGGGTTTATGGTCGCAAGCAAGCCGGTAAAATTATTGCCGTGCCGTTGCTGTCTGTTTTGTTGACCGTGTTAATGCTTGGTTGGTTAAACGTGCCAATCGGATTATTCAGCATTTTCGGTTTACTGTTGGCATCAGCTATTGGTGTGGATTACGCCATTTACGCCCAGTTAAAAAATATCCGGCCACAAGAACGCCTGAACGGCGTATTTTTAGCTTCTGCCACTACTTTTATTTCATTCGTGCTATTGGCTTTCAGTCAAACTACGGCGGTTGCCCATTTCGGTCTGAGCGTGTCCATCGGCATTGTGTGGAATTTATTATTAGCCGTAAAATTAAATCAAACATCAACATATTTAGAGTCACATAAGGGAAAATTATGAAAACCGTTCATACTGATATTGCTATTATTGGTGCCGGTCCGTCCGGATCTGTGGCAGCAGGTTTATTGCGTAAAAAAGGCTACAAAGTGCTTGTGTTAGAACGCCAAGTCTTTCCGCGTTTTAGCATCGGTGAAAGTCTGCTACCTCATTGTATGGAACTGATTGAAAAAGCGGGAATGGCTGAAACCATTAAAGCCGCAGGCTTCCAACATAAAAACGGTGCTGCCTTTACTTGGGGTAATCGTTACACTTATTTCGATTTCACCGATAAATTCACACCGGGTCCGGGCACCACATATCAAGTGCAACGTGGCATTTTCGATAAAGTGTTAATTGATGAAGCGGAAAAACAAGGTGCGGACGTGTGGTATGAGCATACCGTTCTGGCGGCTGAAACCAATAGCGAGCGGGCAAAATTATTGGTGCGTAATGATAAAACCGGTGAGGAATTTAACGTAGCAGCCAAATTCTTATTGGATGCCAGTGGTTACGGCCGTGTACTAGCCCGTTTATTTGATTTGGAAACGCCAAGTTGTTTGCCGGTGCGTCACGCCCATTTCACCCATATTGAGGACAATATTACAGACGGCGACTTTGATCGTAATAAAATCTTAATCTGTACTCATCCGACACAACGGGATGTGTGGCTATGGTTTATTCCGTTCTCTAACGGCCGTTGTTCTATCGGTGTGGTATCCGAACCGCATAATTTTGCTCACATCAAAGAACAGACTTCCGAAGGGATTTTACGTCAATACGCCAGTGAAATTCCAATGCTAAGCCGTTTAATTCGCAATGCAAAATGGGATACGCCGTTTAACACATTGCAAGGCTATTCCGCCAATGTGAAATCCTTATACGGCGAGCGTTGGGCGTTATTAGGCAATGCCTCTGAATTTCTTGATCCGGTATTTTCATCGGGCGTGACGGTAGCAATGCACTCGTCCGATTTAGCGGTGGAAACCTTAGATAAACAACTTCGCGGCGAACCGACGGATTGGCAAAAAGACTTTGTGGAACCGCTAATGGTGGGCATTAATACCTTCCGTACCTATGTGTTCGGTTGGTATGATAATTCCTTCCAAGATGTGATTTATGAACGCAATCCGAATCCGAAAATCCGTGCAATGATTAGTTCTATCTTGGCAGGCTATGCCTGGGATAGCAATAATCCTTACGTGGAAAAATCCGAACGTCGCTTAAAAGCCTTGGCAGACATTTGCGGCACAGCAACACAAGATTAAATTTAAGATTAAAGGTAAAACTTCAATGAAATTGACCGCACTTTTTTATTCCGCCGCCGTCTTGTTGTTAACCGCCTGCACACAAAGTCAGGTGTTGCCTTCATCGGTGCCGCCGTTGGAGCAAGTACGTCAATATTCATTAGTGAATGAACAAACTCAAGAAAGTTCATTGTTGGTGGTGCAACCTTTTGAGCTTTTTGATCAGAGAGGTCAACGCTGGGTGCAAACCGATGGATTGGGTGCTCCTTTGGCACGCCAAATTCTAACGGAAAAAGGCTGGCAAAACGACGGTTTTTTGCCGCCTAACGCACAGGCTTCACGCCTTTTTTCCGCCATTTTATATTGGCAAACGCCGGAAAAAGTGCGGTCGGATTTATACCAAAATTTAGCTGTCGAGCAATATTGGCAGATCACCAATCTGGGACAACAAGCCATTATCCAAATTAAACAGGATAAATGGCGTGTAATCCCGTTAAATTAAGCAAAAGGATTTTCAATGATTTATTTGCAGCAACCGAGTTTAGTCAGTGCAATGGGCGATAGTCTCAAAGCCAATATTGATTTTTTACTCAGCAATCAACCGCATCCGTTACAACAAAGTCAAAAATGGATTGAAAATCGTTCTATTTTTGTGGGAAATACGCCTAACTTACAAGATCTGCCGGAAAATACCGCAGAAATCTATCGCACACGTAATAATCAATTATTATGGACGGCGGTGCTTCAGCTGGATGCACAAATTCGGCAAGCCATCAAAAAATACGGCAAAGATCGTATTGCAGTGATTATCGGCACGACAAATACGGGAAACGAAGAAAATGTCCCTGCATTTCAACAGCATGCCACACAGCAAAACTGGCAAAACAGCAACTATTGTCACGAATTTCAGCTGCTGTCCTCACCGGCTGATTTTATTGCGGTGCATTATGGTTTAACCGGTCCGTCTTATAGCATTTCCACCGCCTGCACATCCGGGGCGAGAGCTATTATCAGTGCAGAACGCTTGCTTAAGGCCGATTTATGCGATGTAGTGATTTGCGGTGGTGTGGATTCATTGGCACAGCTTGCCATTAATGGTTTTCACACCTTAGAAGCCTTGTCGCAGTCTGTCGCTAACCCCTTTTCCGCAAACCGTGACGGTATTAATATCGGCGAAGGTGCGGCGGTATTTTTAGCAACTCGCGAGCCTAACGGCTTGCCTTTATTAGGTTATGGCAGCAGTTCTGACGCCTATCATATGTCTGCTCCCATTCCGGACGGCAGCGGTGCAATTTCTGCAATTTCCACCGCACTTTCCAGTGCAGGTATCGCCGAGGAGCAAATCGGCTGGGTCAACCTGCACGGCACGGGCACAGTACACAATGATGCAATGGAAAGCACCGCAATGGCACATTGTTTCCCGCAAGGCGTACCTTGCACCGGCACCAAAGCCTTAACAGGGCATACATTAGGTGCTGCCGGCGCGGTGGAAGCCGCTATTTTATGGGGCATTATCAGCCGCGAATTTAATCCTGAAGGAAAATTGCCAAAGCAGCATTGGGACAATCAGCCTGATACGAATTTGCCCGCCATTCAACTCACTGATGAGCACAGCCGTTGGGCGGAAAACCGACCGCGTATCGGCTTAAGTTCATCTTTTGCCTTTGGTGGCAATAATGTCATTTTAGTGATAGGGGAAACCGAATGCAGTTACCCATAATAAATGTGGCTAAATTATTACCGCATTCCGGTGAAATGGTATTGTTGGATGAAATCACACATTATGATGAAAACAACCTGACGGCCTATGCAAATATCACCGAACAGCATATTTTTGTGCAAAACCAACGTTTACCGATGTATATTGCCATTGAAATTATGGCACAAGGCGTGGCGGCTTGGTCGGGCTGTCATTCCACCGATCGTGGCGAGCCGATTAAACTGGGCTTCTTGCTTGGCAGCCGTAAATATGAATTATTTTGTGAAAGTTTGCCCATAAACTGTAAAGTACAAATCAAGGTGGAATCATCCTTGCAAGACAGTAACGGTTTCGGTGTATTTAATGCTACAATGCATTGGATAAGCGGTGAAAAGCCCATTGATTTGCCCGCTGATCATTTATTGGCACGGGCAACGTTGAGTGTGTATAGTCCCAATAATCTTGAGGATTTGCCGCAAAAATAGCACCAAATAAGATATGTTAATTTATTTTGAGAGAAACAATGATGAAAAAAACACTTTTAGGCCTTTGTGCCATTACTGTACTAACTGGTTGTTCCGCAATTAGCAGCACCCCGGTGGAAACCCCTAATAATATTAAACATATTTGTATCCGTAATGTGAAATCACAAATTCCTGATTTTGCTGATTATTTAGCTACCAGTTTACAGAAAAAAGGCATTAAGTCAGAAAAAATGAAAAACTATGCCGGACATTGCAAATACGGTTTGAGTTATACGGTGCGAGCAGATAATCATGCCAATGTTCGCCGTGCCAAATTAATTTTAAACGAATTGCAAAATGGTCAACGCGTTGCTGTGCTAGGTTCAATCTCCTATAAACAACGGGGCGAGGAAAAACAAAAAGCACGTAATGAAGGTATTCAAGCTCAAACCGATACAATGATTGCGGAATTATTCCCGAATAAATAAGAAATATAGGATATTCTATGAAAAAATCCGTCTTAGTCACCGGTTCCAGCCGTGGTATCGGCAAAGCCATTGCATTAGAACTTGCCAAGCAAGGCTATGAAATTGTGGTACATTGCCGTAGCCGTATAGAGGAAGCGGAAGCGGTGAAACAGGAGATTGAAAGTGCGGGCGGTTTTGCCCGGGTTTTGCAATTTGACGTTTCCGACCGCAACCAATGCAAAGCCTTATTGGAAGCCGATGTAGAACAATATGGAGCATATTATGGCGTGGTACTCAATGCCGGCCTAACCCGCGATAATGCTTTTCCGGCATTAAGTGATGAGGATTGGAATCAAGTGCTCCGCACCAACTTAGACGGATTTTATAACGTATTACATCCGGTGATGATGCCAATGATCCGCCGTCGTGCCTCAGGTCGTATTGTGTGTATTACTTCGGTTTCCGGCTTAATCGGGAATCGCGGACAAGTGAATTACAGTGCATCAAAAGCCGGTGTGATTGGTGCGGCAAAATCCTTGGCTATGGAATTGGCGAAACGCAAAATTACCGTTAACTGTGTCGCACCCGGTTTGATCGATACGGATATGTTAGATGAAAACGTACCTATTGATGAAATCCTGAAAATCATTCCGATGCAACGAATGGGCAAACCGGAGGATGTGGCTGCGGCCGTATCGTTTTTAATGTCAGAACAGGCGAATTATATTACTCGCCAAGTCTTAGCTGTGAATGGTGGCTTATGTTAAAAAGAGTTGTAATAACAGGTATCGGCGGCATTACCGCTTTAGGACGTGATTGGGCAACTATTCGGAGCTTCTTTGATCGCGGCGAAAACGCCGTTGTGCGAATGGACGATTGGGATCGCTTCCCTGAACTTAACACTCGCTTAGCAGCACCGATTTTCGATTATAAAGCACCAAATCATTGGACTCGTAAACAACTACGCAGCCTAGGACCGGTATCACAATATTGCGTTGAAGCCGCAGAAATGGCACTGGCCGATGCAGGGTTATCAGACGATCCAAGCATTAAAGACGGCAGAATGGGGGTAGCCAGCGGTTCATCCACCGGTAGCACCAAAGATGTATGCGATTTGGCTCAGCTCATCAGCTTAGGCAAATCCGACGGTTTTAATGCCAATACTTATGTGCGAATGATGCCGCATACCACAGCGGCAAATGTGGCGATTTTCTTTAGCTTAAAAGGTCGTGTCATACCTACTTCCAGTGCTTGTACATCCGGCAGTCAGGCGATCGGCTATGCCTATGAAGCCATTAAATTCGGTCGAATTCCGATGATGTTAGCCGGTGGCGGCGAGGAACTTTGTCCAAGCGAATCCCATGTATTTGATGCCTTATATGCTACCAGCTTGAAAAATGATACGCCAAAACTTACCCCAAGTCCTTACGACAGTAACCGCGACGGTTTAGTTATCGGTGAAGGAGCAGGAATGTTATTGTTAGAGGAATACGAACACGCCAAAGCCCGCGGGGCAAAAATTTACGCGGAAATCGTCGGATTCGGTACAAACTGCGACGGTACACATATTACCCGCCCGGAAAGCGAAACTATGTATCAAGCAATGAAACTTGCCTTAGATGATGCGGCAATACCGCCTTCTTTGATAGGTTATGTGAATGGCCACGGCACCGCCACCGAACAAGGTGATATTGCAGAAACCATCGCCACCAATCGCCTATTTGGCAACCGAGTTGCCATCAGCTCGCAAAAAAGTTATCTCGGTCACACCTTAGGGGCTTGCGGTGCTTTAGAATCCTGGTTCAGCATTGCGATGATGAATGATAACAGCTTCGTACAAACCGCCAATTTAGTGAATATCGACCCACGCTGCGGCGAGTTGGATTACATTCAAAACACAAGCCGTCATATTGAAACCGAGTATGTGATGAACAATAATTTCGCCTTTGGCGGTGTGAATACCTCATTGATATTTAAACGTCTTTAATCCGTAAAAAAGCCTAGCAAACGCTAGGCTTTCTCATATCTATCAATTACTCAACACGCGTGCCATAGAAATAACTATAACCAAACGGGCTTTGTTTATAGTCATGTACACGCAGGCTTAACGGAGCATAGTTGATTGAATGTGCTACGCTGATCCAAGGGGCTTGATCGTGAACGATTTCTTGAGTTTTTTTGTAGATTGTTGTACGTTGCACGTTGTCTTTTAAGCTGATGGCTTGGTTTAACAAATCAGTGTATTCTTTATTACACCAGCGGGAATAGTTGCTGAAACCGACGTTTTCACAGCCTAATAACGGGGATAGGAAGTTATCCGGATCGCCGTTATCGCCTGACCAACCATAGATACCCGCACCCAATTCACCGGCTTTGGTGCGTTTGATGTAATCACCCCACTCATAGCTGACTAATTTTGCTTTCACGCCGATTTTTGCCCAATCCGCTTGCAGTAATTCTGCCATACGGCGCGGATTCGGGTTAGATGCACGCACTACCGGTTGTACCCATAATTCGATTTCTACTCCATCCGCATAACCCGCTTCCGCCAGTAATTGCTTGGCTTTTTCCAAGTCATAAGGATAATCCCGGATTTCGTCGTCATAACCCCACACTGTCGGTGGCAACGGATTTTTCGCCGGAATACCGCCGCCTTGATACACCGCCTCTATAATGGTTTTCTTATCCACCGCATGATTTAAGGCTTGGCGGAATTTTTGATTGTCAAACGGAGCTTTTTCGTTATTTAATGCAATATAAGCCACGTTCATCCCTTCTTGCGACATTAATTGAATTTTCTTATCCGTTTTCATTTTTTCCAAATCTGATGCATTCGGGAAATCCATCATATCGCATTGACCGTTTTGTAATTTCGCATAGCGGGTGGTCGCATCCGGTGTGATGCTGAAAATCAGTGTATCAATAGCCGCTTTACCTTTCCAATAATCTTTATTGGCTAAATAACGGATGGCTTGATCCACTTTATAACCTGCAAACACGAACGGACCGGTGCCTATTGGATCGGTATCAATGGTTTCCGGTTTACCTGCTGCCAACATTTTATCCGCATATTCCGCAGAATAAATGGAAATAAAGTCCATACCCAGGCTGGATAAGAAGGTCGCATCCGGTTTGTTAATGGTGATACGCACAGTGTTATCATCTACTTTTTCCACGGATTTCAGCAAAGTCGGGAATTTCATTGCATTGAAATATGGGTAAGTCCCTTTGGATACCCCATGATAAGGATGATTTTTATCTAACTGACGCATAAAAGAAAACACCACGTCATCCGCATTAAAATCACGGCTTGGAATAAATGCCTTATTGGAATGGAATTTTACGCCTTTGCGTAAATGGAAAGTATAAATTAAACCGTCTTCAGAAATATCCCAACTTTCCGCCAATGCCGGTTCGATTTCCGTAGAACCGCGTTTGAATTCCACCAAGCGATTGAACACTTGTTGCGAACTGGCGTTATAGGAAATACCGTCCATCACCAACGCCGGGCTAAAACCCGACGGCGAACGGCTGGTACAGTTAATAAAGGTGACATCAGCCTGAGCAAACCCCGCAGCGGAAAACGCTACCGCCGCAAGCGATAATTTAGTCGTTAATTTCATTATTATTCCTCCTCATGGAGTGGATTGAGTTGATATCCTGTTAAAGATATAGCCAAAGGGGAATATTGTAAATAACAATATTTTATTTGTTATAACTCAAAGTAATTAATGCAAACTACTGCCGTCGGTTTTACGTAAATAAGTTAACGTCCACAGCAATAATAAACCGATCGCCGCCGAACTAAAGAACGTATAACTGAAAGATTGTTGTAACTGCTCACCGCTGCCGCCGATATATAAGCGGTATATACCCAATAATACGGAAGCCAAGGCAATGGCAAAACTCATTCCCACCTGTTGAATTACGCTTAAAAACGTCGATCCGCTGCTGGCGTCTTTATCATCCAAATCACTGATGGTTAAAGTATTGATGGAAGTAAACATTATCGACATACAACCGCCGTAAAATGCTACCAACATAATTAATAGCCACAACGGGGTATTTACGTTTAAGCCTCCCAATAACGCAACACTGGCAGACATCAAAAGTGCGGTGTAAATTAAGGCTTTTTTATAACCGAAAAATTTTAGAATTTTTGGAATATAAGGCTTAGTAATAATGGAACAAATAGCAACAGGTGTCATCAATAACCCCACCGTATCCGCACGATAGTGGAAACTCACCTGCAGCATTAAGGGCAATAAAAACGGCACGCCGGAACCGCATAGACGCAACAGCAAATTAGCGAGCATTCCCACCCGAAAACTACGAATGCGGAACAACGCCAGTGATAACAAAGGATTTTTTGCCTGTTTAGAATAAAGATAATAAGCCAGCAACAAGCTGCTACCGATTAAACTGATAATAAGTGCGGTCATTTTTTTCGGCGTTTGTTCAGCGATTAATTCCAACCCCAGCGTTAACGCCACCAAACCACCGGCAAACAGAATAAATCCCACCACATCCAGTTTGGTAATTTTCCCTTTCACATCAGGCATAAAACGGTTGGCAACCAAAATTCCTACAATACTAATCGGCAGATTAATCAGAAAAATCCAATGCCAAGTGGCGTAAGTCACCAACCAACCGCCGAGAATCGGACCTAAAATCGGCCCGATCAAACCCGCCATCGCCATAAAATTCCACACATTGATTAATTGCTTTTTCGGTACCCGCTTAATAATCGCCAGGCGAGCCACAGGCATCATCAACGCACCGCCCACACCTTGCAGCACGCGGGAAGCAATCAGCATATTCAATGAACCGGACATGGCACAAAACAGCGATCCCAAAGCAAATAACAGCACCGCTCCGCGGAAAATATTCCGTGTGCCGTATTTATCCGCCAGCCAACCGCTAAGAGGAATTAACAACGCTAAGGTTAAGGCATAACTAATTACCGCCAACTCCATGCCCAACGGCGATTCATTCAGGCTTTTCGCAATGGCAGGTAATGCAGTATTTAAAATCGTGGTATCCAACGCCTGCATAAAAAACGCCATCGCCGCTACCCAAGACAGCCCCTTAAAATTCTCTGTTTCTGTCATTTCATATTCCAACTCATAATAAATTCAGCAATTTGCTCAATATTATTAATATCCAACCGCACTTTATTGGTGGCAAGCGCATAATCCGTTGCGACGGCAACTGTATATTCGTCTAATTCCGGCAAAGGTTTTGTCATTGCTTGACGATGCAATAGGATTTTTGCGATAGGTTCCTGCTTAAAACCTTCCACCAAAATTAAATCCGTGAGTTGCGGATCAAATTGCTGTGCCAGATAATCTAACGTGGCCGGTTGCGGAGTTTCCGTCATCAACGCCCAACGCTGATCACAGGTGACAAGCACCTGAGCGGCTCCCGCTTCTTTCATTTTCCAACTGTCTTTGCCCGGTTTGTCGGTTTGTACATCGTGGTGCGTGTGCTTAATCACCGCCACCCGCACGCCGCGGGCGATTAAGTGCGGTAGGATTTTTTCCAATAATGTGGTTTTGCCGCTACCGCTGTAACCGCTGATACCCAGCATCGGGATAGTTATTTTCATTATCTTCTCCATAAACTCGGCAAGCGATAGACAATAATTGCGGTTAAAATCAATGAACAACCGACAGTTTTCGCCACCGTTAAGGCTTCACCTAAAATCAATACGCTGAGAGTCAGCGTCCACACCGGTTCCAATACCATAATCAAAGCAGCGGTGACGATATTACAATAACGCAAGCCTTGAATTTGTAAAAAATAGCGAAAATTGGTGGCAAGCAGCGTACTGGCCGCAAACCAACACCAAGTCTCAAATGAAATGGATTGCGGCCAATCTTCAAAGAAAAATGAATAAGCACAACACACAAGGCAAACAAGACTAAATTGAACGGTTAATAATGCCATTGTGGGAATATTTTTCGCATATTGGCTGCTCAAAACAAAAAACACCGCTGCAGAAAGTGCGGTGAAAAAAAACAAAATTGTGCCGATATCAAAGTCAAAATCGCCAAATTGACTGCCGGTTAATACAAATAAACCAATCATTGCTATGGGCATGGACAACCAAAAGGTTCGGGCCGGTTTTTGTTTAAATGCCAGCCATGCCAATAAAGGTGCGATCAACATCGCCAAACTGATAATAAATGCGCCTTCACCAAAATTAGTGCTAAATGTAATGGCTAAAACCCAGATGGTAATGTTACAGGTGAGTGCCAATCCTACGGCACCGGCACGCAATATTTGAGAACTATTGAGCGTATTTAACTGTGAAAATGAAAAAGGTAAAAAAATGAGCGTAGCAACTGCAAAACGCAAGCCGATAAAACCCACGGACGGCATTTCTTCAATAGCTTCTTTAGAAAAAAACCATCCGATTGCAGCAATAAACGCCACCACAAACATTAAAATTTCACCACGATATTTTTGCATTATTTTCTCTTATTTTCTCTTTAATTTAAACCGGATAGGCGGTTTCTATCATAGCACAACGGATCCTAATGTGATATATTTTCACTCGGTACAGTTCTTTAGGAAACGGCGATGAATCAATCTCTTTTTACCCCAAGCAAACAGCAAGAGCACTGCCCGCAATGCGGTTCGCCGTTGCAGTTGAAACAGGGCAAAAAAGGCTTGTTTTTAGGTTGCTCGGCCTATCCGGATTGTGATTATTTAAAGCCTTTGCACAGTCATTCCGAGCATAAAATCATTAAAGAATTAACGGAATCCTGCCCTGAATGCGGTGAACATTTGCAGTTAAAACAAGGCAGTTTCGGGATGTTTATCGGTTGCAGCGGTTATCCCGCCTGTCATTTTATTGTGCATGAACAAGCGGAGTCTGAAACTCCGCAATATCCCTGTCCCGAATGTGGCAAAGGGCATTTAATCGCCCGCAAGGGACGACAAGGCAAAACCTTTTACGGCTGCGACAACTACCCGAAATGCAAATTCACCTTAAGCAACGAACCGCATTTGATTACTTGCCCGCAATGCGGTGGCGAACTTTGCACGATAAAGAAACAATCGGAGCAATATATTACGTGGCAATGTGCAAAACGTGCCTGCCGGCATCTCTTCACAGTAGAAAAATAGAAAATGAACATCACACAAATCGTCGAACAACTGAAACAACGGCAAGTGGTAGCCTATCCCACCGAAGCGGTGTTCGGCCTGGGCTGTAATCCGCACAGCGAAAGTGCGGTACAAAATCTGTTAATTTTGAAAAATCGCCCGATAGAAAAAGGCCTGATTTTAATTGCCCCAACCCTCGATTTACTGCTGCCTTTTATTGATGAAAATCAGTTAAATGAAAAAAATTTAGCAAAATTAACCGCACTTTATGTTCATCCCGTCACTTGGATTGTGCCCGCCAAAGCCGATGTGCCGATATATTTGACCGGTCGGTTCGACAGCATTGCGGTGCGGTTGTGCCGTCATCCTGCGGTTGTTGCATTATGTGAACAAACCGGTTTTGCGCTCACCTCCACCAGTGCCAATTTATCCGGCTTCGAACCGTGCAAAACGGCAATACAAGTGCGGTCGCAATTTGGCGAGAATTTTCCCGTGTTGGATATGGATGTCGGCAACGCCGAGCGACCGTCGGAAATTCGTGATATTTTTACCGATCAAATAATTAGACAAGGTTAAACCGAATGACAATAGACAAATACGCCGTATGGGGCAACCCCATCGCTCAAAGCAAATCCCCGCAGATTCACAAAATCTTTGCGGAACAAACCGGGCAAATATTGGAATACGGAGCAATGTTAGGCGATGAACAAAACTTTGAACAGCAACTGAAAAACTTTTTTGCCAAAGGAGCAAAAGGCTGTAATATCACCGCGCCTTTTAAAGAACGGGCATTCAAACTGGCGGACGAACACAGCGAACGCTGCTTAACCGCCGAGGCCTGCAACACCTTAAAACGTTTAGACGATGGCAGATTGTACGCCGACAACACCGACGGAGCCGGTTTGGTGACGGATTTGCAACGCTTAAATCGGCTCAAACCAAATCAAAAAATCTTAATTTTAGGGGCAGGCGGTGCTACCAAAGGCGTGTTATTACCGCTATTGCAAGCTCAACAAAATATCACATTGGCAAACCGCACATTAGCCAAAGCCGCCAATTTAGCGGAAAAATTCAGTAAATACGGCAACATTCAAGCGATGGAATTGGCGGATATTCCCGTGCAACAATTTGATGTAGTGATCAACGCCACATCCTTAGGATTGCAAGGCAAAGTGGTGGAAATCAACCCCGAAATTCTGCAAAAAGCTACCGCACTTTACGATATGCAATACGCCAAACAAACGGACACCCCGTTTATTGCCTATGCTAAATCTCTCGGTGTTATGAATATCAACGATGGTTTCGGAATGTTAGTGGCTCAAGCGGCACATTCGTTTTTATTATGGCGGGGCGTAATGCCGGAAATTGCCGGTTTGATTGAACAGAAAATTTAACCGAATAATAAACCGTTATAATTAACCTGCCTTGGCGTGTTAGCAAAGCGGTTACCGGATTGCAAAGCCATGTAGCTCGATTCGACTACGGGACAGGCTATATTGAGCCGATTGCTCTTTTTGATAATTCATTTCAATACAGTATTTACAGGACTTATCCCCCTCGCTATACTACGCCCAATCAACTATTTGATTCAGATTGCTGCCAAACCTTCTCCCGTTTACGGGAGAGCGTTTAAAATTATTGACTTTGTCAATAAACACAATTAACTATTTAATTTTATTTGGGTAGAGTTGAAATGAAACAATTTTCTTTCATGGCCGCATTATTAGGCGCCATTTCCCCCTTACTGTATGCCGCCGAACCGGAGATTTCCGCGCTTAATCGCCTTGATGCCGCTCAGCAACAACGCCAAACCGAGCAAATTCAGCACCAAGCCTAACAATTTAGTCCGCACACCGATGTGCGTATGGATGTATCGACAGAAAAAATTACTGCATTGCCTGCCAATGAATCACCTTGTTACCCTATCCATCAAATTTTGCTTTCCGATTATTCAACTGACAAAACACTCAAACCAAGCCAATTTTACCGGGCACTCAATAAAGCCATCTATCAATTAAAATTAAAACTGCCACATTGTTTCGGTGGTGAGGGCTTGGGTGTGTTGATGAAGCAAATCCAAAATAATATTATTGAGCGAGGTTATGTCACCACGCGTGTAGTTGCCGGTGAACAGGATTTAACTCAAGGTGTGTTTCATTTAACCGTTATTCCGGGCAAAGTAAGACATACCATTGTGGCGGATGCCAGCCGTGTGCCGTGGTTTAGCAAACTCACTGCCAAAACCGCCACAACATTTTCTCAAGGTGATGTGCTCAATGTACGAGACATTGAACAAAGTTTAGAAAATCTCAAACGTGTTCCTACCGCTGATGCCAATATTGAAATCCTGCCGTCTGAAAACAGTGAACAAGTAGGCGAAAGCGATATTAAAATTACCTATCA
This sequence comes from Cricetibacter osteomyelitidis, assembly GCF_004340985.1. Classification (GTDB taxonomy): domain Bacteria; phylum Pseudomonadota; class Gammaproteobacteria; order Enterobacterales; family Pasteurellaceae; genus Cricetibacter; species Cricetibacter osteomyelitidis. Next base: position 57,142 of record NZ_SLYB01000013.1, read on the forward strand.
ACAACGCTTTCCTTTTCGCCTGAATTTAAGTCTGGACGATTCCGGTTCAAAATCTACCGGCAAATGGCAAGGCTCCGCTGTGCTATCATGGGATAATTTATTTTCAGCCAATGACTTATTTTACGGCAGCTTCACGCATAGTTTAAAACGTCATACCGATGATGACGGTCGTCGAGCCACACAAAATTACGGCTTCAATTATTCTATCCCCTTTGGTTACTGGACACTCTCCGCTTCCCTGTATAAAACACGTTATCACCAAGAGGTCTTTGCTGCCTTTAATAACAGCTATATTTATGCCGGTCGCAGTGAATATACCAACGTCAATCTGGCTTATTTGCTCTACCGTGATGCTGTGCGTAAAACCACCGTTTCCGGCGGATTTTGGTCTCGTCATTCACAAAATTATATTGATGATGCGGAAATCGACGTACAACGCCGTCGTATGGCAGGTTGGCAGCTAAACCTTAGCCATATTGAATATATTGATACGGCAACACTTAAACTTTCCGGCGGTTTTAAATGGGGAACCGGTGCTCGTCGTGCAATGTCGGCACCTGAGGAACGTGAGGGCAAAGGGACCTCACGCCCACAAATTTTCACTGTCGCTATTGAGTTCAATTATCCCTTTAATATCGGTAATCAACCTTGGGTATTTAATACGGATTGGTCTGCACAGTGGAATAAAACTGCGCTGATTCAGCAAGATAGGTTTAGCATTGGTGGGCGTTATACCGTACGTGGTTTTGATGGTGAACTCACCCTTTCCGGTGAACGTGGTTGGCTGTGGCGTAATGAACTCAGTTGGAATGTGGCAAATAAAGGACAATGGATTTATTTCGCCTTAGACGGTGGTCGAGTGATGGGGCGTGATGAGGATATGCGGCTTGGCCATCACTTAATGGGTGCTGCCCTTGGCTTACGTGGCGGTTGGAAACATATTTATTATGACGTCTTTATCGGTCGCCCTATCAGTAAACCGAGTGGATTTAGAACGTCCAATACAGTCACCGGTTTTAATATCGGCATTAATTTTTAATTAACTTTTAAATAAAAAGAGTTTTTTATGAATAAACAATGCTTTCGTGTGATTTTCAGCAAAACACGGCAACGCTTAATCGTCACATCCGAATTAGCAAAATCGGCAGATAAATCAACATCCCCACAAAGTGCGGTCAATTCTGACATTGTTTTTGCCACCTTAAAACCGTTAGCATTCAGTTTATTCTGTGCCTTGGGCTTCGTGACCTTTTCCGCCTCTGCCCTTTCCGATACCTTAATCATTAAAGCCGACCCGAATGCCCGTAAAAATCAGCAACCTATCGTATTACAAACCGCAAACGGTCTTCCGCAGGTCAATATTCAAACGCCGAATGAAAAAGGCTTATCCCATAATAAATACCGGGATTTTAATGTGGACACCAAAGGTGCCATTTTAAATAACAGTTACAACGCCACCAAAACCCAACAAGCCGGGCTGGTACAAAGTAATCCTTATCTTGCCCGCGGTGAAGCCAAGGTGATTTTAAATGAAGTCACCTCCACCAATCCGAGCCGGCTTAAAGGCTATCTGGAAGTGGCAGGGAAAAAAGCCGAAGTGATTATTGCCAACCCGAACGGACTACATTGCGACGGCTGCGGCACCATTAATGCCACTCGCTCAACGCTAACCACCGGTAAGCCACAGATTAAAGACGGTCGGGTGGACGGTTTCAAGGTTGAAAAAGGCAAAGTGAAAATCAGCGGCAAAGGCTTGGATAACAGTCGCGTGGATTACACCGATATTTTAGCCCGTGAAGCCGAAATCAATGCCGGCGTATGGGCTGGTAAAAAGCTCAATGTGGTAACCGGAGCCAACAAGGTGAAACAAGCAGATATTGCTCAAGCCGACAGTGATTTAACCATCACCCGTATTGATGCAAAAAAACTCGCTGAAAACACACCGCACTTTGCCCTTGATGTGAGCGAGCTGGGCGGGATGTATGCCGGCAAAATTCACTTGGTGGGTACAGAACAAGGCTTAGGTGTACGCAATGCGGGACATATCGGGGCGAGTCACGACAGGCTTACGATTGATGCTCAAGGTAAAATCGTCAACACCGGTACATTAAACGCTCAACAACAAATTTCGCTGAAAACCCCAAAAAACATTGAAAACACCGGGCGTATTGAAGCAAAAACACAGAATGTTGAATTGCAATCTCACGCGAATATTACGCAAAACGGCAGTGTGATTGCACGCATCGGCAAAGTCAAGGCAACCGCTAAAAACACCCTTAGCCAACACGGGGAAACCGTGGCAAAAGGCAACATCAGCTATAAAGCTGCTGAAGTAACATCAACACAATCCTCACTGATTGCCGCCGGTGTGACCACTACCCCAACCGCCCATGGCGAAACCCGTCAATTAGACAGCCAAACCGCACAAGGCGCAAATATTGATATTCAGGCAGACAAGACTACACAACTTGCCGGTCGGAATATTGCCTCTGGAAAGCTCAATATTGCTGCGCAATCTGTCAATTTAGATAACAGCAAAAATAATGCCTATGATATTGCGATTCAGGCAAAATCCGGTGATGTACAAGCAAACCACGCTCAGTTAAGTGCGGTGGAAAATCTGCAGATTTCTACACCTCAAACCCTGTCAACGCAACACAGTCAACTGACGGCAAACCGTATTCAAACCTCACAACAAGATTTAAATACACAACATGCGGTGTGGCTGCAATCAGGCACCGATGAATTTAATTTAAATGCACGTTCTATTCAAAATCAAGGCGGTACATTGAGTACGGGCGGTAATTTTAATCTGAATGCTGAAAATGTGGATAATACTGATGGACAATTCATTGCCGGACGTAGTCTTAATATTCATACAACGGGCGAATTTAATTCCACGCAAGGCACTTTATTTGCCAATAACACACTTAAATTACAAACCGCTCAATTAACCAATACCAATGGTCTTATTAAAAGCATTGGCAATATGCATATTGATACCGGCAATCACAACCTACTCAATCAGCAAACCAATACAAATAGTGATACACAAAAAGGTATTATTGCTTTAGGTAATTTAGTCATTAATAGTGCAACATTGCATAATACGCAAGGTAAAATTGCGACGGCACAAAATTTAACTGTCAACGCCCAGGCACTGACAAATACCCAAGGTGTAATTAATGCGCAACAACAAGCCACAATTCAAGCAGCACAAATAGATAACCAACGCGGTACGATTTGGGGGGCAAATACACATCTCAATGCGACCACAATTAATAACCAGAAAAACGGTCAAACAGGTTCATTGATTGGTGCAACGGATACATTAACTGTGACTGTAGCACAGCTGAATAACCAACAAACTGTGGCAACCGATACTAAGCCGACACAAGGGTTACAAGCTAAAAATATTCAACTAAATGCGGATACATTAAATAATCAACAAGGCGGCATTTATGCCACAAATACCATTTCTGCCGCAATTAAAAATCAGCTTAATAACCAGGCTGGTGAATTTTTGGCAAGAAAAACCGTTCAGATTCATTCACAAACTGATCATTTAATGGTTGATAACCAAGATGGCACGATTGAGGCTGGTCAACAACTGAGTTTAAAAGCAAAAACCTTACAACATGAAGGCACGATCAAAACACAAGGGGATGCGGAAATCGCACTCACGGATAGTTTCACATTAAATCGGGCTTTCCAGGTTGGCAATAATTTGATTTTTAGCACACAGGGCGATTTGCTCAATAACGTCAAACAAGTGGTAGGTAATCAAGCCTTATTTACTGCAAAGAATTTGATTAATCATGCCAATGCAGAAATTTCATCAAATCGCACATTAATTAATACGGAGACTGTCACTAACTACGGGTTATTAGACGGCACAGAAAATATCATCAAAACCGGCACATTAAATAATATTGCTACCGGTCGAATTTATGGTGATCATTTAGCCATTCAAGCTGATAACCTTAATAATCTCAATAATGATGAAAAATCCGCTACGATTGCGGCTCGTAAGCGTTTAGATTTAGGTGTAGGTATATTAACCAATCAAGATCATAGCCTAATATTCAGTATTGGCGATATTGCCGTTGGCGGTCAATTAAATGAGCAAAATCAAGCGACCGGCCATGCCAAATTAGTGGATAACGGTAGTGCCACCATTGAAGCGTTAGGTAATGGTGATATTAAAACGCAGCGATTATTTAATCATGATCTCCATTTAAAACTGGGGGAATATCACACGAATGAGCGCATTATTGAATATGCACCGTCAAAAACTTCAACACGTTATGTTTTACAGAATGGTCAAGGTAAACAAGGACATTTTGATCTAAAAAATAACAGTAAAAGAGACTCTAACTCTTATTTGATTTTAAAAGACGGTAAAAGAATCGCTTCTCGTTATTGGACAACGTGGAATTATAACCGCCATACCGTTACAAGTACGATCGAATATCGTGATCCGGCTAAAATTCTGATCGGTGGTGATTTATCGCTTTCAGGCTCAAATTTAGAAAATAACGCTTCTACCCTATCCATCGGTAAAACGCTATTATTAGGCGATAGTATTTTTACTCGTAATGAAAATAACAGCGATTTAACTGCCGGTGGGATTACCTTAAAAAATATTGATATTCAAGGTAACATCGATATTACTGATACAGGTAAATGGGAAAGTTTTGGAAAAGAGCGTCACCGTTATGGTGCCAGAGGCAAAAAACGCTGGGCGGTTTATGGCAAAGGGTCAGGCAATATAAATGACATACATCCAACAGAACATTTCACGTTTAATAAAGTATTAAATGATATTGGCAATGAAATCGTCGGCACAAATACCACGATTGATAGCCAATCAAATTCAGCACCTGTGACATTAACCCTCCCGACTGTAAGTGCGGTCATATCCGGACAAGTTTCAGCAAATCACACTGAAAACTTAGCCGACGGTACTCAACCGATAATCAAGACCCATTTGGCAGAAATCACCTTGCCTAAAGCCAGCCTGTATCAAATTAATCCGGAGGCACCAAATGGCTATGTGGTCGAAACGGACAGCCAATTTACCGACCGCAAACGCTGGCTTAGTTCTGATTATATGTTTAATGCCTTGCGTTACGACCATAACAATGTACAAAAACGCCTTGGTGACGGCTTCTATGAACAGCGTTTAGTAAATGAACAAATCAACCAGCTTACCGGTCGCCGCTTTTTAGATAATTACAGTTCGGACTTTGAACAATATAAAGCCCTGATGGATAGCGGTGTTTATTATGCGGATAAATTTAAGCTGACACCAGGTGTGGGATTAACCGCTGAACAAATGGCAGAACTGACTTCCGATATGGTGTGGTTGGTTAATAAAGAAGTCACACTACCAAGCGGTAAAACCTTAACGGTATTAACACCGCAAGTGTATCTCGTGGCTCGCAATTTTGATGTCACCACCCAAGGTGCATTAATTTCCGCTCGGGAAATTGTGGGCAATATTAACGGTAATATTACCAATACAGGCATGATTGCAGGACGGGATTTAACTGCACTTTCAGCCAATAATATTACTAATAACGGCGTGGTATTAGGTAATACTGTCAATTTGAGTGCCGAGCAAACGTTAGTAAATCTCGGAGGTAAAATTCAAGCCTTAGATTCCGCTACGCTTATTGGTAAGCAAGGGATTGAAATCGCCAGCCAAACAAGTAGCGCCGAAAATCACGACATATTCGGTAATGCCTTTGCTCATACGAATATTGACCGCCGTGCTGACATTGATGTGAACGGTAAATTGACGATTTTCAGCCCGAAAGATGTGGTATTGAAAGCCGCCAATGTGAATGCCGATGTGATTCATATTCAAGGGCATAATGTTGAACTCGGTACGGTTAGTACTGCCAATAAACAGCATTATAATGCCGATGCGGATAACTACTACCGCTTAGACCAAACACAGGAAATTAGCAGTCATCTCAAGGCTAAAAATGATGTGAACATTATTAGTGAAAATCACACCGCACTTCGCCAGGCAAGTGTACATAGCGATAACGGCACCGTTGCCATCGGTTCAATCAATGGCGATGTGCAAATTCAGGAAGGACGTAGTCAAGAGCAGCTTTCTTTCGGTGCAAAAAGTACACATAACGGCATGCTACAAACAACCATAACGGTTAGCAAACATGACCATGCCTATGACGTTGCTCAAGGTTCAACGATTGACGGTAATAATGTCTTATTACAAGCAAATAAAGGCAATATGACCATCCAAGGTTCAAATGTTGTTGCTGAAAATAATCTCACCGCAACAGCGAAAAATATCAACATTCAAGAAGCGGAAAATCGTCTTTTTGAACAGGATTTTGAGAAAACCAAAAAATCAGGCTTAATGGGCGGTGGTGGATTTGGTTTTAGTATCGGGCAGCGTAAACTCACTACCGAAACCGACCAAACCAAATATACCGCAACACAAAGTCAGGTGGGCAGTTTAAGCGGTAATACTACTCTACTGGCAAATGAAAACTACCGCCAAAGTGCGAGCAGCGTAACCGCTGTTGATGGTGATGTGACTATTCAGGCACAACATGTGGATGTGTTAGCGGCAAGTGATAAATATAAAACCAATTATAAACAGACATATGAAAAGAAAGGGCTGACTATTGCTATCAACACACCGATTCAAACCGCAATTAACGCCGTAAAAAGCGTTACCGAAGCGGTTAAAACCGTCGGTGAAAGCAAAGATGACCGTATTAATGCCATGGCAGCAGCCAATGCCGGCTGGGGCGCATACCGAGCCGGACAAACCTTAGGTAAAGTAGGTCAAGAGCTTGGCGAATTAATGCAAAATGGTACTGTGCCGACTGAAGCAGTCAGTGTTTCTATTACTTACGGTGAACAAAAAAATGTTGACACTCATCATACCGAAGGCTCAACTGCCAATAACAGCCAAGTGAATGCCGGTGGTAACGTCACTATTACTGCAACCGGAGCCGATAAACAATCCAATATTAATATTATCGGTTCCGATGTCAGCGGTAAACAAGGCACAACACTGACAGCGGATAACGATATTAATTTAAACGCTCAACAACAAACCCACAAAGAACGCACTCAAAATAAATCCAGCGGTTTTAATGCCGGTGTTGCCATTGCGGTGGGTAATGGCGTGTCTTTCGGTATTACCGCAGGCGGTAATTACGGCAAAGGCTATGGCAACGGTGATGATGTGACTTATCGCCATGCCCATCTTGGCGATAGTTCAAGTCAAACCACCATTAATGCCGGCAATAACGCAACATTAAAAGGTGCACAAGTGCAAGGCAAAAGCGTGACATTAAATGCCGAAAATCTCACCATTGAAAGTTTGCAAGATACAATGAAATATCAAGGTAAACAAATGAACGTGAGCGGACAAGTCACGGTAGGCTATGGTGCTTCAGGCTCAGCAAGTTACAATCAATCCAAAATCAATGCGGATTATGCCAGTGTGGTGGAACAATCGGGGATTTATGCCGGTGATGACGGCTATCAAATTAATGTCGGTAATCACACCGCACTTACCGGTGGTATCGTCACATCCGGTGAAAAAGCCGAACAAGGCGGTAAAAACAGTTTTAGCACAGGAACATTATCTGCAACAGATATTGAAAATCATGCTAACTATAAAGGTTCGGCGTTTGGGGTTTCCGGTTCTGCAACCGTTGGCGGTGGCGAATCGGCAAAAGAAATGGGGGGGGTGAATTTAATGTCACTAGGAAGTAATAATCAAGTACAAACGGTTGATGTGCAGACTGGAGATGTTACAACTCACACAGAAGGAACTCTTTCTGTCAATAAATCTATAGGTTTTGGTTATGATAAAGATAGCCAATCAAGTGTAACTAAAAGCGGCATTAATACAGCAAATATAAAAATTAAAGATAGCCAAACTCAGTTTGAAAACACAGGAAAAACTATTGCAGAGACTTTATCTGCTATTAAAACCAATATCATGACTGAAAATGCAGCAGAAAACTCAGGAGTTTTAACCAATAATTTTGATAAAGATCGGGTTCAAAAAGAGCTTAATACACAAGTTAAAGTTACTCAAGAATTTGATAAAAATCGCCAGGATATTAAGGCTGAATTACTTGCTAAAGCAGATAAACTTTTTGCAGAAGCTAAATTAGAGCGTTACAAAAACGGTGGAAACGAAACAGAAAAATCAAAAGAATTGGAAAATCAAGCTCATAACTTATCACAATTAACAAGTTATATAGATACCGCCTTAGGGACCGCATGGGGGCTTACAAATAGTATTTCAACAGCTGCATTACAAGTTACGGCACAACACGCAGATTATGCCAAAAATGCAGGAACTCATATTACAGCCGGTTCTGTTTATAAAGTTGATTGTTCAGGTGGTGTAGCTCAACGCTATTGTAGAGAGATGGATGATAAAACCAGAAAAACAGAATGGGAGGGCGGAGCTAGAGAAATTTACGACATTAATGAAATTCAAAATAAGAATGGCAAAAATGTAATTATTTCTAATCCGGGGATCTATAACAGTAAATATGAAGCTTTCCGTAATGCAGTGAAACAAAATCCAGATGCTGCAGAAAACGGTAATCTTTATGTTGTATTGAATAGTCCAAGTTATGAAGGAATACCGTTTCTTTCCGAAGTATTATTTTATGCTTCATATGATAAATTGAACGAAACTATCGGAGCTAAATTGCCGTTAACCTATGCGGAAAGAACCAACATGCTATTGAATAAATATGCTGCAATAAAGGGGTTAACATTGGAGAAAAGTAACCATAGTCGAGGCTCTTTAACGGAAAGTGTCTCACTGCAATATACCAATAATCATTTCAAAGACAAGAATGGCAAACCGATACCAATACCGTTAGAAAAAGTTCGTTTTGTCGGAGCTGCGGCAAATGCGGAACGTTACTACGGTGTATTAGAAAACAACGGTTATGTAAACAAGAATGGTGTATCGACTACATTTGGCCAGGCTTCTCACAATCAGGATTTTGTCGCCTTGCCTCCGGTGATTTTAGGTGGTAATACGGTGACAGGTGGCGCTTGCGGAAAACTTTGTTATTCACATAGTGGATATTATGGAAAAGTGCCAGATGAATTTTTGAAGGGAGATAATAATCAACCGCTATTAGATCAAAATGGTAAGAAAATTAAAAACCTAGAGTATAAAGAGTATGTGGAATTATGGGGAGAACCTAAAAAAGATCAGAATGGAAATCTTATTAATGTTTCCGCACCAAATATCTTAATCCGGGATAAAGATGGAAAAATTCATTTAAGAAATAGTGTAGTGGTCAACAAATTTTTCAGTCCCTGATAGGTTGTTTTTAAATAATCGGAGTGAGTCCATCAAGATATTGATGTGGACGAGCATAATTATAATACATAATGTAATCTTTCGTGTCCGCTACCGAGCTTTCAAATGAAGGATAGTTTTCCAACATCCATTCATATTTAAAACTTCTGAACCAACGTTCCGTTGGCGC